>BNTW01000009.1 GCA_025996895.1 Bacteroidia bacterium | reverse complement strand
CACAGAGGAAGACCGCGCCGAAGCCTACGATGTGGGAGCGGACGGATTTATCTCCAAGCCTTTCAGCCTGAACGTGCTTCATTCTAAAATTAAAAACCTGCTCAAGAAAAAGGAACAGGTTACCCGTGAGTTTAAAAAATCATACGTCTATGAGGCGAAGCAGATGAACTACTCCGGCATTGATGAAGAATTCCTGAACAACGCCGTACACTGTGTACACGAATACATTGCGGATGCCGACTTCGACCAAAAACAGTTCGCCGATGCGATGGGAATCAGTAAATCAACCCTGTATAAAAAACTCAAATCGCTTACCGGACTGAATACGTCTTTATTTATCCGTAATATACGTTTGAAGACGGCCTGTCAGGTTATCAGTGAAAAGAAAAAAATACGTATTTCCGAATTGGCTTACAGCGTAGGCTTTAACGACCCGAAATACTTCTCTGCCTGCTTCAAGAAAGAATTCGGCTTAATTCCTTCGGAGTACTTGGATGAAGTACTCGCTCAAGAACAAACAAACACAGACAATGCTTAAACGAACCTATTTTTATATTGACAAACAAACTTCTTTATTATCATAATCGCTATCATTGATTTAATTTATAATATGTATGAAAATTATTAAAACATTCTCAATCCTCGCATTTGTTCTTCTCATTGCGTGTACCGCAAAGGACAATGGTATTTTTGAAGGTTCCGAAGATATCGGAAATCCTGCATTGACAGGAGATTTCAGTTACAACAGCACTACACAAACTTACACGCTCACCGGCGCAGGTGTAAATCTGTGGTTTACAAACGACCAATTCCGCTTTACGTGGAAAAAAGAAACCGGCGATTTCTCGCTGACTACCAAGGTCGCTTTTGAAGGTGAAGGTGTGGACCCTCACCGGAAAATTGGCGTTATGATTCGTGAATCCCTTGCGGATGATGCCAAATATGCCGATATTGCCATTCATGGTGACGGACTGACTTCCTTGCAATATCGTCCCGCAAAAGGAGCGGAAACATTGGAAGTGGTTGGTCCTAAAGGTGGCAACTACATCACTTTGGAACGTGTGGGCAAAATAATTAAAATGAAAACCGCAACCGACGCCTATCCGCAAGACGTTACGGGAATGATTGAATTGGAATTTCCGGATACTTGCTACATCGGACTTTTTATCGGTTCACATAATCCCGAAGTACTCGAAATAGCTTATTTCACGAATGTAGAATATAAAAAAGTTGCCTTACATTGACGCACCGCCATCACCGCCACCGCCTTGGTCAATCGACATTTTATCGTTATTTTCTATCTTCCGTTGCGTTTTCTTGATTTGCTGTTTCATTTCGCCGAAACGGTAAGAAACCGAAAAGCCAATGTTCCGCCGGGATTGCGTATTCCATGAATCGTAAGAATAATCGGGCGTCCATTGGTTATTTTCAAATGTCATTTTATCATGGAAAGCATTGACAATATACGCCCGTAAATTCAGTTTATCGTTCAACAAATTTTTTCCTATCGAAAGTACGTAGTAAAAGAAACCCGTACCTTTCCGTTGCAAGCCAATGTTCGGCGAATAATTACCGCCGTTTATATTCGTAATCAGTTTCCAGGGGGCGGTATATTGTATTCCGTAAAAAGCATTGCCCTCAAAACCGTGATTGGTCACGCTTGTGCTGCTGTTGGACAATTCCAAATATCGTTTATTCGATCTCAAATCTACATAACGGCCACCTAAATTACTGTATATCCTCAATTTAGGATTTAGCGTCCAGTTGAGATACAGCGACAAATTCAGTTTTTTGCTTTGGGAAATATTGTCGTAAGTCGTATAGCTGATCGCATTATCAATCCAAGTATAATTGTCGATTTCGTTGTTTGCAAAGTTGTAAGAAAGGTCGGCATTCATATTGAATTTCGGATTGAAAAAATTGTAATTCAAAGAGATAGAATTATTTTGCACGGCATTCAAATTCGGATTTCCGTAATTGATATAACTCGTATCCGAACTATTGACGTATGGATTTAAATAGCTGATACCCGGACGCGAAATGTGCATGTTGTAGCTCAAGCGCAAGGTCTGAAGCGGTTTGATTTGATAGGAAACAGCCACCGACGGCACCATATTTTGATAATCTTTTTTGAAATTCATGGAGTTGTTCAACTTGTAAGACGCTTCGAGAAAAGTTGCCTCGTAGCGCAGGCCGGTTTTCACTCCCCATTTTTTATATTTCAAACTGTATCCGATATATGCCGCCAAAATATCCTGCCGGTTTTTGAAATCGTCCCAATCCGAAGGCATATTCAGCCAATTGCCGTCATCACCCAGCATCGAATGTCCGCTCTCGCTACGGCTGTCTCGGAGAATGTATTTCACGCCGGTTTCCAACGAATGAATTTTATTAAAAGGTGTCGTAAAATCCAGCTGAAATGTATGCTCCTTATCGTCGGCATTAGTGAATTGCTTGTTATTCCGATTGACAAAATTTTCAATATTCGTCACTTCATTCTCGGAACTATTATCATTTGGCGTCAGATTTAAACGGTAGGAAATCGTCAGCAAGCGGTCGGGCACAGGAAATATCCGTTGATAATTGGCATCAATCGTTGTATTTGCCTGTCCAATAGGATTATATCTTTCTTCTCTATATTTAAAAACCGTTTGTTCCGCCGCATTTTGCAACTCGGTCGTAGTTTTCATATCCAAATCAAAACTTCCCGCATAACGGTTAAAAGACAGCGTAACCAGATTGAACGTATCAATTTCGTAACTTAATTCGCCGTAACCGAATTGTCCGCGCCCGTCATATTTCATCGTACCGTCTTGATGCATGTATTTCATATTATCGTCCAAAAAATTGGTGCGGATAGACCGGTTTTCTCCTGCCGGGGAGTTGTAAGTAAATAAATTATACATGCCGGTAAAACCCACTTTGCCGTATTTGACGGTAAAATAGGTCCCACCGTTCAGTCCACCGAGCGTGTTCCCACCCGCATTGAGCGAAACCGTATAACCGCCTAACGCCGACTGGGTAACGATATTGATAATGCCCGCCACACCTTCTGCATCGTATTTCGCGCCCGGATCGGTAATCACTTCAATGCGTTTAATCGTATTGGCCGGAATACTTTTTAACACGTCTTTCGGATTGCTGGAAATCAGCGTCGAAGGTTTGCCGTTCATGTAAAACTTGAAATTAGACGAGCCTTTCAACTGTACATTTTCGTCACCGTCGACCGTCACCATCGGCACTTTTTTCAGCATTTCGAGCGTGCTATTGGTCTTCGATTCGGGGTCATCTTCCATGCTGTAGGTGATTTTGTCAATATCGACTTTCACCAACGGCTTTTGTCCAACCACGGTTACCTCGCCCAAAACATTGGTATCGTCCGACAAGGCAATTTGTTGAAGATCAACCGTTGTTTCTTCGCCGGCTTTGAACGGCAGACTGACCGTTTTCTTCCCGATAAACGAAACAGTGAGCAAATAATCACCGGCTTTATCAATGGAAACCTTGAAATTGCCGTCGTCGTCCGTCACCAAACCTTTGATAACTTCAGCCGGATTTTCCGCCCGAACAATCGTAACTGTAGCATAAGGAATGGTTTCCTGGGCAACAGAATCCATGACTTGCCCCTTCACTTCCGTAATAATATCATTGGCATAACTGCCGAGCGCGAAAAATGCAAAAAGCACTAACAGACCATTTTTTTTCATCTTATATCTTTTTGTTGTTCTAATTTTTTGTGCGCTAAATTAGTAAATGTTTTTTAATCAAACATCTTTTATTTGAAAAATTATCTGTATTTTTCCCCTATAAATTTTGTCCGACATTTTTATACGTTTGTGTGTAATTGAAGATTTTATGCTAACTTTGTTCTAACATAATTATTTTAAAATTTAGTTTTTATGAAAAAAACAGGGAAAATCATTGCAAAAATTCTTTTGTTTCTTATAGGAATTGTATTGCTGGCCGTTATCGGCATTTATGTTTCGGGAAACAGTTACGTGTTGAAGGCTTTTCAAAAAACCATTCTGAAGGGCTACAGTACCGCCCATATTGACGATTACACCGATTTTGACAACCATGTTATCGAAGCCGGAACGCCCGAATATTGGGAATTTCACCCGAATTACAACCGGATTTCGCTGACAGATACGTTACGGAAAGAGTTGGACAGTTTTGGGACAATTGGCTTTGTCTTGATTCAAGACGGAAAACTACTGCATGAAGAATATTGGGAAAATTATTCGGATTCGAGTCTGACCAATTCATTTTCAATGGCGAAATCGGTAACAACGATGTTGCTGGGCAAAGCTTTGAAACAGGGTTATATCCGCAGTTTAGACCAACCCATTACCGAATTTATTCCCGAATTTGCAGACGATTCACTGGCGCGGTTATGTACGGTCGGCGATTTGTCGGCGATGACTTCGGGCTTTAACTGGACAGAAGAGTATTATTCGCCGTTCAGTCCGACCACCGAAGCCTATTTTGGAAACAACATCGAAAAACAGTTGTTGAAACGGAATTTCGACCATCGTCCGGGCGGACATTTCAAATATTGTTCGGCCGACACCGAACTGCTGGCAATCGTACTCCGGCGGGCAACGCAAAAAAGTCTGGCACAATACCTTTCGGAAGAATTTTGGCAACCGATGGGCATGGAACACAACGCGCTGTGGTCGGTGAGCGGCGATTTGGAAAAATCGTTTTGCTGTATTCATTCCAATGTACGCGATTTTGCCCGGTTGGGACAACTCCTGCTGCAAAAAGGAAATTGGAACGGCCGGCAACTCTTGGACACGGCCTTTGTCGATTTAATGATTACACCCAACTACAAAGCGTTCAACGCCGGTGAGCCAAAGACTTACGGCTATTCCATTTGGATTGACGACGAACACACGCCGGCTTTCTACGGCATGATGGGACATTTAGGTCAGCGAATTATCGTTGTGCCGTCCGAAAATCTGGTGATTGTCCGGCTGGGCAGAAGCAAAGATACAGAACACGACCGCAAAGGCCCGTTAGACACGGACGTGTATTATTTGGTCGATGAGGCAGTAAAAATGGTCAAAGAATTATAAAATTGTTATGTATTGCATATAAACAAGGCTTATGCATTGATTTTGTATCCAATGTATAAGCCTCCTGAATAATATCATTTACATAAGACTGAACTTCCTCCCATTCTAACGAATGCTTTTCCCATTGAGAAAGAGCAAAAATCAAACGGACTAAATCATCTTCAAATGTTTTGCTTGAGTAAACCATTTTCTTCGTAAAGTTTTTTCAAACGGATCAATGCATTGGTTCGTAATTGTTCCAATGTAATATAACCCGGCAAAGGCTGATTATTAGATAATTTTGTTTTATCTTTCGGTATTGGATTATCTATCAAAACTGCATAGTCCATGTTCTATATGATAAAATATTTTTTACAAAAAAAATACTCCTTTCTCATTTCTCCAACTGTTTTTACCTTATTCTATCGATTCTGCCGATGGCGGAACATTTTCGGGCGATGCCCCCCACGCTTTGTTGGCTTTATTTCCCATCACCAGCACCAATTTGCCGCCTTTGCTTAATTCTTCTTGACTAAACCACGGTTTGTTCCATTCCACGCCGTTCAATGTAGCGGATTGGATGTATTTGTTGTCTTCGGAATTATTTTGCGCTTCGACTTCAAAGGTGTTGCCGTTGCTCAACCGGACTTTGATGCGATCAAACACCGGACTGCCGATGTTGTAGGTTGGACTCCCCGGCGTTACCGGATAAAAGCCCATCGACGAAAACACCACGAACGCCGACATACCGCCACCGTCTTCATCGCCCGGAACGCCCATCAGATCGTTACGATACCATTCTTTCAGCAACGTACGGATACGTTTTTGTGTCATCCACGGCTCACCGGCATAATTATATAAATACGGAATATGGAACGAAGGCTCGTTAGCCATCGAAAATTGTCCCACATTGCCGGTTTGATCGGGCAGTTGAGCATAAAATTCAAATTTACTCTTTCCCAATGGCTGCCGATAAGTTTGATCCATGTTTTTTACGAAATTTTCCGCCGATCCCATCAGTTTCACCAAATCCGCCGGATTGTGGGGAACGTCCCAACGATACGTCCAAGCGTTATTTTCGTCATAATATTCGCGCGCACCCGGTCCGCCGGAAAAGATGTAATCAAACGGCTCGATAAACTTTCCGTCAATGCTTTTCGGGTGAAAAAAGCCGGTTTCGCTGTTGTAGAGATTACGGTAATTGTAGGATTTAGCCAAAAACAACTTATAATCGTCGGTTTTGCCCAATTCTTTCGCAATCTGCGACAAGCACCAATGATCGTAAGCCGTACCCAACGTAACCGCTACCGGCTGGCGTTTTTCCCATGAATTGGCTTCTTGGATGTATTCTTTTTCGCCCGGCTTCAATGCAGGAAAATATCCTTTATCGTGATAAAACACGTCAATAGAGGTGTTGGGCACTTTCGTCCAAGGAAGAAAAGATTTTTCGGTCAAAGCCCCTTTACAAGCGTTGTAAGCAGCTTCTAAATCAAATCCGCGCAAGCCTTTGCAATAAGCGTCCCAAATCACGGCTACGGCATGATTGCTGTTCATGCGGTGACTGTCGCCGGTGATTTCAGGGAAAGTCGGCATCCAACCGTCCGGACTTTGCTGCGCCATACGGATATAAGATTGTATCATGTTGGTTTCCCTTTCCGCTTCAATCAACACACGCAAGGGGTGAGCCGCGCGATAAGTATCCCAAATCCAATCGTCTGTGTAAAAAGGATTTCCATCGTCATTATGGACTTGTCCATCAGTCGCACTGTAATAACGTCCGTCTTCCGAAATACAAATCATACGTTCATACACGCGGTAGAGTGAAGTATAAAAAACGGTTTTTGCGTTGTCGCACGCACCGGTTACTTCGATTTTCCCCAACGCCTCGTTCCAGATTTTCCGGCCGGCTTGTGCAATATCCTCAACTTTATAGGTATTTATTTCGCGTTTCAGATTTTTTTCCGCCTGTTGGGCATCAATAAACGAAATACCGTAACGCAGATTAATTTGTTTCGCGTTAAAAGTCAGCACATAAGCGTCATTTCTTCCATTCAAACCGGCCAATTTTTCGATTTTTTCCGCCGGTTGTTCTGTTTCTACATAAACATAAATGGTCGTCGGCCCGCCGTCGATTAACTGAAAACCGGAAATGCCGTTCGGCGTTTGTTCCAATTTTCCATTGCGGGTATTGATAACCAACTGATTAACAGTTTCTTTATCAAATGTAATCGCATACACACCTGACTGGTGCGACGGTGCGAAATCAACATGAATATTGTCTTCGTCCAAATCGACCGAATAGCGATAAGGCGTAACTTTCTCATTATCGTAAGTATAACGCTTCACTGCCGGCATATTTTCGGGCGTCCCGCTAATCGGACTGAGGTTAAACGCCGAACTGCCCCGGTGGCTGGTAACGGCTACCGGAAGACCGGAAATAAGGTCGCTCGTGTAGTCGTTCCGTTCGGGATAGACACGCAACATGCTGTTAGGCAAATGCACCGTCGGATAAGTGGGAACGAGTAAATGACTGATATTTCCCATGTAAGGATTGACATAATCGACCGGCGACTTTTCTGCTACAGCCTTTCCTTTACAACCGGAAAAAGCAAAAAAGATAAAAACCGGAATCAGGTAACAATAAAGAACTTTTTTCATGACTTGTTTTTATAAATGATTAATGGATTACTTTATTGATGGTTTTGCCCGAATAACGGACAGTTGTTGTTTTCTCGCTTCCGGCGACTACGATGCGAAAGGTGCGTTCTTTCAACATTCCGGGGAATTGTCCCTGTCGTTCGCCGATAGTCAAGGTGTGACCGGCCTCTTTCCATTGTATCTGAATGGTCGAATACGCACCTTTTTCGTAATTATAATTGTCTCCTTCGTCTTCATACAGTATAAATTCCGCATCTTTTCCCGGATAAATTTTTAACTCGAGATTGTCCCAGTTTTTTTGTGTAGCGTATTGCACATCCGCCCCAAAAGGAACAATTGAGCCGGCTTTTACATAAACCGGAATTTCATCGATGGGTGTCCGGCGTTGCAATTCACTTCCGCCGGCAATCTTTTCATTCGTCCAGAAATCATACCAGTCCGCACCTTTGGGCAGATAGACCGGATAAGTTTTTGTCGTGGAAAAATCAACCGTCGAATTTGCCTTTTCTCCTTGAGCATAAAGCGATTGCGTTACGGGAACAACCAAAAATGAACGGCCGTAAAGGTATTCCGTACCCATATCATAGACTTTCCGGTCGCGCGGAAAATCCATCGATAACATACGCATCACCGATCCGGCATTATGGGTTACGTCCCACGAAAGCGAATAATGATAGGGCAATAAGTTGTACCGCAATTTGATAAATTTCTCAATCGCATCGTAAGCCCAATCGCCTTTTTTACCGAACTGCCAGATTTCGCGCGGCGTACTTGTTCCATGCGAGCGCATCATCGGCGAAAATGCACCGAATTCTATCCAGCGTACATACAATTCGCGGTAATCGGCGTGTTGAGAACTTCCGCCGTCGCGCACCCAGAAACCGCCAATGTCGGCATTCCAATAGGGAATCGCACAAAGTGAAAAGTTTAATCCTCCCGGAATTTGCTTGCGAAACGTTTCCCAATTGCCGTCTATATCGCCTGACCAGGAGTTGGCCGCATAGCGTTGTTGTCCGGCAAAAGCCGAACGCGTCAAGATAAAGACACGTTTGCTGTCACTCGTTTTCCGTTGGTGGTCATACACTCCGCCAACAGTCAGTAACGGAAAAGCATTGCGTACCGTATTGAAAGCACCTGCTCCGGTGGGTTGCAACAATTGCGCCGGTTGGATGTTCATGTATTCCGCTTCGGTCGCGTCGAGCCACCAGCCATCGATACCAATCGAAAACAAATATTTATTCATGAAATCCCAATAAATGTCGCGCGCTTTGGGATTGAAAGCATCATACACGCGAACAGAATCTGCCTGCGGAAAAGTTTCAAAATTCAGCAGCATATTGTTTTTCTTAAACACCTTAAACGGCTCAGTCTTTGGCCCAAATGAAGGCCAGACCGAAAAAATGGTGTGCGCGTTCAACTTGTGAATGTCTTTCACCAGCTGCGCCGGGTCGGGAAATTCGGGATTTTTAAATTCAATGCCGTTCCAATAGGCATTATCGGTACTCCAATACTGCCAATCCTGCACGATACCATCTAACGGCACTTGCAATTCGCGGTAGTGTTCCACTGTTCCGATCAATTCTTTCTGACTGACGTAGCGTTCGCGCGACTGCCAATAACCCCATGTCCAAAGCGGAAACAACGGTGCTTGACCGGTCAGCTCGCGCATGCAGGCAATCGTGCCGTCCATTGTCCGGCCATACATAAAATAATAATCAATGATACCGCCATTTTCAGACGCAAAGGACATTCCCTCGATATTGTCCGTAAAGCGAGTAGAAGCATAATTGTCCCAAAACAAGCCATACCCCTTTACAGATTGGACAAACGGAATGGCGATTTTAGTGTTCACCTGTTCTAAAAGAAATGATTCACCACGCTGATCCATAGTTCCATCCTGTTGTTGTCCCAATCCGTAAATAGGTTCTTGCTTATCTAATAAGAAAGTTTGTTTCGCTTCTTCGCTCGCAATGACGGTCGAGTATTCTTTTTCCGCCAACAGCGGGCGAAAATCCAAGCCGTTGAAGGCCACGCTTCCGGTCAATAAATTAAGACTGACGCAGACCGTTTCACTTTTTAATTGCAAGACATTGTATACTTGTACAATGGTCAGCGATGTTTTTTCTGCTTGTTTAATAACGGAAAAACTTTGTTTTTGTACCGGTTGACCGGACGGCGATTTGATTATGCGGACGATAGCTGGCGAATAAAATTGAATTTCAATATCCGTCGTTCCGACCGTTGTTTTCGCACCTAAATCCGTGCGCTCGTAGGTTTGCGCAAAAGCCGTACAATACAGCAAAACCGCTGTGATAACTGTTGTTATTTTTTTCATATTATTATTAATTCTCCGTTTAATTGGATGGGTTTGCCGGCCGGAATTTTGACCGTAACTACTTTGTCTTTATAGCGCACCGGAATTTCGCCGCCTTTCGGGTGAGTAATGACTGCCGAAACCAATTGGCCGTCTTTCCATTCCATTGCTACTTCATAACCACCCCGTGCACGCAAGCCGCAAATCGAGCCTTCCGGCCAAGTTTCGGCCAACGCCGGCAACAAGACAATTTCGCCTGCATGGCTTTGCAGCAACGATTCGGCAACACCTGCCGTATAACCGAACGTAGCATCAATCTGGTTGTTGTGTCCGTCGCGATGTAAATTATTCGCCACTGCTGAAGCACCTGCCGTAATCAATGGCGCGGTTTTATCGCCGCGTTCCAGGCGCGACCACATGCAAATATCCCACGAAGCGGGAAATCCACCGCCAATTCGCCGTCCGTCCATCCAATGTTGGGTGGCAGCTACAAAAGCAGTATCGCTCTCCCGGCGCAGCTGAATGGATTTGCCGGGGAAGAAAGGGAAATTCGCCGAAAAGTTGTGTCCGCCCGGGCCGTTTTCAAAATCTTCGACCCATTCTTGTAAGTTGCCTAAGCTATTCACTTTGTAAGGAGGAAGTTTGTCAAGTGCATCCTGCAATTGCTTCCGCAAATCGGCGTCCGTATTCAACAATTCGCTAAACTGAATCACATACGGGAACAATTCCCGTATAATACCCAAATCCATTGTCGGGGCAGGCGACACATATCCGGTTTTTTTCACTTTGCCGTCCATGTATTGAAAGCCATGTTCGGGCGACATGGAAAACGGTGTAACCAGATAATCCAAGCGCGGGTGTTCGACCAGCAAATTCAACAGAAATTCGGCCGAGCCTTTGATGACCGGATAATATTTTTTCAAAAATTCAATATCCTGCGTATAATTGTAATGTTCGCAGAGATGCAGCGTGAGCCATGCGCCGCCCACCGGCCACATGCCGAAGCGCGAAGCATCGACCGGCGCACTTCCGCGCCAAAGATCGGTATTGTGATGCGTTACCCAGCCCTCATTGATACCGTAATAAACCTTGGCAGTCTTGTGTCCGGTTTCCGACAAATCCTGCACCATGTCGAACAGGGGCTGTGTCGTTTCCGATAAATTGGTTACTTCGGCCGGCCAATAATTCATCTGAATATTGATGTTGATCGTATATTTACTGCCCCAGGGCGGCAACAAATCCTGATTCCAAATCCCCTGCAAATTGGCGGTTTGCCCACCGGCGCGACTGCTCGAAACCAGCGCGTAGCGTCCGAATTGAAACACCAAGCCTTCGAGATTGATGTCTTTTTCGCCCGCTTTGAGGGCGGCAATACGCTGATTGGTTGATTTCCCGCTTACGGCAGGATCAACCGGTAAATTCAAATGCACCCGTCCCATCAGACTGCTGAAATCGGCTATGTGATTTTTGCGCAATTCCTTATAACTTTTGCCTTCCACTGCCGACAAGACTTTTTCCGTTCGGTCGGCCGGATTGGCAATGATGTCGTCGTATTTCACATAACTCGTCGCCGCTGCCAAAACAAACGTTACCGCGTCCGCGCCTTCAATATTGATTTTATTTTCCACGCTGTTCGTTTGTCCACCTTCGGTAATCGCTTTCAGCACTGTGCGGAAACGCAAGCCCTGTTCGTTCGATTCGGCAATGAGCCAATTCCAACTGTTGGCTTCGGGATTGGAATTTTTCCAGGTTGCATCTATAATTTGTTGTCCCGCTTCCACTTTGCCCTCAGGCGTAAAAGGTGTTTTCACACCGGCCTGCATATTAAGTACGTGCTTTTTGTCGGTCGAAACACGCACCACCAGCACTTTGTCGGGATAAGAAACAAACACTTCGCGCCGGTAGGTAACATCGCCCGATTTGTAAGTTACGGAAGCAATACCCGTTTCCATATCCAGTTCACGCCGGTAGTCCGTCACATTGGCCGTATCCACATCGGGGAAATACAGCAGCAAATCGCCCAAAGGCTGGTAAGCCTGTTGTGCTGCCGGTTTGCCGTAGAAATTTTTATCAATATAATCGCCCATTTCCGCATATTTGCCGGCGAAAATCTGCTCTTTGATATAGTCAAAATGCGAGCCTGCACCTGGGTCGTCGTAGTCGTGCGGAACGCCCGTCCAAAAACTCGATTCGTTCAAAGCGATGCGTTCTTCACCGGTGCGTCCGAAGACCATGCCGGCAATCAGGCCGTTGCCTATCGGCGAGCCGTCCAACCATTCCACTCCGGGCTGATCGTACCAAACGACCATATCTCCTTTCAGGTCGGATTTTTCGGATTGACAAGCGGATGTAACAAACACCAGCAGGCTTACGAATAAAATAAATAAAAAGTTGTTTTTCATGTTGATTATTTTAACGAGCAGAACTATTTTATATTTATTGTTTGCGTAAATACGATGTCCGAAGACGAGCGGCCAATCAGGAAATCAAAATCGCCCGGCTCAACCACGCGCTTCATGGCCGGATTAATCAACCACAAATGTTCTTTCGGTTGGATAATCATCGTAACCTTTTTCGTTTCACCCGGATTTAACGTTACCTGCGAAAAGCCTTTGAGGGCTTTCACCGGACGAACAACACTGCCCAGCACGTCGCGCACATACAATTGTACGGTTTCCGTTCCGGCTACCTTTCCGGTGTTCGTTACGTCGAGGGTGACCGTAATAGCGTCATTGACGGTCGGATTTTCAGGCGTAATTTCCGGATGGGTATATTCAAACGTAGTGTAACTCAAACCATGTCCGAAAGCGTATAAAGGCTCACCGTTGCCGTCGGTATAATTACGGGGCGAGGAAGTCTTTTTGGAATAATACACCGGAACTTGTCCCTGATATTTCGGAATACTGATTGTCAAGCGTCCGGAAGGATTGTAATCTCCAAACAATACATCGACCACTGCATTTCCGCCGTTTTCACCCGGAAACCACGCTTCCAGCACTGCCGACGAGTTTTCAACCACCGGCGTAAACACCAACGGACGGCCATTCAACAATACGCTCACTACCGGTTTTCCACCTTTGGCTGCTGCCTGAATCATGTCGACATCGGCCTGTTTCAAATTCAAATTCTGGCGGTCATGCCCCTCTCCTACTTCCTGATTGGTTTCACCCAATACGACCAACACTGCGTCGGCATTGGCAGCAGCAGCCGTGATGGCACTGTAATAAGCGGCTGTGTTGCTCATTTCGACCATGCGCCAACGCACTTCCACCGAAGCATTTTCATCTTTTTCGCCGTATTCCAATTTCACCGGAATTTTTTGTCCTTTCGTAAGGGCAATCCGCGCCGATTTATGATGTTCGGGAGTTGTCCAGTTATCAATAAACAACTGATTGTTCAAATACAGTTTCGCGTAATCATCTGCCGAAAGACTGAATTCATACAGTCCGCTCGACGGAACGGTGATAAATCCGGTATAACGCGCCGAAAAATTATCGGGATTGATACCCGGCGCGGGACTTAAATTGTGCCAATAACCCTGCAATTTTTCTTCCACTGCCGTATAGGCCGGATTGCCGGACAAGTTGGGCGTATTAAAATATTCGACATAAACGCCGGCCTGTTCGGGTTTTACCGAGTTGCTCAACCAATCGGCCGAAACGGTCGTAAATTGGTTGGAAATGCCGGTATTCACATAATTGATTTGTATCGTTTCGCCGAAGCGTTTTTTCAAAGCTTCATAAACGGTTACGCCGACTGCCTCGCGCGGGCCATAACCGCCAATCGACGAAATATTAGCCAAGTTGCCGATTACGGCGATCCGTTTGATGTTTTTGCTCAACGGCAACACGTTGTTATCGTTTTTCAGCAGGACAATTGATTTACGTCCTGCCTCCAAAGCCAATGCCTGATGTTCGGGTGTGTGAAATACCTGACTGATAAGCGTTTCGTCGGTATAAGGATTATCAAATAATCCCAATTCAAATTTTACTTTCAAAACGGAATACACCGCACGATCGAATTTGTCTTTCGGCAGTGAGCCGTCTTTCACCGCTTCGACTACGCCTTTTTGGAACGTATCGTGGTCGAAATCGTAAAACTGCATATCCAATCCGGCAATAATTGCCTGAACAGCCGCATCTTTAGGAGTAGCCGCCGTGTAATGCGGTTGCAACAGTCGGCGGATTGCACCCAAATCGGTTACAACCATGCCGTCAAATCCCCATTCTTTGCGCAACAAATCAGTCAGCAGCCATTCACTCGAAATACAAGGAATACCGTCTATATCGTGGTAGGCCGCCATAATACCTTGGGCCTTCCCTTCGGTAACGGCTTTTTCAAATACATACAAATGCGTCGAACGCGCTTCACGCTCACCGATAAACACAGGACCGGTGTTGCTTCCGCCTTCGGGAATACCGTGAATACCGAAATGTTTCGGTTCAGCAACGACGGTGTTATTGTCTCGCAAATCGTTGCCTTGCATGCCTTTCACCATATTGACGGCCATGCGGGAATTGAGATAGACATCTTCGCCGTAGGTTTCTTCGGTGCGTCCCCAACGCGGTTCACGCGCTAAATCCAAATTCGGATTAAGCAAGAAATGAATACCGTGTGCGCGGGCTTCCGTAGCGATGACGCGGCCGATGTTGTAAATCAGCGTTGTATCCCACGAACTCGCACTGCCGAGCGGAACAGGGAAATTGGTCGAGCCAACCCCACAATAACCGTGCAATCCCTCTTCAATAAACAGAATGGGAATGCCCAGCCGGCTTTTTTCAATAGCGCGACGTTGCAATTCGTTAGACAAAGCAGCCGTTTTCGGATAAAAATCGTGAATAGAGCCAATATCCATCGAATCGATAAAATGAATTACTTGCTCTTCGTTGAACGTGTTAGCGTCCAGCAAAATATCGTTCGCCGACAACATGTCTAACTGTGCAGCTTTTTCTTCCATTGTCATGCGCGACATCAGGTCTTTCACGCGCTTGTCGATCGATTGAGCAGCGTCTTTGTAGGCCGGTGTTTTACTGCAACCGGCAAGCAACAACAACAAGCAGCATATAACTGACTGTGTTTGAGTAGATTTGATAAAATTATATCTTTTCATTGTTTGACTAATTTAATGCGGTGCATTTGGTCGGGCGTGCGTAATGCCAGCAGATAAACGCCGGACGGCTCGTTTTTCAAATTGAGTGTGTAAGACGATTTTACGGCTGTATCAGCATAAACCTGCCGTCCGCTGAGATCAAATACGGATAATGTACCGTCTTGCGGTAAATTGTTCAACCGGAAAACATCTTTGGAAGGATTCGGATAAACGGAAATCTCGTTTTCGGTAACGGATTGAATGCCTACCTGTTTGGTGAAATTATATTTGTCGATGAATAAATCGCCATAAACATAAACGGTCAGGAGGTGTGTTCCTTTTTCCAACTGAATATTTTCGACTGTAGCTTTTGTTGTAAATTCGGTACGGGAACCTTCCGGTACTTCATATTTCACCGGATTGGTTATTTTTTGATTGTCCCATTCCAGACTGATGCTGCCCAAACGCGAACTTGCCGAAGCCGCAATCACTTCAAGTGTATATTTGCCGGTTTCTGCCACTTCCACTGTATAATTCATGTATTCGCCGTTGGAAGTATCGAAAATGTAGTAATCGCCATTGAAATTTACATTTATATCCACCCATTCTTTGGTGCGGTATTCTTGTCCCGAATTGCCGCGCGTGTTGTCGAAATAACCGAACGAATTACCGCCATCGTTAAAATCTTCAGCTTCGATTGTTCCGGGGATGGCCAAAGAGATTGCTTCTGCGTAAGGCGACCCGCTGTCTCTCGTTTGCTTCACCACTTTAATATTACCGTTATCTTCAAAATAAAGTTTATCCACGCAAATGGAGCGCAGGTTGCCCTGTCCCGACAGGGCGATGTTGTGATAAAAAGCATACCATTGATCTTTGTATTTCACTACCGAGCCATGACTTGTGTCGCAGCCGGTCGGACGCAAATAAGAGCCTTTATATTTGAAGGGACCCATCGGCGAATCGGAAGTAGCATACAGCAATTGGTCTTGCCCTTTCACATAACCCGACATAAATTCGCTGTTTCCGGGATAAGTCATGTAATACACACCGTCTTTTTTGAACAGCCAGGCACCTTCGTGGAAATAATTCAATCCGGTGATGCGTTGCAGTTCGCCGTCCAATTCTATCATATTGTCTTTCAGTTTCGCGCCGTAGCACGTTCCGCCACCGCCGTAAAAGAAATAGGCTTGGCCGTCGTCGTCAATAAAAATATTCGGGTCGATTTGTCCGTTTGCAGGAAGTCCCAATAAGGTAGTGTCTAACGGAGTGAATGGACCGCCCGGATGAGTGCTGGTGGCAATGCCTATACGCCACGTATCATTCCAAGAGGGGCCGTAGGGGTGAGGAAAATAAAAATAATAGATTCCGTCTTTATAGACACAATCGGGAGCCCACATAAAAGTTGCCCCTTCGTGTGCGTTGTTGATAGGTACGCCCCAAGGCACTTGTGCTGCACTGAGGATTTCGCCGTGGTCTGTCCAAGTTTCCAGGTCGGTGGTCGAAAAGACATGATATTTGTCCATCATATCACAACCAAAAGCCGGTTTGATGTCTTGAGAAGGATATACATACAATACGTCTTCTCCATTAATGTTCCATACACGTGCGGAAGGGTCGGCCGTAAAAATATCTCTTACTATCGGATTTCCATTCACGGTATATGTTTTTTCTTCATCGGCTAAAACATTGCCAGCAAAGGCGATTAAACCTAACAAAACAAATCCTGTTATTTTTCTCATTTTTTACCTCTTGATTTTTGGGTTTAGAAAATAAAAATGCCAAAGATAAACGGCTTTTATCCCTTTATCTTTGGCATTTTCTAATTATTTTATTTTATAAGAACGCGTTTAGCAATTGTGCTGTTATCGCTCAAAGTAATTTTTACCAAATACAGACCGGAAGCAACACCTGCGATGTCGCACGGATAAGTACCATTGACAACATGGTTAATCAACGTTTTAACGGTTTGTCCATTGATCGAGATCAATTCGGCTTTCACATGGCCGGCATATTGACCGAAATTAAAATTGATATTACCACCGTTTTCAGCAAATGTATTCAGGCTGATTTGATCGGATGCAGTAACTACATTCTTGATACCTACATGGAATACAAATGGATCTGCCGGAATTGTCGGATCTTTTGCTTCGTTGCTTTCCGTTTCACCTTGATAAGCACCTGCCCAGATCGTACCGCCTTTAATTTCGCGGGTAACCAAGAACATATCATTATCAACATCTTCTTCAGTCAACAAAGCCGGGTCGCCCAACGTAGTAGCCAAAGCATCCTTCAGGAACGTATAGTAGTAGTATCCTCTTGCTACACCACCTCTTCTCGAGGCTGCTGCTTTGAATGCACCACCTTCCAGCATATAAATTCCGGATCCGTCGGTAGCATCTATACTTGCCCAATCGCCGTTCGTTTGGTAATTGTATTCTTGAACAACCGATTTGGAATCAATAGTCCAAGGCACACCAGCCGTAAACCAAGTAGTAGGATCATCGAAACTACCTTTCATTGCATCAAAAACACAACCGATTACGGAGTTTTTAATAACGAAACCGCCTTCTTTCGGAAGAGCGCGAACCGAAATATCTACCGCACCGTTCGGCTTTGCGCCACCGGCTACGTTACCTACGATTATAGAATTGAATACATTGAAATTATAACCACCGTCTTGGAAGCAGATACCGGAACTGTTGTCTCCATTACCGCCATTGCCACTGGTATTTTCAGCCATGGTTACGTTCACAAATGTAAGTTGCATATCGGGCGTATTCGTTGCACCGGTAATCCAGATGTCGCCGGCACCACCTTCTGAACGAGGATCGATCGTACCATCTTCCGTTCTTTCACCGTTGACATTTTTGTTAATAGTCGAGTTAACGAAAGTAACAGTTTTAGGCGCGTCGCCATCAATAATCATAAAACCGGCATGGTCGCCCGATCCCAAATTTCTGAAGAAAGAACAGCCTCTTGCATAAAAGGGGAATGTGCCGCCGGTTATACGGATACCACCGGTTCCTTCTTTTCCCGTCGTAGTACGGTTATCGGAAACCACCGTGCTGAGCAAAGTTACACCCTGTGTCGGAGTTTCCAAACTCATAGCTCCACCACGATTGTCGGAAGAGTTCAACGTTACCAAGCAATGTTCGAGCGACAATTTCGGGCCTACATCTGCGCCACCTTTCGCTACACGGATAGCACCACCATTTCCGGCAGCATAGTTTTCACTGAAAGTACAATTGTAAAATTCAATCTGTACTTCGCCTTCTCCATAAACCGCACCACCACCATCGGTAGCTTTGTTTTTAGAAAACGTACAATTGGTAAAGTGAGCCAAACCGGCAGCTACAGCAACAGCACCACCATTACCATCAGCTACACCATTTGAAAGTGTAAGATTTTTAAACCACACCACTCCTTCGGGTACATTCACTGCAAAGACACGGTTGCTTCCGTCGCTAATAATTTTAGCAGCAGGATTCGTTGAACCTTCGATGATAATCGATTTTTCAATAGAAATTGCGCCGGCTGCCGTAATTTCACCCGTAACGGCAATCACATCACCCGCAGCAGCAGATTCTACTGCAGCTTGCAACTCGGCAAAATTAGTAGCCGGAATAGTTGCCGCTTTCACGGAAACAGCTACCAGCATCAACACAGCCATAAAGACTGATTTAAGTAAGTAATTTACTTTCATAATAAATAAAATTAATAATTAATAAAACATGAAATTTAATCTTATAGATTTATAAAAAGCAGGGTCAATCCGAAGGGAAAAACCCTGCCTTCGATAATTCCAATTATTTCTTTTTAAAGAATTCCTTTGTATAATCCAAATATTCCGTACCAAATTCCGTCATTGGCTCCAAATTGTTGCCGTTACGGAAATCGTTCCAAGAGTAAATCATAACGATCCGGCTCTGGCCTACGTTGCGTTTAGCTACATTGGCCAAAATCTTGTAGGGATTATCTTTGTACCAGCCCAAATTAAGCGCAATTGGCTCTCCGGTAGATTGATAATCAGCTCCTGCACTGATCACATAAGGCACATTTGTGTCTTTTTTCCAACGGGCAATTACATAATCGCCATCAAAAAAAGTTTGATTATCCTGCTTTATTTGGCGCACTTTATTATCATAAGCGGGGAAAATAGTCGGAATATATTCCGTTCCACGCGGATTGGTGCGTTCTTTCCAATAGTTGTAATTGAAATCCAGGAAAGAATAATAACCATTCCATGTTTCAAACGAGCCGGTCGTGATGTTTTCAATATACAGTGCGTCGAAAGGTGAAATACTGTCGCCTTTGATCACCCCTTTGGTCGTTTCATCGCGGTATCCCCACATTTCGGGAGATGTCCGGTTGGAAGGCAATTCACCCATCAGCCAGATATTGTTGTTGTTACGCGCACGAAATTCATTGATAAACGTTTTCAAATCCGTTATTTCGCCCGGTTTATTTACAAAATTGTTAATAATCATCACCGGTTTGCCGTCTTTGCCATGATAATTGAAATCTTTTGCCAACACATGGTTATAGATCGAATCGATCCAATAACGCAATGTATCCATACGGAACGGATCTTTCATCAATGTATCGTTCGTTCCGGGCACTTCAGCAAGTTTCACTTTACCATACATGAAATTGGGATCAAAGCGGATCACCACTTTCGGGTAGGCATGATCTTGCGCATATAACTGTTCCCATTTCATCAGCAAGGTATCGTTCCAGCCTTTTCCACCCCAACCGAATACGAAGAAATCAATTCCAGCCTGCTTACCCCATTTCAGATGTTGTTCCAGTACACCGGAAACCGTCTGATCAACCGTAAAAGGCCATTCGGCCGAATAATTCCGGTGAAAATATTTGTAAACGGGATCGCCGTACAGATCCAATTCCGGATGACCGGTATAATACTCCGTTTGTTTTTTAGTTTTGTCAAACCAATAGCCGGAGTCCATCGTGTTATAACGTACTCCCACCACATAGTCTTCCGTTACCGGAACGTCGGGAATTTCGTAGAAATATTTGTCCTCCGGAAAGTCATAGACCTCTGCTTTATCCACACAAGCTATTGCAATCATCAACAGGATAAAACTGCTTAAAATATATTTTGTCTTTTTCATATAGCTTTTTATTTTTTTTATTACTATTTCTTATTTCCTATTCCGGGCATTATTGCGAAAATCAGTGAGATTGACAATATCATTTCCTTGTCGCAAAGGCACTTGCTTCAACCCATCATAATCTTTACAGAAAATCAAACGGAACGTAATTTGATCTTCTCTCTCCTTCAAAGTATTGTCGAGCAAGAGATTATCGATTGCTTTCTGCACTTCGGTCGCATTTTTGGAGATTTCCGATCCCGGATATTGCAAACGGTTGGGCATATAGGCATAATAGCCATTCACATAAGCAGACGAAATATCGGCATTCCAGTGAGGCTTGAATTCCAAGACCTGTGTCCGGCGCAACATCGTCCAGCAATCAATTCCCTGATAAAAGAAATTGAGCCACTCTTGCAAGATGATTCGTTTGTAGTTGTCTTCTACACCCAGGTAGCTATTAATGATACCTCCTAAATAATCGTGAAAATCCGCTCTATTTACCAATATATCTCCATAGTCGGGATCAATAACCGTAGCGGTATCGGTAGCCGTACCCCACTTGATGCCGTTAAGAGCTTTATAATCTTTTACATCAGCTGCCTTGGCTCCGAAACGGTCGCAACGGGCATCGATAGCTTCATTATAATATTTTTCCGCATCAGCCGGAGATTTCCACCAACCCTTATAGGCTGCTTCAGCCCGGTAGCAGGCAAGTTCAGGATAAGTAAAGAAACACCATTTAGCCGTCATCATAGAAAATTCCTTACCCAAAGTAGCAAATCCTTTGAAAGGGATTCGTTTGTCATAAGGATTTGACCATCCCGTACCGCCATTGAAACCTTGCGGCGATCCGTTGGCATACGGACGTCCGAAGTATTCCGGAGAAGGATTTTCCGGTGTTCCCCAGTTTTCGGTTGCCGGATACATATAAGCTGCCAAACAAGGATCGTTATAAGTACTCGGACTTGTCCACATAATAAACGACTCATGAATCACCGGATAGTTACCCGGATCGTTTGTTTCCAAGGCCGGATCTTGCAATACTCCCTTGTAATAGGGATTTTGATTGACTTCTTCCATCCCCCAATTCATAAAGAAATTTTCGGTATTGTCCTTGATCAGCAATTTATTATCGGCATTATCCAATTCTTCCTTTACCATTTCCTGCGCCGTTTGAGCTAATCCCGGAGAGAATTTTTCATCTACTTCCGTCAGACGCATCGCCACGCGTAAGCGAATACAGTGTGCAAATTGTGCCCAACGAGTCAGGCTCGAGTTCAAGAACGGTTCGGATCCTTCAGGATAAATATCTCCGGTCGGATTCGTTTCCAAAGTAGTATAAGCATCTTTCAAATCCTTCAAGATATGCACATAGATCGTATCTTCACGGTCGTAGCGCATGGTAGGTCCTTCGTTACAAGCATCGAAATAAGGGACAGGACCATAAATAGCTGTCAATTGCGAGAAAATATACGATTTCCATATTTTAGCAATGGCCACCCGGTTAGCATAAGACGGATTGTCGCCGAACATTTTTTCGATATAAATAACCGGATTCAATCCTTCCGTATAGAAACGTCTGAATATATTATCTGCACGGCCGTCTTTACCGAAGTGCGGCCCCGTTCCACCAACTACCGACAACTGATTCGTGTAATTACCAAAGAAAAACCAGTTGACATCACTTCCCATCGTACGCATCACTTGAACCGGAGACAAACCGAAAAGGAATTCAGGATACACTACCTGTGTTTTGTTCGGGTTCGTATTGGCTGTTTCAAATCCTTCCGTACAGGAATGTATCAAACAAACGGCCAAAATAGGTATTATCAATAAATATATTTTTTTCATATTCGTAAATTTTAGAATGAAACTTTAATGTCAAAACCAAAAGTAGTGGTCGGAGGCAATGCTCCGTATTCCATACCTTGCGCATTTCCGGCATTTACAGACGCTTCGGGATCCAATCCTTTCGGTGTTTTTTGCGAAATAATCCAGAAATTACGTCCTACCAGAGAAATACGGGCACTCGTCATTTTGATTTTTGAAATCAATGTTTTCGGCAAATTGTAACCGATACTCAATTCGCGTACTTTTACATAAGAAGCATCGTAGGAGTTCAAGCTGCCCATCCAGTCGGCATAATATCCCACATTTTGCGGCAATAAATATTGTTCGCATTTTTCGGGAACATAATCCGGGTCAGGAATCCAGTTCGTAGCATCATCGGGACCAGTAGGATTTAATAATGTTTTATGATATTGTCCGTCCGGGCCTAACGAAATTTCGTAAGTGTTATAATTTTCGTCATAAACGGCCGGCTCATAGAAATAAATATCGTCCATGTAGGTACCTCCCCATTGATTGGGATAGCCGCCACCGTCATTCATAATAAATCTTCTATACCAGAAACTTTCACGATCGGTCTCGTCACCGGAGAACATAGCATTTCGAATACCCTGTCCGCGCGTTGCAGAGAACAAATAACCGCCTTTCTTAATATCGACCAACAAATATAAATCGAAATTTTTATAACGGAAGCGGTTACTGATACCCAACTGCCAGTCGGGATTTACATCCGGGAAATAATGAATTTGTTCCACTACCGGTTCGGCATTGGCACGATACACTAATTTCCGGCCTTGTTGGTCGCGTTGCCAGTCTTTGCCTTTCAAAACGTTGTAAGGCAAACCCACTTTAATAACGTTTTCCATACCCCGGTTACCGCCGATAGTCATTTCATCTACACCTTCCACCATACTCAACACCTTGGAATTGTTTTTGGTCAAGTTGCCTACAATTTCCCAACTAAAATTCCGGGTTTCGATGGGAATACCGCGTACAGATAATTCGATACCATCGTTCTGAATTTCACCGGCATTATACACACGCGATGCATAACCGGAAGACGGAGCCATCTCAGCAGATATAATTTGATTTCTGGAATTGGATTTATAGTAAGTGAAATCGACAGTCAATCGTTGATTCCAAAAACGCAAATCCGTACCAATTTCATAAGAAGCAGTGATTTCCGGCTTCAAAGAAGCATTCGGTAATGTATTCAAAAAAGAAGCATATTTATAATTGCCATAGACATTGTTAGCATCCATATTAAAATAGGTTGCCAAACGATACGGATCGGTATCATTACCTACCTGTGCCCACGAAGCACGGAACTTACCAAAGAAAGTGCGCGAAGGAATTTTCAGCATTTCCGAAGCAATCCAAGATACACCCACAGAAGGATAGAAATAGGAATTGTTTCCTTTCGGTAATGTCGAACTCCAGTCATTACGAGCGGTTGCTTCCAAATATATCCAATCTCCGTAACCGACCGATGCCGATCCGTAGATAGCCGTTTGTTTCTTTCTACCTGTATCTTCATTGGTTGTTTGCATGTCGTCGGAGTTAGTAATGTGTTGGAAGCTGGCAATTTTCAGCGTAGGAATAGACGACCAAGTATTATACCAACCATAATTATAGGCACTTCCCCCAACGTTAGCCACGAGAGAAAAATCGCCCAATCGATCTTGGTAAGCCGCCGCCCATTCGTAAGTATTGTTGTCGGTACTGTTTACCCAGTTGCCATACCAGCCTTTGGAATCACTACCGGAAGCTCCCTTGTTTCTAAACTCATTCCGTTTAGTGAAAATAAAGTCTTTTCCGTAACGTAATGTCAAACGTAACGAAGGAAGTATTTGGTAAGAAAGATCAGCACTACCCATGACACGTGTCCGGTTGTCGTAGTTGCTCGTTTCATTAATACTCCAATAGGGATTATGTGCATCGCCCAAGGTACCAAATTCGTTGCCGGCTTCATCTTTATAGCTCTTCAACTCGTCTAACGACATAGTACGCGGCATATAAATAAACATTGAAGTCGGGTTAAACGATCCGCCGTTGGAATAACGCCGGTTTTTCGTATCGTCGTTCATATAGGTTACTTTCGTATCCAAGGTAATATTTTTCACCAGCGTATTGAAATAACGCATGGTTACGGTATTTTTATTCACTAAGTTTTGACGCTCTACCACGTCGTTGGAAGATACATTAGTAAAAGATACACGATAGTTGTTATCCTGATTACCACCTTCCACTGCAATGTTGGATGTATAAACGTGTCCTGTCTGATAAAAATCGGTCAAATTTTCGGGTCGCGGCAAATATTGGTGAATCAAGCCGTCCAGCCCCATATAATCTTGCCCCAAGTGCGGACCACCTGCCGAACGCGCACCGCCGTTGCGGGCAATTTCGCGCATATCGGGAATACCCGGATACGGAAGAAGGTTGCCTTCGGGATCTACTCTCGTCAATTGGTTGTTGCCTTGAACAAATTGCAGTACATGTCCCACACCGAAAGCGTTTTCGTAATCGGGCCATTGCGAGATATAATGATACATCTGGTTATGTCCGACCGATAATTTAAAACGGCCTTCTTTGGCTTTTTTCGTCGTCATTACGATAGCACCGTTAGCTGCACGCGATCCATACAATGCGGCTGCGTTCGGCCCTTTCAATACGTCAATCGTTTCGATGTCGTCGGCATTAATATCGGCTGCACCGTTACCCAAGTCAATATTATTAGCCCAAGAGCCAACATCGCGACTACCGTCATTATTATCGATAATCATACCATCGACAACGAAAAGCGGTTGATTATTACCCGTGAAAGAAGAGTTACCACGAATGACGATACGCGCCGATCCGGTTACACTTCCCGGAGGCGTTACCTGTACCCCTGCCACTTTACCGGCAAGAGAAGAAACGATGTTCGGGTCTTTTACTTCCGCAATAGTAGCGGCGTCCACACGTTGTTGAGCGGCTGTCAGCCCTTTGGCATCGCGTGAGATACCCAAAGCCGTAACCACCACTTCGTCCAACAGTTGATCATCGGCACCCATATCAACATTGATGGTAGTCTTATTACCGATCAAAACTGTTTGAGATTTCATACCAATAAAGGAGAAGACCAAATCTTTGTCACCTTGCTGAACGGTAATCGAATAATTACCATCGATGTCGGTAGCTGTGCCCCTCGTCGTTCCTTTCACTATGACGGATACGCCCGGTAAAGAAGATTTGTCGGAAGCATCACGTACCGTTCCGCTAATTGTTTTCTGTGCAAACGCATTCGTACAGAAAAACCCCAGAAAAAGTAGGAAAATGATTTTTCGCATATTAGTTTAAAAATAAAGATTTATATAATTACAAAGTTCAAACAAAATTATTCTCATGGAATTAATTATTTCTTAATATTTCGTTAATTATCCAATCAAACCCATTATTTTTTATTTCTTCAGCAATTTTTGTCTGTAAATATTGCCGTTGTTTTCAATAATAGCCACATAGATTCCCGAAGGAAGATTAACAGAGATGGAATTTGCAACACGAGTGGCAGGTAACACCTGTTGTCCCGCAACGCTGTAAATTCTAACCACAGAAGAGCCGGTCGCACCGTTCAAGTATAACTGATCGAAATTAAAATAAGCATTTACATCCCCTTTTTGCGATAGTAAATTGCCGATACCCGTATAATCCGTATAATCGGGAAGATCGGTAATATAGAATTCGGCAATCCGCCAACTGAGTGATTTTGATCCTGTTTGCTCGATTTTGATATAACGCGCCTTTTGACCGGGAAAAGTAACTTCCGTAGCATTTTGCGCCGTAGCAACCACTTTATATTCTATATCGTCGTTTGAAACCAAGATTCGGATAGCCGCAGGCGTATTGCTGGCAGTACCCGGATCCAGATTAATACCGGTAAATGTTTGTTCTTCCAGCATATCCACCTTAAACCATTGTCCGGCTTTCTGATTTTCGCTCATGGTCGACCAGCGGGTAGCGGTATTATCATCCAACGACAAGTTGGCGTCTTCATTTCTCACCGAAGCGGTAGCAATCCAGCCGGTGCGATCTACAAAACCTCCGGGTTCGGTAGCAGCCTCTCCGCTAAATCCGATATTGTTCAACCACAAGCCAAACGAATCTTCCGCTATACTGCCTTTGTTCAATATAGACGATTGGATATACATTTGAGCAGGAGACCCGGCAGTCAGCAACGAGCGTACCGAATTGATGTTGGATCCGTATTGTTTGAAAGCAGCATTTTCTGCAACGGAAGCCCAATTTTGTTGTCCGGAATTATCGTAATTGCCGGCCTGCATTTCAATCGTTCCGCTCAAAATTTCGTTGGAAATATTCTGTGGCTGTCCCCAGAAGTCCGCAGCAAAGAAATTCACCGTTCCCTGTAAGTTGGGGCCTACCTGAATGTAGCGGTTATTTGCTTTCAATTCGTTATTTACATCGCCCGCACGTCCCGGAGCAGTAGTTACGATTTGCGAATTAATCAAATCAAAACCTTTCGCTTGATCTACACCATCAATATAGAACGCATTCATTCCCTGGTCAATACCTTGTCCCAGACTGATACCGCTCGGGCCTTTGCCGTTTTTGGAATACATCACAAATCCGCGTTTCGAGCCGAAATCGAAGTTATTAAATAAAATTTCGTCTTCGCAGTCTTCCAATACCAGAAATTCCAGATGATTCCAACAATAAGCATACGCCAAATCATGTTCATTCACATATACTTCATGATCCGGATTGTTGTTGTCGGGTGAATTCGGCCAGCGACCAAATTTAGTTTCGCCACCCGATCCGTAAGCAATCTGGTTGAATTGTGCATTATAAATATGTCCGTCTTTCGAGCCACCGCCTACGCGGATACCTGTTTTAAACACGTGTCCGGCCAAATAATCAATATAGTGATTGTCGCATTTGTTGGTGAATAAATCTACACCATGATATACGGCGCGCAACGCAATATTCACAATATATACGTCTTTGTTCCCGCGAATACAATACGGATAATGATATACATCACTACCGTTCAGTTCGGGTTGCGTCAAAAGTTGTACGGCTTGTTCGGGATAGTTCATAACCAAACCGCGAATACCGCTACCTTCTTCCATTGTGATAAACGGTGTTCCATTTTCGTCGCCTTTACCGGCATAAATTTCCATCGTACTGCCCGGGCCTGTCGGTAACGAAGGCGTATCTACCGATCCTTTCAATTCCACTCCGGTCGGAATGGTGATCGGTTTCCGGAAATTGTAGTGTCCGGGAGGCAAAAATACGATACCGCCGCCGGCTGCTTTCACTGCATTCAATTGTACCTGCAAAGCGTCGGAGTTATCATCATTCGTGGTGCTTACACCATGGTCGGTAGCCAGCGAAAATGCCGTTCCGGTTGGTTTTTGTTTGAAATCATATTGATTTTTGTACGGAAAACTCGGAATTTCCTTCAAACCGGCAATCGGATTGTGATCAATCGTAATTTTATAGGTCGATAAATTTTTGATGTGCGGATCATTATCTTTGAATGTATTGCCCGTAATTGTTGCTACAGCCTTACTTCCCAAGATAATGTGCTCGTTTTCATCATTAAATTGATTAGCCATAATCGACGCTGTTCCCTGACGAATATCAATCGCACCTTTATTAAAGGTATTTTGATTTAAAAGCATCTTGGTATTACTGCCAAGAGGTGCATAAATGGCCGCTTTCTTTACATCAAATTCACATTTTTGAATTTGCAATACACCACCGCTACTACTAACATAAAATCCAAAATCACAATTATTGAATTTATAATCATAAAACATATCTCCGGCTCCCGCAGTTGCGGCAGCATATACTCCATAAGTACAATCGGTAAATTCCATGTGATAGAAATGTCCATTGGGAGATCCGCCATCATTAAACGCCGGCTGCAACCGATAACCGGTTTTGTAGCCTTCCGCTTTGACATTACCGAAGAACGACCAGTCGATACGACCTGCCGTCAGGGCTGTTGCATTGGCACGGATATATTTTCTGAAAGTATCCGTTGTCGGAGAGCCTTCCAAACCTGATCCTGCCCAATATTCGGGAGAAAAATCAACATTATCTACACGGCCGATTTCGGCGATGTTATCAATTTCGATACCTCTTTTTAAAGGTGTACCGTAAATGCCATACACATTGGGCGCACCACCACCGTTACGGCGCGAGAAAATAACACCATCGTAGGAATTTACCAATGTAACGTTGGAAACCAAGCAATAATCATTCCCCCAATAACTGTTCTGTCCGATCAAAATGGTCGGTGGATAAGGAGTGATGTTTTCCGGATCTTGTTCGGGATACCAAAAAGCAATGTCCCGCACTGCTGCGGAAGGTTGCAACGTGATAAAAGCCCTTCCTTCGGAATCTTTATACACATCTGCATCGGAATCGGCTCTTTTCCAACCTTTAATCATAAAGATTGTCCCTTCGATGGGTTTTCCTTTTTCCGGTTTTTTCCAATCGCCGCGGATGGTAACTCCTTTGGGAATTGTCAACCGGCTGTTGTTGCTGGAAAATAAATATTTTCCTTCGGGAACAAACAATACACCGCCGTTCGGTGTTCCGGCAGGAAAGTCACCCCCTTGCAAAACTCCGTCATTTTGAGCTCCGCGATTTTGGTATTTTGATCCCAAAGAATCCAAGAGTGCTTGGAAAAGTTTCGTCTGATCTACTGTTCCGGTCGGGTCTGCCCCGTAGTCCAAAACATTAAATCTCGCTACTACGGCGTCGGGCGTCTCATATTTCGTGGAAATCAACTTTCCCAGAGACGGCGTTTGCGCCTGACTGATGAAGGTAGCACTTATGCAGAGAAGCATAAACAGTACGCACCTTTTCTTAATAAAAGTAAATTTTTGCATGATATTGAATTTTCAATTAAGTTTATTATTCGCTGTCATTTGTATTTCCAGCACTCCGCCTTCCATCAAATCTTTGTGAGAGAAAAACAATACGTCCAAATTTTTTCCGTTTAGTTTAACGGATTGCACATATTTGTTTTCGGCACTATTATTTAATACTTTAATAGTAAATACTTTACCGTTTTCGAGATTGATTTTCACTTCGTCGAAAAGCGGACGTCCGATAGAATAATACGGTATGCCCGGACAATAAGAATAAAATCCCATCGCGTTCAGCACATACCAGGCCGACATTTCTCCGCAGTCTTCATTACCCGACAAGCCGTTGGGATCGTCGAAATACAGCGTTTTCAACACTTCATCGACCAGAGCCTGCGTTTTATGCGGTTGTCCGACACGATTATATAAATGTATCGTTTGGTGACTCGGCTCATTTCCGTGCGCATATTGACCAATCAAGCCGGAAATATCGGCCGACACATTTTCGCCCGTCATTTCGGAAGAAACGGAGAATAAAGAATCTAATTTTTGAATAAAAGCTTCCTTTCCGCCCATCACTTCTACTAAACCTTCTACATCGTGAGGTACAAACCACGTCCATTGCCAGGCGTTACCTTCGCAGAAATCGTCATTATTATGGTCGGAGAAACGCGGGTCGAAGGGCGTGCGCCACGAGCCGTCTTTCATCTTACCGCGCATAAATCCGGTCGAAGCGTCGTAATAATTGACATAATTTTTGCTCAACTTTTTATAGTAGCAATAATCGCCTTCGTGTCCCAATGCTTTCGCAAATTCGGCAACCAGCCAATCGTTGTAAGCATATTCCAAACCGCGCGCCACCGATTGTTTTTCCACATCGGCGGGAATATAGCCAATCGTATTTTTATATTGTTTGCCGACGGGCATCAACTTGTCGTGCAAAATATTGCGGTCGATGGTCGGCGAAACATTAATCGTATCGTACGACGAAGATTTGACACAAGCTAAATAGGCTTTTTCCGCATCAAAACCGGTTTCACCTTTTAAATAAGAATCGACAATCACCGAAACGGAATGATAACCAATCATACAGCCGGTATAATTAGAAATTAACTCCCACATGGGCAGCAGACCGCCTTCGTCCGACTTACGGATTAAAGAACGTATCATCGCTTGATTGTCTTCGGAAGAAATAATAGTATTCAACGGATGCAAGGCGCGGAAGGTGTCCCACAACGAAAATACGGAATAATTCGTATAATCGGCGTCCTGCTTAATTTGGTTATCCATCGTGCGGTAGCGTCCATCGACATCGGAACTGATAATCGGCTCTAACGCCGTGTGATAAAGAGCAGAATAGAAAATCGTGCGGTCTTTCGCATTGTTTGTCGTAATTTCGATTTTGCCCAATTCCTTTTCCCAATCATTGTGTGCATTTTTCTTCACTTGGTCGAAATTCCAATCGGCAATCTCGCTCGTTACATTATTTTTCGCGCCGGCCTCATCGACAAACGAAACGCCCACCTTAATTAATACTTGCTTTTTCGGCTGGAAAGTCAAATAGGCTTTCGCATTATTTTCGATGTTTGCTTCAAACGGCTCGGAAAATTGCGCATAAAAATAAACATAACGGTCAGGTGCCCAGCCACGAACGTGTTTATAACCTTGAAGTTCCGTATCACTAATTATTTTTATTTCGGAATCCAACAACTGACGGTTGTGAATGGTGCGCGTCAGATCAATAAATAATTTAGGTGTTTCGGAAGACGGAAACGTATAACGGTGAAAACCGCTATGAACGGTTGCCGTCAATTCAGCTTTCACCTTATAGTCTTTTAAAAGGACACTGTAATAACCCGGCGTTGCTTTTTCGTCGCTGTGCGAGAAGGCGGAGCCAAAATACGGATCTCTGTCGTCACCGTTCGGAGCAATCAATTTCAAATCTCCCGTATAAGGTAAAAATAAGACATCGCCCAAATCGCCGATTCCTGTTCCGCTCAAATGCGTATGGCTAAATCCAATCAGCGTACTGTCATCATAATGGTATCCACTACAAGCATCCCAGCCGTTCGTGCGGGTATCGGGACTTAACTGTACCAATCCATGGGGAACAGCCGCACCCGGATAAGTGTGTCCGTGACCACCTGTACCGATAAAGGGATTGACATATTGAGAAAAACCTTGTTCTTTTTCCGTACAAGCGAAAAAGAACGCGCAAAGCAGAGTGATAAAAACAATATTTATCTTTTTCATGGTATTTAATAATAACTAAAATCAATTACGTGGGCAAATGTAGTTTTCTGAAATTAAAAATAACTTAATATTGAATTAATACAACAGGCAAAATGGAATTAATTTTTCAATTAATCGTAATTTAAGATTAAATTAAGTGGGATTTCTTACTTTTGTTTTTTAACATAAATTATAGAGAATATACCATGAGAAAACATCTTTTATTTGCATTCATTGCCAATGTCTTTTTTTGCAGTTTTTCAGTTCAGGCGCAGACTACTCTGCCGTTGAAACTACAGTATGATTTCCCTGCAACATTGTGGGAAAGTGAAGCGTTGCCACTCGGTAACGGAAATATCGGTGCAATGGTTTTCGGTGATGTCCCGACTGATATTATTCAAATTAATGAACATTCACTTTGGTCGGGCGGACCGGGTAAAAATCCCAATTACAATGGTGGTCATTTGCAAACTCCTGAAGCAAACACAAAAAATTTACTTCGAGCACAGGAAGCGTTGCAGAAAGATATGACTGCGTTTTCCGCAACCAAGCAGGCGTATATTGACGAGAGCGGAAAAGTGGTGGCCCAAAACTACCCGGACAACGCTACCACGCGGGCGTATGTCAATCAGCTGAAAGGAACGAAAAACGATTTCGGATCCTATCAGTCGCTCGGTAACATTAATATTGCCTATACTTCGGTGGTTATTCCCGAAATTTTGAATATCACCGGCGACTGCGACAATCCGATCGGCGGCGAAAAATTGACACTGTTGTTCGACGGCAGTATCAATACAAAATGGTATTCAGACACCGGTTTCAAAAAATTTCCTTGTTATGTAGCTTGGGAATATGCTTCTCCGTTCGCAACTTCGGCCTACACGCTGACTTCGGGCAATGACGTTCCCGACCGCGACCCCAAATCGTGGAATTTGTACGGATCGAACGACGGACAGGAATATACCTTAATTGATACGCGCTCGAATATCACGTTTTCGGGCAGAAACCAGAGTATCCGCTACGCGCTTTCAAGCACCGTTATCTATAAATATTTTAAATTTGAAATTTTGGCGACGGCCGGCAGCAACGGTACTACCCCACCCCAATTAAGCGAAATCGCGCTCGAAAATGCAGCAGCAACGCAATTCCCCGCTTTCACCAATTATCGCCGCGAATTAGATATCGACCGCTCCGTAGCAAAAGTAACTTACACGCAGGCCGGTGTGAATTACACGCGCGAATATTTTATCAGTCACCCCAACAATGTATTGGTTATCCGCCTGACAGCCGACCAACCGGGCAAACTTTCGCGAAATATCTGGCTGACAACACCACAAACCAAAGTTTCGATTTCAGCTTCCGCACCGGAAGGAACAAAAACATACGGAACGGTTGCCATCACCGGCCAGCCTTCCGACCAAACAGCCAATGGGTTGAAATTTGCACAAGAATTGCAGGTGTTTGCTCCTAATGGAACCCTTTCAGCTTCCAACGACAAACTGACGGTGGAAAATGCCGACGAAATCCTGATCATTTCTTCCGCTGCAACCAATTATTTCTGGTGCATGGACGATACTTATAATTATTTTTCTACCGAAGATCCTTTGACAAAAGCCGAAGTTTCGATCGGTAAAGTAAGCAGTGAAGCCTATTCGGAGATTTTAGACAAGCATATTCAGGATTATCAATCGCTGTTCAACCGCATGTCGCTCAGTTTGACCAATGCCGCGAATACCAACGGAAAAATGACCGACAAATTATTGGCAGGTTACAAAAACGGCACGAATACAACGTCCGAAAACCTGTATCTCGAAGAGTTGTATTTCCAATATGGACGCTATTTGTTGATTTCTTCCTCGCGCAAAGGCTCTTTGCCGGCCAATTTGCAGGGCATTTGGGCAGAAGGATTGACGCCCCCTTGGGCTGCCGATTATCATACCAATATTAATATACAGATGAATTATTGGCTCGCCGAACAGACCAATCTGGCGGATTGTCACTGGCCGGCCATTGATTATGTGAAAAGCTTGGTGCCGCGCGGAAAATTCACAGCCAAACGTTATTTCGGCGAAAAGACGCGAGGCTGGGTTGATTTCCACGAAAACAATATCTGGGGAAATACCGGACCGGCCACTTCCGACGCTTTCTATTTTCCGGCAGCTGCCGGCTGGCTCTGCCAGGATATTTGGGAATATTATTTGTTCAATCAAGACAAGGAATTTTTGGCCGAATATTATCCGGTTATGCTGGACGCCGCCCTTTTCTGGGTTGATAATTTATGGACGGACACGCGCGACGGCACGCTGGTCGCTTCGCCGTCTTATTCGCCCGAACACGGCCCCTACGCAATAGGTACGGCCTGCGACCAGGGCGTAATCACCGAATTGTTTGATATGGTAATCAAAGCGTATTATGCCATAACTTCCCAAACAGTTGATGCTGTACCTACTGATCCCAATATTGTAGAAATTCAAGCGGCTAAAGCTCGTTTAGCCGGCCCGCAAATCGGTCTGGCCGGTCAATTTATGGAATGGAAAGACGAAACACAATTAGATATTTCGGGCGACGGCGGACACCGGCACGCAAATCATTTATTCTGGCTGCATCCTGGCTCGCAAATCGTAGCCGGACGGAGTGCGCAGGAAGATTTGTATGCCGAAGCCATGAAAAAATCACTGAACACACGCGGCGATGGCGGTACAGGCTGGAGTAAAGCATGGAAAATCAACTTCTGGGCGCGTCTGCGCGACGGCAATCATTCACACAAAATGGTACAGGAATTGCTGAAAGAATCCACGCTGACTAATTTGTTCGACACGCACCCACCCTTCCAAATCGACGGAAACTTTGGGGCAACAGCCGGTATGACCGAAATGCTGGTGCAAAGTCAGGGCGATGCTATCGAAATCCTTCCGGCATTGTCGGACAATTGGGCTTCGGGTAGCTTCAAAGGCGTGAAAGCAAGAGGAAACTTTGAATTGTCGGCCGATTGGACAAACAAACAGTTAGACAAATTGGAAATTACGTCTAATTCGGGAAAGAAATGTATCATTAAATATCCGGGAATTAAGGATTATACCGTTACAGGCGTTTCTTCGACTGTGATAGACGATAATACGATTTCTTTCAATACAACGGAAGGTACGGTTTATACAATTTCAAAATAAAATTATTGCCTTATGAAAAAACAAGTCATTTTAATCGGCTTTCTGGCTATCTCGCTGTTGGGATTTGCCCAGAAGAAATATTATGTAAAGATTGATGGCTCACCCTCACTCGCAGGGACTTCTTGGAGTTGGGCGTCTAATAATATACAAGCAATAGTAGATAGAGCGTCGGCAGGCGACACCGTTTATGTAGGCGTCGGAACATATTACGGCGGTTTCCGCATGAAAGAAGGCGTTTCGGTGAAAGGCGGTTATACAGCCAACAATGCCAATCCGACAGAACGTTACGACGTTTTGACGCAAACCGACCCCGCTAAACAAACCATTTTAGACGGCGGCGGAACGCAACGGGTGATTACCCAATTTGCTCCTTTCGCTATTCCAACCGTTTGGGAAGGATTAGTGATACAAAACGGCAAGCCCGCTGTGGAATTGAATGTCGGCAGTATCATTTATTACGGAAACCGCAGCAACCAGATTGCCGGCGTGTTATATAAATACAATGCGGAAACCGGACAAGGCATGTTATTCGGTCGCGAAGAAATTCAAAAACAATGGGGTGGTTATAACAATAACTATATCAGTTCAATCGCGGATATCGTTCTTCCTGAAATAATTTCTCCGGAAGAAGCGAAAGCCGATTTGAATGGATCAGGAAATTCGATTACTCTCCTTACGCTTTTCGGTGAAACTTCCGCCGATTTTCTTGACAAAGAAGATGGAAAAAGTAATAATTACGCTGCTTATTGGTGTTCTACGCTGACTGTTGACGAATACGACCATTGGTATCTGCCTTCGGCCGGCGAATTGCAGGAAGTATACGATTCCGGTATTATGCCTGTTTTGAAGAACATCGGCAAAGACATTTTGCACGGCTATTGGACAAGTACGAACTTAAGTCCAACCATGGCCTGGACGTATTTCTTCGGAAAAGAATATGTTCACCCTGCCTTAAAATATAATGCCTACACGGTAAGTGGAGTTCATTCGTTTGTCCGCCCGACCGATACGGACAGCATTTTCAGTGCAGGCGGCGGTGTTTTCCTTGCTAAAGAGGGCGGATTGAAAAACTGTATCGTGAAAAACAATCAATCGTCTTCACGTGGCGGCGGCGTATATGTCGGCAACGGCGGAACATTGACCAACTGCGTGGTGGAAGGCAATCAAGCTCCCGAAGGCAAAGAAGTGTATTACGAATGGACATTAGGCATTGCGACTGTTCCTGCCGAAGCATTGCAAGTGCAAATTTACCCCAATCCGGTGAAAAACGGCGAAAATATACAAGTAGCTTTAAACGCTGCGACCATTTCGGAAGTCAAATACCAATGGGTCAATACTTCCGGCAAAACGGTAAGCACCGGCACGCTGCATTCGGGCGAAAATACGCTGAAAACACCCACGCAAAGCGGCCTGTATCTCTTGATATTGACCGCAGGAGACAAACAATATCAAACGAAAATAATTATTAAATAAATGAATTTACGAAAAATAACCCTCGCGAGCATTTTATTCTTTTTTATTTGCATGGCTACACCGGCGCAAAACGAAGACTTTTTGTTTTCGCCGAAAGGCATTGCAGAAATCCATATCACGCTGGAAGACGGTAAGCAAATCGGCGACATCGAGAACGAAAAACAACAGGAACACGCCGGCAAACCCTACATAGGGAAACTGCGTGCTAAAATGACGGTCAAAAATTCGGCAACTTCTATCTACACCGAAGACCAATTTTATACCGGAAATATCCTGATTGACGGACGCGGAAACACGTCTTGGAACCGGTCAAAACGTCCCTATAACATCGATTTTGTCGAAGACGATTGGACAACCAACCGGCGCGCGCCGTTGCTGGACATCCCCGAAGGCGAAGAATTTACTTTGTTGAATTTCTGGGTAGACCGGAGTTTGATGCGTATTCCGCTGGCTTTTTATCTGGGACAAAAAATGCCCGGCATTCTTTGGACGCCACACGGCCAATACGTCGAAGTATGGATTAACGACGATTATCGCGGTTTATATTTCGTGTCGGAAAAAATCCAGCGCGACAACAACCGGATCGATATTAAGAAAAACAATGCAGAATCGAATGATTTGAGTGGAGGTTATATTCTGGAAGTTACTCCGCGCGACGGTGACAAAAGTAAAGCCATCGAAACGCAGACACAAATTCAGTCCGGACCGTATAACATCAATTTCGTATTCAAATATCCCAAACCAAAAAACCTGACGGACGAATACGGCCAATCGCAACGCGCGTGGATAAAAAATTGGCTGGATGAATACGAAAACGTGCTTCGGGGCGACAATTTCAAAGACCCGGTGAATGGTTATCAAAAATACATCAACGAAGAAAGTTTTATCGATTGGACAGTGTTGCACGAATTGTCGAAAGGTTGCGATAACTTGTTCCATGCCAGCTGTTTCATGCACAAAGACCGCAACGGCAAACTGAACATGAGCGCGCCTTGGGATTTCGACCTTTCGTTTGGAAATTCGGGCGTTTATATGGAAGAAAACAATTGGGTGAAAACGCACGCATGGTTTGGCCGGTTAAATCAGGACGACCGTTATGCGCAGAAATTTATTGACCGCTATGAAGCCTTGCTACCGCTTTTCAACCAAATTCCTCAAATTTTGGAAGCCAACTACAAACAATTAGACGAAGCCGGCGTTTTGACACGGGAATATGCCAAATATCCCGACATTATCGATGGTTTTGTTAGCGACGGCGAAGGACGCCGGACACCGACCACCTACAAAGGACACGTGCAATGGTTGAGCGAATGGACGATGTCGCGCAACAACTGGGTATATGTCAATCTCGGACGAACAGATGCAGACAAAGGCCTGCGCATGAAAGAAATCAAGCCGGTTATCCGCGTGATGGATCCGGAAGCCGTCAATGAATCGCGCTCGTTTGAAGTGAAAGTCATGCGAAGCGACGAAAACGGCAACAACAATAAATATACTTACAGTTGGAACGACGGAAGTTTTGAAAACCGGCCGTCTTTCCGCATTACGGCCAAAGGCAAATATTGGGTGAAAATCAAAGACCAATGGGGCAATGTCAGTCTGGCATCCGATACGCTCCGTTTCGGCACAAACGATGAGGGTCCGGTGATTTATTGGGTAGCAACCGCTTCATCGTCCAATCCGGGCGAAGAGCCGTACAATGCTGTCGATGATTTGACCGCTACACACTGGAGTTCGGGCAAAGGACAATCCGGCGACGAATGGTTTGCAGTAGATATGCAAGATCGCCAAAAGTTCAATACGATTGTCTTACAGCAGGAAAACGGAGAAACGACTTATCCGCGTCTGTGTCAGGTATATATCTCGAACAATGGTGTAGATTGGGGCGAGCCGGTGGTTACGGAAGCCGGTCAGCAGGAAAACGTGATGCGTATTCGCCTCCCGCAAGTCTATGAAACCCGCTATGTGAAATTAATGCAAACCGGAACATCAGGCGGTGGAAGTGCGTGGGTAATCCATGAATTTAAGGTAGAAAACGTAAATTATCAGAATTTGTGGTTCCCGTATGCCTCGTCTGCTTCGACAGGTGCCAATCCGAAAAATGCGTTCGACGGCGATATTTCCACTCGTTGGAGTACAGGCGCAGCACAGGTGGGAGACGAATGGTTTGCCTTCGATATGTTAGACATGCAAAGTTTCAACACGATTATTCTGAAACAGACCGGCAGCGAAAACGATTATCCGCGCGGATATGCCGTATATACAGCGCAAAACGCCGGATACTGGAGTAAAGTCGTCGTAACTGGTGAAGGCACATACGGAGAAGAAACCCGTATCGTTCTTCCGAAATCGCGGAACGCCCAATACATCAAGATTGAGCAAACCGGAAAAGCGGACGACAACTGGTGGTCGATACATGAAATTTCCATCGAAGAAAATACGGCCATCTCCGAAGTCGGACAATCGCCGGTAGAAGTTGCATACCGCAACGGACAATTACAAGTGTTCAATGCTTCGCCGGAAGCTCGATTGACTGTATATTCGATTTCCGGACAGCGGGTCAATTCCACCTCGCTTGCACCGGGCGTGTATGTCGTGGTGATCGCTGATGCCGAGCAAGTTTATACGGAAAAACTGATCGTGCAATAAACACTCTATGCTGAACGAAAAATCAGGGAAAACAACGGATTTGAGTTATGCGAACTTTTGAGAATGTACCCGTTGCTTTCCTGATGTGAGTGGAGAATGTTTTTTTAATTTTCCATCAACTCTTCGACGGTAGCATATCGTCCCGTGATTTTGCCCTCTTTGTCCGTTACAAACAGCATCGGCGTCCCGACAACCTGATAGTTTCGGAAATTGACGCCGTCGAAGCCCTGAAAATCGCACTGTTTCGCTGTCCAGGGGAATTGCGAAGCCGTGCGGTTGAAAACTTCCTCACTCGTGTCGGCCGCAATCGAAATCACGTCGTAACCTTTTTCCTTCAACAACGGATAGAGACCCCGCAGCCGAAGCAATTCGTTTTCGCAGTTATTACAACCCGATTCGTAGAAAATCACGAGGGCTTTTTTCGGGACGAGCCGTTTTTCGCCGTTCTGTAAAGCCGGCGCCGGCTTGCCAATCAGTTGATCCATGCCCAATTCGTAGAGCAAACTGTCTTTGCCATAGCGCGTGTACAGGGAATAAATCCGATCCAACAACGCATTCCGGATTTCTCCTTCCGGAGTGCGGGAAAGAATGGTTTTTGTATCCAAAAACAGGCGGTTATCATCTTTTAACTCCATTTCGCGGTTGAGCCATTCGTCCCAAAAATGATTCCAGGTATTGCTCGTATAAAGCCAATTCAGATTCATTTTTTGTGTAATAAAATCCAACGAATTTGCTGCATTATCCTTGCCGCTTTCGCCCAACCGGTCGGGAATGCCACGCAAGAAATTGTGAATCCGGCGAAGAAAGGCTGCATACAACTTGCTTTCTTCGAGATTGTTTTGCAAAACATTGTAAGACGCTTCCAAACGCCATTTTTCCTTTTCAAAAACGCCGTACAACGAGTCGTTTTTGCCATAGACTTCCAAAGCCGGACGGATCACATCGTATCTGCCCAAGACTTCCTCTTGACTCAAATAGCTTTTCGACAGAAAATTATTTTCCTGTGAGCCGATGTAAAAAATATTCTTATCGTTGGGCTGGGCTTCCGTACAGCGAATCAGGAAGGCTTTTTCCTGATTCAGGATAAAGTCCAATCCTCCCCCTTCGGTTAAGCGGAACACGCCTGTACCGGCATAGCCGGACGTGGTTTTTGGCACTACCAGCACCGCCTGCCCGTTTTTGTCCAGTGTGCCGGTAAGAATGGTGTCGTTTTGATTGCCTTTTACCAACGAAAAAGTATATTCTTTTCCCGCGAAATGGCGGAAATCCAGTCGGATGACTTGGGCGGAAAGTGCGCCCGTCAATCCTAAAATCAATAATAGTAATATGTATCGTTTCATTTATTCTGTTTTATACAATAAAAAAATCACACAAACCTTTGAAAAAATCGTTGGTTTGTGTGATCCGATAAAAATTATTTACTTTACAATTGATAGAATTTCAGATTCGATATATAACTAAAATCCTTTAAGTTGAGTGTAAAAAGTTCAATGTCGTGATATAGAGCAGTGGCAGCTATATAGGCATCCGGCAAGTTTAATTTATGCGACAAGCAATATTGCTTGACCAAATCAACTGCTATCTCGGAAATTTGTGGCTGAACAGGCAATATATGCAAGTCGGCAAGCCCCTTTTCTATTTCCTTCAACTCCGCTTTGTTAAATGAGCCATAAAACAATTCTATACGAACTATATCGCTTAATGCAACATCGCTTCGATTTATAGTATCTACAATTTCACAAATACGAAGATTATTGCGAAGTATTTCGATAAAAATATTAGTGTCAAATAATATCATTTTTGAGCGTATCTGTCTATTGCCCATGCTTCCTGGCGAAGTTTTTTCGCATCAATATCGCGATCTTTCCAAATTCCCCGTAAATTAGAAAATAATTTCTTTTCCGTTTTTTTCTCCTTTGAAAAATTTTCTTCCGCAATCTCCGCCTTCACATTCCACGTACTAAACAAATGTAACAAAATACTCATTTGAGTACTATTTATATCCTGTTTTATGGTTATCTGTGTCATATTTTTATTCCTTTTGGATTTCAATCACAAAGATACAACATTTTTTCGATAAATCAAATCTTACAAACCAACAATACTTCAAAGACCGTTTTCCCCAAACATGGAAGGTTTTAAAAACCTTCCATGTTTTTCCGCTGTACACCTGGTTGAGATTCTCAACCCTGTGCACGAGGCTGGTGCCTCACTTTTAGCTCGACATTAGCGGGACGCTACGCCGAACTCAGGGATAAATAGAACAAATAGACGAATCTTATTCTGAGATACACCGTACGCTAAATCCGAAACTTTTAACGGGCGTGGTGACACCCATATTTCCAGTGCCGAAGTTCATGTCATAAGCCATCGTAACGGCGAACTGCACGCTACTCCAATAGAAGCCGTAGTTACCACGGTTTTGCAGCGTACCATTGTTGGACTTACGGTTGCCCTCAGCAGGTAGCATTAAGCCGTTCCCAAATTTGATACCGGTGCTGAAATTAGTAGCAGAAGTGATCCATGACAAACCCGTTGCTGTAGTCCAAGTTGTTCCACCATCATTTGTACGAGTAACTGTATTGTTGGCACGCACACCTGCCCATTCTGCATCGGTCGGAACCCTCCAGCCGGCAGGGCAGGGATTGTTAACAGCTAACCACGATGTATTTGTGCTTGCAGCAGGCCAGTCGGAAACCACACCACTATTAGACTGATCAGTAGCCTGATCCAATACCGGCAGAGCCTTACCCCACTGGTATTTTGCACCGTGAATAGCAGCCACAGGCTTGAACGGATCAGCAGTCTGGTCAGCGCCCAAATTATGGCACATAAACGCCTTCCATACATTGGCAGCAACAAATGCCCCGCAACAAGCGCAATCCTGAATGGTAATATTCAAAGGAACTTTCACATCACCGCTACCATTATTATAAATAATATTAATCGTTACTTTTTTAGCCTGAGCGCGACTGGTACCAACCAGCGTAGTATTCAAGTCCGATTTGTAAGTAACCGTCAATTTTACACTGCTACCATTAGCCAGGGCGCCGGATTGCAATACGTCGGAAACAGGAGTGGCCGCATCCACTACATCGTCCGGATCGTCAATCACGTACCGGACATTACTTACGTTATCAGTTATAGCCTTGAAGGTATAAACCTGAACACCCGTGTAAGGAGCAGAAACACTACCGGTAGGATCTTGAGAAGTACGAAGTGCAAAATTAGTTTTCTGGGCTGTACGTCCGGTCAAATCCGAACCTTCACAGTCGCTTTCTGCAATGTCGAAGCAAGTCTTACCGATAAATGAACCGGTACCGATTCCGGAAGGCAGGGTAAACACCTGTACCGTAAACGGATCGCTCGTTACAGTAACCGTATTATCACATTTGGCTTTTACTACGCAATAGTAGCTACCTGTCGCAGTAGCCAAATAGGTACGATTGGTTTCACCGGGAAGGGATATATCTCCGGCACTGTTATACCATTGGTAATCGTAATTCGCCGGATTGCCGTCGGGCGTTACACTCAACGGAGCGCTGCCGGAACCGACAATCATTGCTGTTTTCGATGCAGGCATATAGCCCGCAATCGAAACGGAAGCCGGACAGTAAGGAGCAATCGTAAAATTAGTCGCTGCTGTTACACCTGGTGTACAGGCATTCGTCGCTACGACCGACACGTCAACATTCGTACCGCCGGCAGCCGCACCAAAGTTGATGGTTACGGAAGAACCGGTAGCCGTGGCAGGTGTAGCATTGCCGGTAATCGTCCAGGTGTAAGTCTCGCCGCCCGCCGGATTGATGGTGGCAATCAATGTCTTGGAGGTACTTTCCTCCGCAGCGACGCCCGTTTGCCCGCTAATCGTTACCGCGTCTTCACGGATAACCACCGAGCCGTAACCCGAATTACCGGTAATATGGAAGGCCTCAGACAGGCCCGAAACGCAACCGTTAGCGAGAGCGGAAACCGCCTGAGCGGTATAAGCGCCCAGTTCCGTTATGTTCAATTCGGGTATCGTTGTGGTTTGCAGGAAGGTTCCATTCCGGTACCAACGGTATAAGGGAGCTGTACCCGTAACAGTCAAGGTCGCAGACCCGCCACAGAGGTAATGGCCGCTCGCCTGATTGTCCACTCTCGGAACAGACGGAGCCGAAGTAGCCGTTACCTGAATTTCGGAAATACCGGCTTGCGAGCAGTTGCTGCCGTCGTTGGATACCCGGCACTGGAGAATGAAATCGCCGGTTATACCCGCCATACTCAATTCGTAAGTCGAACCCGTTCCTTTCAGTGTATTATTTACATACCAGGAATAGGTATAAGCTCCGTCAGGAGAGGTTACCGCCAACAAAAGCGTACCGCCGGCGCAGACCTGTATCGGGCTGCCGGATTGACCGTTTACCGTGAAAGCGGGAGGAGCCAAAGCAGTTCCTGCATCGTCAGACAGTTTTACGTTCACCGTATTGGAGGGAGTAGAAGAACAGCTACCGGCTTCAACCACAGCAAACCATTGGCCGATACCGGCTTCTACATACGAATAAGTACCATCAACACCAGTGGTAGCGGTAGTGTTTTTAGCGCCGTTTTGATACCAGGCCAGGGTGCCGGAAGCCGGCGTCTTCACGTAAAGCCGGGTGGTACCGGCGGGATCGCAGACATTGCCGATGTTCACACCGACAATAATAGCCACCGGATCAGGAGCGCCCGTACCGGTAGGAGGTGCAATCACCAGGGTGTCGGGTTTCGGTGTGGTACAACCGACAGCACCGGCATAGACAATGTATTTGCCGGCCTGGGTAGCCATATAATTCACGGTATCGGAAGCTACAACTTGTCCGTTGAGTGTCCAGATGTAATTGCCGTTGGCGCCGGTCAAGCGAGGGCCACCGCTACCATTAGTCAGGTAAAGGTAAACAGCGCCGCCCGAGCAAAGGCTCGTCGTGTTTTCGCCGGCAATCGTGGGAGCGGTAGCGCCGGGAGTACAAAGCGAATCGTCGCCCTCCTGGGTGAAAACGAAAGTGCCGCTGGTTCCGCAAGGGCTGGTAACGAGCAAGATGGCATTGCGCGAACTGGCGCGGTCGTTCGGCAAAAATTGAACGGTAAAAAGACCTGCACCGGCATCCAGGATATTCAGGCTGGCATACTCGCTGCCGGTTATCCATGTGAAAGTGTATTCACCGTCGGTAGTACACGTAGGGTCTTCGACCTCATAACTCGGCGTACAGGTGCCGTCGGCAGGAATGGTGTCGCAGGTATTGCCTGGGTCGGGGGTGATTATCAGCGTCCCGTTTCCGCAAAGCGATACCCATTTTTTATCTACGCCATTCCACGTTTCCACGCAGTCGATCGTAGTGTTGTAGATCATCAAACCGTTGGCTTTCGCGTTGTTCTTGAAAGCGGTCGTTGTGATGGCGTCGCGCTGACCGGTCGTCATCTGCGGCAGGCGCAAGCCCTTTTCATTGTTGCTGATCAGCTCAAGCACCGAAAAGTCTTGAGGATAGATCTCGTCCCCAATCGTTACCTGAGCATTCAATCTCATGCCGAATGATGCTAAGAGCATCAAAGCGGCTAAAATCATACTTTTTCTCATTTTTGTTAATTATTATTTATTAATTATTTGAAATAATGGCAAAACCGTCGCTTCAACACTACCAAAGCAACCCAACCGAGTGTCGCCAACATCAACGGCAACAGGCCGTCGCCCATTGGAATGTCGTTGCGGTCATTGGGGTTGGACTCGTCTGTAGTGTCCTGATCGAAATCGCCGCCCTCGCTGCCGATCCCCTCGCGGAAAAGTCCGCCAAAGCGCGAAGTCAGGAAATCGCCGGCAACGGAGAAACCGCTCGAAAACGACATTTCCTGATTGTAAAACTTGTCGCTCTGAAACAGAAACGGTTGAACGGAAAGTTGGGCATCCCACGCCTGATTGTAGGGGTTGTTCTGCGATGTGCCGTAATCGGCCGGCGTGTCCCAGATCGACGCAGAAGCTGCGCGCAGCGTTCCGACGGTGGCTGTCAGAAACAACAGCACGATGGCTGTGTATTTTATTTTTGTCTTCATGCTGTTATCATTTTATGAATTTTACAACCGTATTCCTGTTCCCTTCGATCTTCGCAATATACACGCCCTGCGGAAGACTGACAGCAGTCGAATAGTGCGGGTAAGTGTCGATTTCCGTTTGTTGCAGGATGAATCCCGACGCATTGTAAATCAACAGCTTTGCACCTTTGTCGGCGTCCGTCAGGCGATTGACATAGAGTGTATTGTCCTGACAGTAGGCATAAATTGATTCGGTATTGACGGTTTCAATTTCGGTTGGTGCTTTGAAATACAGCTTGAAACGGTCGGGACTATCGCCGGGTTCGCTTGTGAAAACATACTCCGAATTTTCATACAAATCCGTCCAGACATTCAATTTCGTGTCGTACAATTGTAGAGACGGTGCATGCACCGTCTCTACGCCTTCCACCGTCAAACGGCACGAAACGGCGAATTTCGGGGCAGTTACGCACAAACTCGTTTGTCCGGTTGTTTCGGGCAGGCTGTTTGTCTGCAGTTTGCTGTTTCCCGCCTGACTGTAAAGGTTGAAATAATGGCCGGTGTTCAACAGCTTGGAAACATCGCCGCTGTCGCTGCCTTCGCTCGCGCCTGCCTGAAGGACAACCTGCGCCCGGTCGTAGATAAACGGATTGTTTTCGGGCGTCAAATGGAACGTCAAAGCAGCCGGTGGCAGTGCGGGCGATTTGTCCGCGCCGCTACGATCGGTCTTGATGCCCTTGCCATGCGTCTGCATGCCCGGCCTGATCTTGAAAACTTCTGCTGTTTCGGTATTAGTCGACGAAACAATCAGCATGAAAACACTCATGGCCGGTATGTCGGGCAAAGCAGAAACATTGTCGGTATTGCAGGTGAGGTAGCTCGTCGCACCATGCGGGTAAACATAAAACACCTTTGAAAACGTAATTTTTGAATCGACAATCGCTTCTACCAACGAGTCGATCGACAGAGCCGAAGTGTAGGAATTGCCGATCACCCAGTTCTGCGTCTTGTTGCCCGCATCTGTACCCGCTTTTGCCGAACGGCTGAATAGCTCGCCGGTAAATTTCTGCTCGGCGTTGTAGGGCAGATTGTAGGGCGTTCCGTCGAAAACAAAGGTCTGCAAGTCGTGGTCTTCGCCGCCGGTCATGACGTAGGGATCGCTGTCGTAGTCAAATCCCTGCGGCATCAGTTCTAACAGGTAGGGTGCGCCTGCGGTGAGCAGATCGCCTGCGCCATGCACAAACTGCGAGGCATCGATCCAATTGCCGGTGGCCGCTTTCTTGTTGCCGTAGGGATAGCCGTAACTTCCGCTGGCATCGGCTTGAGGCGCACGTACCCAGTTGCCCGCATAGTAACCCGCCCGCTGACCGGTGTAGGGTGAAGCAAAGGGATATAGATAGTGGTTGCCGTTGTTGGTGTTGCGGAATGGCTGTACATATTTTTCTATCACCACCATTCCGGCACTGACCGAGTTTCCGGTTACACGCAAAGAGGCGTCAAAAACTTGATCCGCGCCCACAGCATTGGATTCCAAATAAAGCACACCGGTGGAATCGGCCGGCCGCGTCAAATTAATGGCGTCCATGCCCAAAACCGCACCGACGTGAATCGTGTCGGCAGTGGTAAGCAAAATGTTCGGGAAGGCAATGTAATGATCCCCGCGAACAAAGAAACCGGTTGCCGATGGATTGGCGGAAGTGTAGCGGGCAGGAATAGTCCTGCCGGACGGCCAGAGCGCAACCGCGCGCTGAACGGCCGGGTCGCTCGCCTGCATAAACCGCACAATGCCGGTGTTGACGGTGAAACCGTCCGCACCAACCTTGAACACATTTGTTTGGGCATTCTGGTAGAAGTTGCCGCCCATGGCGGTGATACCGTCCTGTACAATCGACGAAAGGCTGTCGGCCAAGATTCCGTCGGGAACAAACAAAGCAGCCTTCGCGGGATAATCCGCTCGCGGGGCTACGCACATCTTGCCCAAGTTCACCATCCGGACAACCGTCGGGTCGTGGGTCTGAGCGACTACCGACAGCGATACTGTCAGCAAAAGCAAAACCAAATAATTTTTCATTGTCTTTTTTTTTCGCATACTTTTTTTGAGTTATGAATTATGAGTTATGAGTTGAGAGTTGAAGAAAACCCCACCCCAGCCCTCCCCTGAAGGGGAGGGAGTGGCAGCGCACAATTTTGCATTTGTAGCACACAATCTTGAAAGGGCTTTGCTCCCCCTTTAGGGGGCTGGGGGGAAACAGGGGATTGCGGGTCAAGCCCGCAATGACAGATTGTTGTCCGCCTTCGCAACACCGGAGGTAGGGATTGTTGCGTATTAAAAATGTTTTTTGTATATTACGCGCGCGTGAAAAAAGACGCGTTACAGGCCGCGTAGCGTGTGAATTTTTGTTAAACCGCCAGGTGAGTAATGTGTGTGTGTAGCATATTATTTTGCATTTTTTAAAATAATTTTATATGTTATACAACATATATCACACTTTTTTTTAATAATTGTTCGCAATCAAGATTATTACGAGAGTGAATTACACAGCAAAGAGCGTGCCAAACTGAAACCGTACATCTTTTGATTAAAAAATAAAATCATTATCTTTGCAACTTTATTTATATTAGAATGCAACTCTTAAAAATACAGTAATGAAATTAAGAACACTTTTATTGCTCCTTCCTTTCCTGTTGGCAACCTTGTCGCTGCACGCGCAACGCTTAGAGAAGGATTCCATGCTCTTCTCGCCCAAAGGCATTGCCGAAATCCGCATCACGTTGTCGAACGGTAAAAAAATCGACGACATCAAAAACGAGAAAAACGATAAGGATTATGCCGGAAAACTGGAAGCAACAATGCGGATCAAAAATTCGGAAACTTCGGAATACAACGCTTCAACGGATTTCTACAACGGAAGAATTAGGATTGAAGGTCGCGGAAACACTACGTGGGGCGTTCCTAAAAGACCGTATAACATCGATTTGGTTACGGAAGACGGTTTGGAAAATAAGGCAGCCCTGTTGGGCATGCCGGAAGCCGAAGAATGGTCGCTGTTGGCTTTTTGGCACGACCGCAGTTTGATGCGTATTCCGATGGCCATGTTTTTGGGACAACACATGAAAGGAATTCAATGGACACCACGCATGCGCTATGCCGAAGTGTGGATTAATAACGAATATCGTGGCTTGTATCTTTTGTCGGAAAAAATCCAGCGCGACGACAACCGGATAGATATTAAAAAATTGACCGACGCACCGGAAGACCAAATTGAGCCGCGCATTGCCGGAGGATATATTCTGGAAGGCTCGACCGAAGGCAAATTGACCGAACTGGAACGCTCGGTGCAGTTCAAGACTTCGCACGACATCAATTTCACGTTTAAATATCCGAAGCCAAAAAACGTAACACCGGCACAACGCGAATGGATTAAAAACTACATCAACGAATTTGAAACGGTTTTGTGGGATAATGATAAGTTTAAAGACCCGGTGAATGGTTATCAAAAATACATTGACGTAGCAAGTTTTATCGACTGGACGATTTTGCACGAGCAATCGCGCGGGGTAGATAATTTTTTCCATGCCAGCACGTTCGTTCATAAAGACCGCAACGGCAAATTGAATATGAGTGCGCCCTGGGATTTCGATCTCTCATACGGCAACGCGGGCAGCCCGGACGCCGACAGCCGGCAGGAAACCGGCAATATGGTGCGCCGTCATCGCTGGTTTGACCGTTTGTCGAAAGACGAGGCATATATGAAAAAATACAAAGACCGGTTGGACGAATTGACGCCCTTATTCAATCAAATTCCGGTGATATTGAAAGTGAATTATCAACAATTGGAAGACGCCGAAGTGCTGTTGCGCGAAAGCGAAAAATGGCCGCAAATCCTGTGGGAATTTGATGGCAATAAGGAGGCCGAAATGGTTACACCCTGGGAATACAAGGCTCACGTGCGCTTTTTGAGCGATTGGGTAATGTCGCGAAACGCTTGGTGTTACATGGAATTGGGCGAGACAAATAGCGAAAAATCCGAACGGCTGGAACGCACCCGGCCGGTAATCCGTGTCATGGATCCGGAAGCCCTTGAAGTGAACATGAGCTTCGACACAAAGGTAATGAAAGGTTATACTTACGTTTGGAACGACAGCGAACAAACGAATAATAACGTAAAAAATATCCGGACAAAGGGAAAATATTGGGTAAAAATCAAGGACGCCAGCGGTCATATCAGTTTGGCATCGGATACGCTGTATTTCGGCGTAACACCACCGCCACCAAACGGCATTTTGCCGGTTGAAAACGCGCAAATCAACTATAATAATCCGGTAAAAGAAATTCTGACCATTCATTATACAGCCGGCCAAGCCGGAACGGTTTCCATTCAATTAGCGGACATTAAAGGTGCGACCGTGAAAAAAGCAAATATAGACTGTATAACCGGCATACAAGCGATACAAATCAATGTTTCCGATTTAACTCCGGGCGTGTATATTTTACGGTTTTCTACGGAAAACGGCCATATTACGAAAAAATTAATAAAAAATTAATTTGTTTTTTAGCCGGGCATTTATTTGGTATATTCTTTGATTAGTAAAATATTTGTATTACTTTTGTAGTGCGAATCTAATCAAATGAAACTCATCAAGAACATATCTCTTTTTGTATTTCTTCTGATAGGAAGTAATATTGTATCCGGACAGTTACCCCAATCCGGACTGTATTTTTATTCCCACGATTACAATACCGACCGGCGGACGTCGCTGATTTTGAACAACGGAGAATCGTATAAACTCAACAAACAGGACGTTTTTACGGTTGATTTTGATATTTTTCTACGAAACGAAACGGTGAAATTCGGTTATATTTTCCGGATTATCTCCAACAAGGAAGAAAATTTTGACTTTATCATCAACAACGAACCGAGTATTTTCTTCGTTATGAACAGTCAGGATTTTAAACTAAAAAGCGTCCCCTATACCGAAGAATGGAATCATGTGTCGCTCACGTTCAACAAAAAGCAGAACAGCATTGCGTTGCGTTTCAACGACGAAATTATTGACTGCCCTTCCGACCTGAAATCGCTTCGAACGCTGAGTATCAGTTTCGGACAATGCGAAGTGAAAAATTTTCTGGCCAACGATGTTTCTCCTTTTATCTTACAAAATGTGCAAGTTACGAACAACGGCAGGGAAATGCACCATTGGACGCTCGACAAGCACGCCGACAATATCGTGTATGACGAATTGAAACAACGGCCGGCGATTGTGCATAATCCGCACTGGCTGATGGATGACCATATTTATTGGAAAAAAGTAGTGGAATTTTCGACCGGCATTTTCCCGCAAATCACGTTCGATTCCATCAATAATAACATCTATTTACTGAATGAAAAGGATTTGATCGTGTATTCAATGGCAACCGGCCAACAGGAAACGATTGCGAACGGAAAGGAAATGCCGATAAACAAATTCCACAACCGCCTACTGTTCGACCCGCTATACAACCGGTTGTTGTATTACAGCTACAGTTCGGATAAACATGCCTTTTTTGATTTGGAACGAAACAGTTGGGTGAATTACGACTCACCCGATACGGACGCTAATCATGCGCACCATAATCGTTATATCTCGCCCGAAGATTCTTCGTTATATCTGTTTGGTGGTTACGGATTTTACAAATACAACAGTAATTTTTATAAAATTGATACGAAAACCGGCGAACGAACGAGCTACGATTTGTCGCACACTATCATTCCACGTTATTTGTCGGCCATGGGAGGAAACACTACCGGCGACAAAATCTACATTTTGGGCGGACGAGGTGCGGAAATGGGACGGCAGGAGTTGTCGCCAAAAAATTTTTCCGATTTATATGAATACAACATAAAAACCAATAAGGTTAAACACCTGTTCGACATCGAAATTGAAGGCGAAGAAGGATATGTTTATTCCAACAATCTGGTGATGCCCGACGATAGTACTATATACGTTCTGGCCTATCCGAACAGCAAATATACATCGGCCATCACGTTGAAAAAAATCAATTTAGACACCTATAAAGCCGTTTCGTTGGGCGATACAATCGATTTCTTTTTCCGTGATGTTACTTCTTACTGCGATTTATATTATTCACCCCGCTTATCTAAATTGATTGCGGTAGCTTCGTATTCCGACGACCAAAAAAAGGCACAGGTGAATATTTACACATTGGAATTTCCACCTTTACAACCGAAAGATATCTTGCAGACTATCCCGACTTCAAGCCATCAAACACTGCTGTATATTTTTATTGTTGCCACGTGTTTGCTGGTACTTTTCTTCTTTTTGGGTACGAAACTGAAATCGAAAGGAAAATTATTACCCGATTTCCTCTCGGCCAAGGATAAAATGCTCGAAAATGAGCCGGCGGAGAACGCTGCAGAAATCGAAGAAACGACCAAAGAACGGCCTCATTACGATTTCAAGACAAAAGCGATTTTGTTTTTGGGCGGATTTCAGGTATTTAACAAGGACGGCAAAAACATTACCGGCGAATTTACGCCTACGCTCAAGCATATTTTGGTGTTGATTATCCTTTATACACTCAAAAATAACAAGGGCATTTCGTCGTCCAAATTGCAGGAGTTATTGTGGTTTGACAAAACAGAAGAAGCAGCCCGCAACAACCGGAGTGTGAATGTGCGAAAACTGCGCGTGTTGTTGCAGGAATTGGGAGATGTGGATATTACCAATCAAAACGGCTATTGGATTATCACGTTCCCCAACGATGTGTTGTCGGATTATAAAGAAGTATTAACTCTGACACAACAAATTCAGGGAGAAGATGTTACGAAACGGGAAGATTTAGTGCACTTGCTCGAATTGCTTAATCAGGGTGTTTTATTGCCCAACATTCAGCTGGAATGGGTAGATAATTTCAAAACCGATTATTCCAACACGATTATTGATGTGCTGATGCAGGTGGTGAGTAATCCGAAAAATACATTCCACAATCAGCAGGATATTCAGTTGAAAATTGCCGACTGCATTCTGAAAATCGACCCGATTAATGAAGAAGCCTTAACGATGAAGTGCAAATCGCTGTATAAAATGGGCAAGAAAGGATTAGCCAAAGCAACTTTCGATAATTTCGCCAAAGAATACAAAATCCTGTTAGGCGACACTTACCAAGGTTCTATCAAAAACATTACGGAAGAGTAATGCGGAAAGAGAGGGATTCGAACCCCCGGTACAGTTACCCGTACACCGCATTTCGAGTGCGGCCCGATCGACCACTCCGGCATCTTTCCCAAGCGGAGAGATAGGGCTATGAACCAACCCCATCTAATATCCTGTATTTCAAACATATAATCCGAAATATGTCTATAACGACTCGCTTGTCGCTAGCTGTCTCACGCTGTACCGATTTGTCCAGCAAATATCATTATAGCTTGCGGGTGCAAAGGTATAGTTTCTTTTTGGGATGCGCAAGGGATACGACAAAAACTATTTGAAATGAATAAATTCAAACCATTGATATAAAATTATGATTATCTTTGCCTGTCAGTTGTGAATATCTTTTGCTTGCGCCATTAATTTACCTGTATTTTATTTTTCCAGTATCCGCTTGATATGGTTTTTCAAAATGTAGAAAGCCGGCGCAGCCATTGCTCCGTGGTCATATCCATCCAATTCATACAAATAAGATTCTTTATGTCCGGCAACATTCATCATGCGCCAAAAATAAGCATTTTCTTCATAACGACCCAGCAATTCCATGTTTCTATCTCCCGAAATAATAATCAAGGGCGGAGCGTCCGCACGGACATAGAAAAGAGGCGCAAATTCATCAATGATTGGTTGTGTCTCCTTAATCCCTATCATTTTACGATAATTGTAATGAGAAACGGCTTGCCCGCTGAAAGGAATTATTCCGGCAATGGAATTGGCATCCAGATGATAGGCTGACAGTAATTGTTTATTTAAACCAACTAAACTAACCAAATAACCTCCCGCAGAATGACCGGAAACGAATATTTTTTGAGGACTTCCACCATATTTTTCAATTTCATTGAAGACCCAAGCTATGGCAAGCGTAGCATCATCCACACAATCAGCAATATTCACTTTGGGCAAGAAACGGTAATTAACCGCAACTACCGCCAATCCACAGTTCTTCAATTCTTCCGGTATGGATTTATTTCCACCGGTCAGTCCACCTCCATGAAACCAAACAACCGTAGCAAAATCTTTTGCATTTTCCGGATAATAAATGTCTAATACACAACGCTCCTTGGCATAAGAATCGTCAGAAGTGCGATAACTGATATCCTTCTCCGTGCGGTAAGTCGTTTGTCCGAAAACCGTTATAATAGATGATAAAAACAAGAATAAAATAAGAAACTTTTTCATACTTTTAAATTTTATAAAGTGCAAAGTTAAAAAAAACTTACATAGTCTGAAATTTTTTTCAATTAGAATTATTGTTACCTTTGCAAAACAGATTTAAATTTAAAAGTGTCGTTTTACATCAAAAGAGTAACTATTCAAATTCTTGGAGTTAAAGTTGAAAAATCTTAAATATCTTATGTTTCATGAAAAAATAATCATAAAAATATTTGTATAGTACGATAATTCGTACTGTCTTTGTAGTGTAATTAAAAATATATAAGATATATGGAAAAGAGAAATTTGACAGAGCAGAAATGGGAACTAATAGAAACCATTCGCAACTACAAAAAATCGAAGCACAACCCATCTCAAGAACTTGAATGGTATGCAGTGAAACTCTTCGAAAATCTGCTTTACGACAACGATTAACAAAACAAAAAGTACCGCCCCCGCAGGGGAGCGGTACTTATTAAAAATTAAATAATATGGAAATAGTAGCAACAAGAAGAACAACAGTTAAACAGCAACTCGCTGATATTGCTTTGGATATATCGTGGGCAAAAATCTCACAAAGGTATTTTGGAAAATCCAGCTCGTGGATATATCATAAATTGGATGGCAGAGATGGGAATGGAGGAGTTACCGATTTTACAATACCGGAAAGGGCGCAGCTCAGAAATGCGCTGTTTGATTTCTCTGACAGGATTAGACGTTCTGCCGAAAAAATAGAGATATGAAAAAGGCTCATCTTATATTTTTTAATTACAATCAGCCCCGCATCAGAGCCGTGCGGGGTTTTTTCTTTATGAAAAAGTTATATATTTAAAACTTTATCCAACAAAAAAATAACTTTTTTCTTGTATATTCCAAAAAAGTCCTTATCTTTGCAATGCTTAAAAATTCAATGGCGTGACTATATGGTCGCCCCAAAATAGGGCTTTTTTTATGCTCTAAAACATATTTTATACGGCTGTTTTTCTCGAAATTTTTAGCGGTCACGCTTTGAGTTTTTAAGCAACGGGAAATAACAGCCGTTTTTCTGTCAAAATGCTTAAAAACTCAAAAAATGAAAACAAACGAAAAAAGTAAAGCAGAACCCCGCTTTGACGTGTTTTGCTATGTGTTCCTAACCGTGGGCATGCTCTACATCAGAAACAGTTGGGTTAAAAAACCTGCCGGATAACTCCATGTTGTGAATTGCTTCAAAAAGTTTGTATCTTTGACATCAGAAACAGTCCGGTATCGGCACCGATGTTTACTTGAATTGTTGTGAATTGCTTCAAAAAGTTTGTATCTTTGACATCAGAAACAGTGAGCTAAAATCTAAATCACCATATTGTCTAGTTGTGAATTGCTTCAAAAAGTTTGTATCTTTGACATCAGAAACAGTCATCACTATTGCGCAAATAGGTATTCGCCAGTTGTGAATTGCTTCAAAAAGTTTGTATCTTTGACATCAGAAACAGTATCAGTTTTGCGGAAACCTCCATAATTTGAGTTGTGAATTGCTTCAAAAAGTTTGTATCTTTGACATCAGAAACAGTATTCAAAGCGCGAGCCTACTACGTCCCCTAGTTGTGAATTGCTTCAAAAAGTTTGTATCTTTGACATCAGAAACAGTCAAACAAACTGAGTAGATTTGCCTGTTTGAGTTGTGAATTGCTTCAAAAAGTTTGTATCTTTGACATCAGAAACAGTACACTTATGAAGAAGGTAAAGGGTTTTTCGGTTGTGAATTGCTTCAAAAAGTTTGTATCTTTGACATCAGAAACAGTAATAAGAACAAACAAATTTTATCTCCGTTGTTGTGAATTGCTTCAAAAAGTTTGTATCTTTGACATCAGAAACAGTGGTATCATACGAATATGGAGACATGGGAGAGTTGTGAATTGCTTCAAAAAGTTTGTATCTTTGACATCAGAAACAGTCTAATGAGGTCGCTGCCCCTGTTAAAAACAGTTGTGAATTGCTTCAAAAAGTTTGTATCTTTGACATCAGAAACAGTCTCCGTATGTAATACAAGACAATGAGCTTGGTTGTGAATTGCTTCAAAAAGTTTGTATCTTTGACATCAGAAACAGTATACAAGCGATTAGGGGTTAATAAATCAAGTTGTGAATTGCTTCAAAAAGTTTGTATCTTTGACATCAGAAACAGTGAGTAACCTATACCGAGGGGAAATATCACAGTTGTGAATTGCTTCAAAAAGTTTGTATCTTTGACATCAGAAACAGTTTTATATCGACATTTCAAACGACACTTTTAGTTGTGAATTGCTTCAAAAAGTTTGTATCTTTGACATCAGAAACAGTCGTCTAGACAAAAGAAATAACTTCATTCAGTTGTGAATTGCTTCAAAAAGTTTGTATCTTTGACATCAGAAACAGTTTCAATAAAGACTTAGGAACGATAACAGTTAGTTGTGAATTGCTTCAAAAAGTTTGTATCTTTGACATCAGAAACAGTTGAAAAAAATTTAATAGGTTATCATACACAGTTGTGAATTGCTTCAAAAAGTTTGTATCTTTGACATCAGAAACAGTTATCATAGTATTTAGAAGAAAAGTCAATAGGTTGTGAATTGCTTCAAAAAGTTTGTATCTTTGACATCAGAAACAGTTGAAACCACTCTTTACCGCTAAGCCTGACAGTTGTGAATTGCTTCAAAAAGTTTGTATCTTTGACATCAGAAACAGTGCAACCCCTTTTCTTTACCGTTACTATCTAGTTGTGAATTGCTTCAAAAAGTTTGTATCTTTGACATCAGAAACAGTTATACGTTTACTGATTACAACATGATTCTGTTGTGAATTGCTTCAAAAAGTTTGTATCTTTGACATCAGAAACAGTTTATTGATCTTTTCAGATGAGGGGGAAAGTGTTGTGAATTGCTTCAAAAAGTTTGTATCGTTGACATCAGAAACAGTTAATATTTA
>BNTW01000008.1 GCA_025996895.1 Bacteroidia bacterium | reverse complement strand
TTCCACCACCAACGTACAAAAGGGCGGGCAGTAACCGGCGGGTTACGAAACGACTTGAACAGCATGTCGATGTCTGTTCTTTTTGCGCTTTCTTGCAAAGGAGAAGAATAGACGCGCATAAACGGGAGCGTAGCCGTAAGAAGCGCGCTTGATTTGAGGAACCTCCGTCGGGAGGTTGAAAAATTTGAATCTTTCATTGTGAATAATTTATTTTTTAATATTAATAAACTCGCTTATTATTATCACTTTAAAATATTAACTAATTCATCTTCAACCACCCCTTCTTTCGAATACAGGGGCAACCGGAAATAAGTTACCACACCATCGGGGTCTGCAAATTCCGTCAATTTCAGATCAAAATCGTGAGGACCCGATTTCGTATTGAAACCAACCGTCCATGCGCCAACCGTGCAAGATGTGCCGTCTGTTCTAACTGCAGGGTCTGCTGTCAATTGCAAAGATGCCGCATCCAAGGTATATTTCCCTATCTGTTGAAAATTCAATTTTTGATGACTTACAGCGGGATTGGCAGTACGGCTGAAACTATAAACCAAGGGTCCGCGCATCACGGCTACCCGTCCGGCTTGTCGTTCTCGCCCGGCAACCAATCGAAATTCCATCGGCAGAGCGATTTCTACCTTGTCGCCGGTTTTCCATGTCCGTTCGACAACGAAAAACTCTCCGGCATTGGCAGTTCCGGTTACCGTTGTTCCGTTTACTTTGACGGAAACATTTTTAGCCCAAGCCGGGATACGCAACGCAAGCGGGAAAGACTTGGATTTACTCAGTTTCAACCGAAGCGTTATGCCTCCCGCATTGGGATAATCCGTCGTTTGCTCTATATCCGTTTTTGTGCCATCGGCAAATTGAGTTGAGGCAGATGAGGCAGTATAGAGGTTGACGGCAATACCGCCTTCCGGTTTGGTGTAGTAAATCATTTGTGGGAGTTCCGAGATAATGCGGCGGTAATTGTTCGGGCAGCAAAAATTATCTGCTCTAAAATAAGTTCTTGTTCCTTCAAACGGTGTCCAATAACGAATTTTTCGTCCATCCGGCGATTGAGCGGCAAACAAAGCATTGAAAACGGAACGTTCTATCAGATCGCCGTAAGCAGATTCGCCTTTCAAACGCAGCAAACTTTCATAAACACGCAACATATAAGCGGTGGCACACGTTTCCGAATGCTCGCCTTCTCCGTCTTGGTCAATCGTAAAGGCTTCTTCCTGTCCGGCGCCGCCGATGATTGACAAACCATTGTGATTGACTAACAAGTCCATTGCGTCGGATGCGGATTTGGTTTGACGAGTGTCGCCGGTCAGCCGGTACATACTGAGTTGTGCATCGGATACAGCCAAGTAGCCGAAAATATGTCCGGTCATGTCGAACGACCTGCCGATGGTAACACCCGGCGCCCACGTAAGCGGTTTTTTGTTTTCGCCAAACTCGCGAAAACGTTCTTCGCCTGTTTGGATGTACAACGAAACCATTGCCTTGTCGATTCCCAACAGAAAGAAGTCGGGCAAATTCGCCGGACGCGATTGCCAGTCAGCCAGTATATAATCGGCAATTTTTACGGCGGCATCCAACGAGCGTTGTTGTCCGAACAAACTGTAATCAGTCACAAGACCCTGGATGATGTACGACATTTCGTGGATGTCCCATATTTGCCAACGGCGTTGATCTTCCCGGAAGAATCCGATGTATCCGTCGCTCAACTGATTGTTAATTAGTTGAGCGACAATTTTGTTTTTGATGGCTACCACTTCTTTATCGCCCGAATAAGCAGCAAATCTTGCTACGGCATCCAACAACATTCCGGCTCCGATGAAATCACAGCAACCGGCTTCTTTTTTCTGAAAAGGGTCTAAAAAATCCTTATTCAAATCCAATTTTTTCAGGTTGTTGTTGATGGTAACATCAATACGCCTGCCTATCTCTCCGCTTACTTTAACATTTCCGTAGGGAATACGTTCCCATTGGTCGGCAACAGAGAGATCATGCGTACCGATGGAAGTTATACATAAAGGACAGGCGGCAGCAAACCGGAAACCGCACAAAAACAAAACGAAACAAATCATTCTGACTTTCATATATTACTTAATTTTAACTGTTATTATTACTTATTGCTTGCCTGTCAATGCTTTTATAACATCCACTTCCTCTTGTGAGAAAACGCTTCCATCCTTGCGGAAAATATCGTGAAACCACAACGGCGGTTCTTCTGCATCGGGCAGCGTATCGCCCCACGCAAAAATGGTATTTGTCTTACCGGCAACCAAACCCCAGTTGATAGCGCCTACATTCTCGCGCTTCAGCAGAGGCATAGTGGTCTGAAAAATACTGTTCTTGCGACGCGCCATGTATTCGGTGCAAATCAGCGGACGGCCATACTTTCTCAGGGAATCGACCGTTTGCCGGTGATCTTCCACATCCGAATAATTGTGATAGGTAATCACATCTGAATTTTCCAACTGAACTTTGTTCAAGTTCACTAAACCCTTTGACCAAAAACCCACCGAAAGCGGTTGAGCCGGATTAACCGTTCTGCCCCAAGTGAACACTTTTTGTAGCAATGGAAGGCTTTTGTCGCCCAACCCGTTGTTACCCGGCTCGTTGTATAAATCCCACAACACAATGCGCTTGTCGTTTTTGAAAGTGTTAAGCACATCTTTCACATACACTTCGAGCGTGGCAACCAATGCGGTATCTTGAAATATCAAGTCGCCCGGATCGCGTACCCAACCGGAATTGTGGACGCCCGGTTTCGGGGCGGGTTGTTCGCCTGCCGCATAAACAGGAGTCCAGCAATCGTCGAAAATCACGAATATGGTAGAAATGCCGTGCTTTCCGGCTATATCCAAATACTGTCCCATTCGTTTTTTGAAACCGTCTTTATCTACTTCCCAAGCGACATGATGCAGATATACGCGCATGCAATTCATGCCGATGCCTTCCGCCCAACCTAATTCCTTGTCGATGGTGGCGGGGTCGAAAGTTTCTTCCTGCCACATTTCCAACTGGTTGATAGCTGTGCTGGGCGTAAAATTGGCACCACGCAACCAGCCCCACTGCTTGTACCATTCGTTGGCTTGTTCTTTTGTCCACACATCGCGAATGGTTTGTTCGCGGTTGCCACAACTTGCAAGGGCAAGTATCGCTAAAAAAATTACAATTACTTTTTTCATCTGATGCTTTTTATATTGTGAATAATTTTTATTTGATTGCTTTAATCGTTACAGACACAGGACGGTTGCTTTTCACCGGCACCCAAAGTACCATTTGGCTACTTTCCAATGTTTGTATAAAACCTGATTCAAAACCTTTGCCGCTTGTCAGTGATTTACCGTCTATCGACACTTTAATATGCCGGTGATTCCAATTTTCAATCACAAACGCCATATTGTGAACCGGCTCCGCTTCGGATGCCTGAACCGTAAACTGCAATGTTTCGTTGTTTTTAATCGTGGCGTCGCTTTCAATCAGATATGCCCGTTGGTACTGATTGTAGCCTTTGTTTTTGTATCCTTTCGTTGTTATTTTGACGGCGGGCGGATTGTTCCAGGAGCGAGCCAAAGGGAGAAGGGTTTGAATCGGTTCGGTGGTCGTACCTGTCATTTGGCGGGCAATGTATGTATTGTCCGGTCCCGCTTCCAATACTTGCGTATCGTAATCTTCCCGTGTCAGCGATGTATGTGAGGGCTTGTCAGGCATGGTTGCATTTCTACCGTCACTTTTGATTTGCGAAACAGGCCAGTGATTCCAACAGGGAAAAGAAGAATATCCTTCCACCCATCCAAAATTAAACGGGAGGGTGATGCGGTCGGAACGAAAGATGGAAAAAGGTTTGTATTTCGCTTTTATATTTACTATTTGAATGGGTTGAGAGGCCGGTTGTTCAAATGCTTTTGGAACACCTTGCTCCCAAGAATACGATGCTATATGTCCATCCATATCCGAAAACTGAATAGCCTCCATCTCTAAATTGTCCTGTGGCTTGGTTCCGGGTTGGTTAAACAGAATAGTTTCCTGAAATTGATAGTTGTAGCCCTTATCTTTTTTGTAATAATCGGAATGTAAAACCTGTTTTCTAATACCTACTCCATCGGGATAAATTGTCCAGTATTCATCTGCCCAATCGCCCCATCCTGTTTCGTCTTCGTGCATGATGCTATGATTGATGCTGCTTAGCGCATACCGCCAGTGAATAACACAACGGGCAGGGGTGGATTCCAAAATCCGCACATGCGAATACCTGCATTGTTTGTCGCCCATCGCTTCATAACATCCTTCTGCGCCGTAGGTTTCGAGGCTTTGGTCACTCATCCAAATATTGTTCTCGCTCACTATGGCAGGGATATATCCTGTACCTCTCCAGAAAACATATTTCACAGGGCTGTCCGGAAAACGGACAACTACATCGGGATAATCGCCTACTCTCCACAAGGCTTCCCACCCCGGCGAATAGCGCAAACGGGTGTAGTAAGCACCAAACGCTCCCTGGGGTATATCAACAGAAGGCATTTGCTGAGGTTGCAGTGCCTGCACACCGACTTTACCGATGCGTTTGACTTGTTGTTGTAATTCTTCGGCATCGGGAATGACTTCAGAGATTTTCAACTCATCAATAAGTCCGCTAAACCGCATTTCTATTTCTTTTTTTCCCCCTTTTTGTTCGGTAAAAGCAGGCAAATCTTTCTTTTGATTTTTGCCGATAACCAGCGGGCATTCCGGGCAGACAGTTGGTTTTTCTGTAAATGATAGCGATTTTATTGGCGTTCCATTAATGAATAATTGCAAGCCTTTCCCTTCCTGATAGGCGCAAGCAACGTGCGACCATTTCAAAAAGGGGATAAATTCATCGCTGATGCAAATTTGTTGCTTCCCTTCTGTATAAAAAGACGCCACTAATTGTCCGTTTTGATTTATTCCCAGTAAAAAGCCTCTGTCATTCCCGTTTTGCTGATTGACTATTGCCGACACATTAAAGGAATATTCCAGGGGAGCCACCCATGCCTCAATAAAAAGAGTTTTAGGAATAGCTGTTATTCCCGCTTCTTCCCATTCGGAAGTATAACCATTGAACAAGGCGGCATTGCCTGCCACACCTTGTTCCAAGGCTATATTGTGTACCCTGCCTGTTGAATTTGCGATATTCTCAAAATCCCAACTTTTAGCAATTTGGGCGGAAAGAGCCATACTGATGCTCCAAAACAGAATTGCCGATAAAATTTTCTTATTCATTATTCTTTAATTTATGAGTGAATCTCTCGTTAATTGGTTGATTTGCCGGGTGTAAAACTTTTCAAGGCGCAAAACAGTAAATAAACAGCTGTTACTCCGATAATCAAAACGGAGCCGGTTTGATTGCCGGTTGCATTCACCGCCACTCCCATCAAGACAGGGAATAAAGCGCCGCCGGATACGCCGGTTATCATCAATCCCGAAATTTCATTCGCTTTTTCAGGAAGCGCTTGGATGGCCATACCAAACAAAACTGCAAAAATACAGGAAGAAGTAAAGGCTATGACACAAACCATCGCTAATATGCCTGTTTGCGATTGAACAAAAAACAATACGGCGATAGCCAGAAGAGTTACGATTGCGTTGACACGAAAATAGCTTTTACCTGAAACTTTTGCCAGCAGGAAAGCGCCCAGGAATGTGCCGAGGGTGCGCGCTCCGAAATACCAGCTCGAACCGTATCCTGCGGCTTCTATGCTCAATCCGACCCGTTCCATCAATATCTTCGGCGTGGCGGTATTCATGCCGACATCCAAGCCTACGATACATAAAATGCCGAAGAACAACAATAAAATTTGTTTGTTCTTCAATAACGAGAGTATTTCCCCGAAGGAGGATGCTTTTTGCACGGATTCTTCCTTGTCGATGGAGGTAAAAAATAACCAGACGGTGGAAAGCAAAGTGACACCGGCATAAACAGGAAACATAAACGCCCAACTGCCGAAATGCAGGGAGCAAAATCCGGCTACAATCGGTCCGAGAAAAGAGGAAACGGCTTTAATGAACTGTCCGGCAGTGAGATTGCTGGTCAGTTTATCACCTTTTACCACATTTGTCAAAAGCGGATTCAGGGAAACCTGCAAAATGGTATTTCCGATTCCCAGCAAGCCGAAAGCGAGGTAACAAATGATTTCGTTGAATTGGATGAAAGGAATCAACATTCCAATAAAGGTAATCAACATGCTGATTAATACGGTGTTCTTTCTTCCTGTCTTGCTCATAATCATTGCGGTGGGAACGGAAAGAACTAAAAACCAGATAAAAACCATGGAGGGCAGAAAATTGGCTTCAATTTCCGACCATTGGAATTGTTCTTTGGCATAAGTGACCGAGATGCCAACCAGGTCGCAGAATCCCATGATGAAGAACCCGAAAAGGACGGGCATTACTTTCGTTATTGACATTTTGTCTGTTTTCATTGCTTTTATTTTATTATTTATTTAAAATTATTAATTACAGCGGTTATACACGCAAAAAACGTGTGAACCGATTATTTTTTTGTACACGCTTAAATTGTTTTTGTCTGAACCTTGATTTTTACAGGATTAAAAAGTATAATCGTGGAAATTCTAAAAATCTTATTAAAATCAAGGTTCAAGAGTGTGTAAACAATATGTCAAAAAACTTGTTATTGAAATTACAGGTTAGGATTGCAGAGCAGGTAAATCCAACAATTTGTCAATCAAATTATCTTTCACAATTTCATAAGCCGTAATTGGGTTATAAACCGTATCAGGGCGTAGCAGGTTGTTTGTATCGCCCAAAAATTCGGCATTATTCAGTTTGTCATTCATATTGCTTGTATAGAGCGAATGTGATGGCTGTTTATCTTCATTTTCCATATATTTCAGAAAACAGGTCATTACATTGTCCGCATTTAAGCGGTCGTCCTGCAATGCACGGTACAAATCGAATAAATCGCGCCCTTTTCGCCTTTCGTACAAAGCCCTGACTTTTGTTCCAATCAACTCGTCCAAACGGTATGTAATAATACCACATTCTCCTGAAAACCATTGATTTGAAACACTGAAATGTTTCGTCACAAAGTCATAAACATGAAAATGTTCTCTGCAATTTATCTCAATTTTCAGTTTAATGGGAACAAAAGGCGGAATAGAAGAATCTACCCTGAAAATCAACGTATTGTTACTTCTTTTTTGTTTCACGCGAGGTTCGCCCAAAAAAGATAAAACTTCACGCAAACGGTCTATTGTTGGTTTAATTGGCTCTGCAATAATCTGCACTACGTCAATGTCTTCACTGTACCTGGGTTGGGGAGACAGATACAATTTATGCAAAGCCGTCCCGCCGCGAAAAGCCAATCGTTTCGATAAAAACTCATCTTGATAAATTGCCGTCAATGCACGGCAAATAATTAAATCCTGTTCCACCTGTGCATCTTCCGACCAAGGCACAGTTTCGCGCCATTCTATAATTGCCGATTCCGGTATCTTGTCATTCATCTATTTCTATTTCTTCGTTAATTATCATTTTCCAAATTTCGTTTTGCTTATATTCAGACGGCTCACCGACTTGAATTTCGGGTTTGAGTCCTGTTTTTCTAAATTTTATTCCCGCTTGTTTTACTTTTTCCAACAATATTTTAGCCTTGTCGTCCTGCTCTAATACGTCATCTAACAGATAACCAAAGCGTTGTATAATTGTAGCAGGAAAAAGTTGCAAAAAATCGGGCGTGATTTTGTTAAAATCCATTTCTTCAACCAACTCGTTAAGTACCGTACCGGCTCGGCTTAAACCGCCAATTTCCTTTTGATACAACAACAAATCCAAAGCCGTCAGTTCCGGACTTGAAACAGATACATAGCCTGTTTTTGTTGTATTTTTTCGGATAAAAGTGCGTGGTATATCTTTTTTTGAAACAAAGTTGATTTTCACTCCGTTTTTAAATTTGTTGCGCAAAGTTTTTCCGCCGATAATAACGGTAAATTCCTGCGGTTGCTGATGGGCTGCACCATAAAAAGCAGCGGCATTTAACAGACCAATGTAATAATCTTTGTGCAGATAATTCATCAGTTGGTCAATATAAACGACAGGCGGAACAACGCCTTTCAACTCATATTCAACAGGCACGACCACATAAAAACCGTGCCAAACAGACTGTATCTTTCCATTGGCAACTAACCGTTTGAGCACACTCGCAACAGTCGCCTTGTTCAAGGAAGGATATTGTCGGTAAATATCATCGGTTGAAAAAGTGATTCTGCCTCTTTTGGGGAGTTCCAGAATCCATTCGCGTATTTTAACTTTCTTATCCATACATTCAATCTTGCATTTCGACTGCAAAAATAGTCATTTTTCGGATATAAACGCAGGTGAAATGCAATTATTTTCAATATATGTTTATAAACAGCTTTATTCCCACATTGGCTTCCGGTCATCACTCTCTATCCTGTTTACCAAAGATAACCAAATTAATTAAGCGTGTACCAAAATTTCAAAGAACTTGTTGACGAGCCGGTTTCATGACCCGTTTATTTTTTTATCCAATTACATGATAATTTAGGAAAAGAATTGTTTTTTGTCATACGTTTTAAATTTTAAAAAGAAAGGAATGTTTTGCTTAAAGCAGAAGAGCAAAACATTCCCTTCAGATGTTGCTATTCTTTGTTGAATTCAAAATAATCAAAAAAGGAACCACCCGACAGTAAACTAATTTTAAACACATGAACCCCGGCGGTAAGAAGAATGCTTACCGCCGGGGTTTTGCCGGTAGGCCATTCCATTGTTTCAACTACGATATCATCTATCAACAAATCTACTGAAGAAACAGAGAAGGCAGACTGCGTGAAAATAAATTCATACCATCCGTCTTCAGGTACATTAATCGTATAGTTATACCAATCACCTTCAGTTACATTCATCCAATACCCGTTGCTACTACCCGCACCGGGGTATATATAGGCGGTCTCTCCGTCTGTACCATCCCTGTACTCTCCTCCCGGTTCATACCAAAAACCTGTATTGTAGAAAGCCACATCCATTCCTCCACTGTTAAAATCTTCCGCTTCAACTCTGCCCGGTTCGTGCGGTATGCCGTCCGGATAGGCTGATCCCTGAGTAGATTCCAATTCAAACTTAATGCTTTTCACATTCTCCAACAAAATAGAATTAGCAACGACATTATTTATGTAAAAATTTGAGGTGTTGCCTTCAATTTTTACACTGTCTATCAAGTCTCCGGGTATTTGCACTACACCTTCATTTTTTGTAGAAACATAATAATCCTGATTTAATATTTTATCCATCGGCATCCAAAAAAAGCGGGGTTGATATCCGGAGGCGTTAGTATATAGATCATTCACATCCAAACAGTTGACATTGTAACACATTAGGATTCTGCCGTTGTCGCAGTATTGTGGGTGTACCATTGTGTTGTACGCATACATTTTATTTGCAGCCAATGGTTCCGTGATTTCAAATATTGTTTTTTTGTTGTAAAACGGGCCTGTTGGTTTGTCTGCAATAGCTGAAACAACCGTATTTCCACTCCTTGCTTGAGTAACCAAAACATATTTCCCATTGTATTTGAACACGTTGAATTGTTCGGATACGGCGACTGCAATTCCTTGCAACGGCTTGGATGCGGCAGTTGAGAGTGTCCATTCCTGTCCGTTGAAAAAATGCCAATTCGTTAATTTATCTTCTTTCATTTCTGCACGGGCAATATGCACCTTTCCGTTCAAACCTATTGTACCATAACTGTAAATGTACTCACCATCGTCAAGCACGGCATGCCCGTAATGACAATTTAATTGGTTTGCGGCCGGAAAATTCTGCTTGTCAATCACCTCAAATGTATTGGCGTCCAATCTAAAATAGTCGCAGGCAACATATACGAAATCCCACGAACCGGGTCCGGATTTAGTAAATGACGACATAAACAGATGCAGTATTCCATTTCTCACAAAACCGTTACCCGGCCAATACCATATAGGAAAATCACCGCCGACAGGCTCCGGTTGCAACCACGCTAAGGGCTTAGCTCGCGTCCCTTTATAATACGAAATAACGGTATCTTTCGACAAAATGCTAAAGGCATTACCCATGATTGGCGGTAACGATGCTATTCGCTGATTATTAATTACATCGCCAATAAAGAAATCACCCCAAAGAAACATACTGCTTCCATTTTTCAGGTCGATAGAAATACTGCCGTCGCCACCGGTAATACCTTTTCCCAAATCCGGCATGAGGCGGGTAATAAATGTCGGGTCCATTTCAACATTCTCAAAGTCCCAACTTTTAGCAATTTGGGCGGAAAGAGCCATACTGATGCTCCAAAACAGAATTGCCGATAAAATTTTCTTAGAATTGTTTTTTGTCATACGTTTTAAATGCTAAAAAGAAAGGAATGTTTTGCTTAAAGCAGAAAACAAAAACATTCCTTTCAGGTGGTGAATCTAATTTGCGGAGAATTCAAAATAATCCACAAAGGAACCTCCATGCACAAGAATTTTTAACACATGAATCCCGGCGGTAAGAGGAACACTTATCGGGTCGGTTAGAGTGTCTCCCCAGCCTACATCAGGCCACAACATTGGTTCGCCAAGTGCATCACCATCAATAAAAAGATCTACAGCGTTAGCTCCGCCGCTATTTTTCATGAAGGTAAAATCATACCATCCGTCTTCAGGTACATTAATCGTATAGGTGTACCAGTCGCCGTCAGATATATTGAGCATCCAACCATTGCTAACACCACCATATATATAGGCAGTCTCTCCATCTGTACCATCCCTGTAATCTGATTTATCCGGTTCATACCATGCACCTGTATTGTAGAAAGCTACATCCATTCCTCCACTGTCAAAATCTTCCGCTTCAACTCTGCCCGGTTCGTGCGCTATGCCGTCAGGGTAGGCTGATGTTGGAATAAAGTCAAATTTAATTCTCTTCACATTCTCCACCAATTTTGAATCAACAATGGCATTATTTTGGTAAAAATTTAAGACATCGCCTTCAATTTTTACACTATCTATCAAGTCTCCGGGTATTTGCACTAAGCCTTCATCTGTCGTAAAAACATAATAATCCTGAGCGTATGCTCCCGTGGATAACAACGCCATGAGCGCCATTATATAAAGCGTCAATTTCTTTTTCATAACTGTTTAATTTTTAATGATTTTTTTAATTGTAATTCCTGATTCATCCGCTACTTGCAGCATATACAAGCCGGACGGATAAGAAGCCACCGGCACTGTTGCTTCCAAAGATTCCGGGTAAAGTTGCAATAACTTTTGTCCCTGTAGATTATACAATCCCAAACCGGTAATGGTGGTCGTACTGTGTACGATCACATCTGTCACCGCAGGATTGGGATACACACTTATCGCCACCTCTGTTTTCGGATTAGGTGCGATACCTGTTGATTCGAAATTTTTCAAACTGAAAAATTTCAAAGCAGTAAACGTTATCGGTCCATCGAACTTGTGGTTTACTACTACACTTGTACCTGAAAATGTCAGTTCCTGCACATCACTCAATAGAAATGATTCTTCAGGCGTTGTACTGCTTGTCGTATATACAAACAAGCTTTGACTTTTCACCGGCATCGCTCCCAGGAGCATGCCCAACAGCAGGAAAATTCCCGCTTTCTTAATCGAACTTTTTCTCATGATAAATAAAAATTAAAAATTACTATTATTTACACCCCAGTTTTTATTTGGCTCAGGGCTTAGCCATATTTCCAAAGTTCCTCCTGCACTGTAATCGTCATGTGTTATTTGGAACCCATTGTGTTCTTTCCCATTCAAAGTAACTCGCCGGATATAACAATTTTTATCCGAATTATTATATACTTTGATTTTAAATTGCTTTCCTTTACAATAATCCGGATTTAATTGAATGGTAATTTCATCAAATACCGGACTTGTAATATCATACACCGGATTTTGCGAACAGGTTCCTTGCAAACTAAACAACCCCAGCGACATCAAAGCACTCACGCCGCCCATCTGTCCCTGGTCTTCATCGTGTCCGCCGTATCCGGCATCGGGCGTTGTGGCGCCGTAAGCCTGCTTTTGTACTTTACGCACCCAATACTGCGACAGCCAGGGTTTTCCTGCGTAGTTGAACACATGGGCGTTGGAACATCCCGGTTGGTTGGCATAGCTGACATAGCCGCTGCCGTAACCAAAGACAAAATCGTCTTTTTCCGATTGTTCAAAAGCATAATTCAATTTGTTGCACAAAGCATCGTTGCCTCCCATCAATTGTGCCAACTTCGGTATATCCTGCGATACCGACCATGTAGCCTGCCAGGCGTTTGCCTCTACCCAACCCCAATTGCTCAACGGGTCGTCGTGCAGCCAGTTGCCTTTTTCATCTTTTGGAAAAATCAACTGTTGTCCGGGTTTGAACAGTGTTGTCCATCCCGACGAGCGTTTAAGATAATAGGCAGCATCCTTCTTTTTTCCCATTTTACCTGCCATCTGCGACAGCGACCAATCCTGAAAAGCAGCCTCTAATGTTATTCCGGCATTGTCCGGATAATAACCATGGTTGATGTAAAACTGAATTTCTTTCTCACCTCCCAACATACCTCCCGGCTTGTGATTGTTGACCATAACCTTATAGGCTTGCCCGGCGGTTGTTTTGGTAAGCATGTTCTTCTGATAGGCGCTTGCAATGAGCGGTGTTGCCGGACAGCCGGTCATAATATAGGAATAGCCTCCCGCATTGGGTCCGCGCGGCAACAATCCTCCATTTTCGGCGTATTGTACCAAACAAGCGGCGAAATCATCCAAGACTTCGGGCCATGCTAATCCCCAGAGAATATTCAGATTCCACTGTGTCAGCCAAAAGGCATCGGAATTGTAGAAGTGGAAACGACTGCTTCCATCCGGATTTTTAGGCAGTGTGCGCACTTTCAGTAGGGCATTTTTAGTAAAAGAACCCACTCTTTCGCCTTGCGTATAATCGGGATAGTCGCCCGATACATCATCCAATTTATGCCGTCCGAGCAGAACGTGCCACAGGTCGGTGTAGAATTTGATGCGTTGTGCGTTGCTGCCGCCTTTCACATCAATGCGTCCCAGCCATTCGTTCCACTCCTTTTGTGAGGCTTGGCGCACAGCGTCAAAATCCCATCCGTTGCCGTCCGTTTCCATATTGTTGCGGGCATTTTCGATATTGGTATAGGAAATCGCAAATTTCACTTGAAGCGCATCACCTGCTTTCACTTGGTATCTTGCCGATACGCCGGTGGTCGGAGCATTTTTGAAATAGCCATCGCCCAAATTTGCCTTTACATCCAAGCCTTGAAGAGAGGATACGTCGGTTTGCCGGTGTTTGTCTATCCAACTGTTCAACTGTTCAAAAGGGCGATCGAATCGCATGACAAAAAATACCCGCACATTGTCGGGACCGCCCCAAAAGCGTCCGGTGGTGTTGACCGAGCCTTCTATTTCCGTATTGCTTATTTTGCTTACACGGCAATCGGTCATAGTTGCCGTGGACACATACCCGCCCAAGTTCAGTAACAAATCGGCTATGTCGTCTTTTGTGTAGCGAAACCGGTAAAAACTGACCCTGTCCGTTGTCGTTTGTTCTACCCAGATACCGTAGTCCTGCAAAAAAAGACGATGATAACCCGGTTGTACTATCTCGCCTTCGTGCGAGAAGGCTGATTTCCATGCTTGTTCTCCTTTTGCAGGTTCTACGATTCCGGTGGTGGGCATTAACGAGGGTCCGGTCAGCATCCAGCAATGTATTTGCGGAAAACCCAACACTTCCGTTGAATTGTAATTGTATCCGCCGCCTAACTGGTTTTTATTGCGGGTAAGCGGCGCCGCTGAAATCATGCCGAAAGGTTGGCTGCCGGTAACGAAAAAGAAGTAGCGCCCGCGTGTGGTTTCTATGTATGGATTGACTAAGGAAACATAATCGGGGGCATCTTCCGGCGAAGGATAGACTTCTATTTCCGATAATCCGAGCTTGGGTCCGTCGCCATCCGTTACTTCAAACTCCACCCAGGTTATTTTCTTTGCAGGAAAGTCTATTGCCTTCGCCCATCCGTTGTTTGGAATGGCATGCACACGTACCTTCGAGCCGTCGCTGAAATGCAAAATGCCTCCGGCGGTATGGCTTGTAGATACAGCGCGGTCGTACAGGATGATGCGGTCGATACTGCGAGCCTGTTCCCATTCCAATTTAATACGGGGATAAGTGATGCCTCCCCAGGAATTAACCGTGCTGTTCGATACCCATTCTCCTTGTCCGTCAATACCGATAAGCCCGTCGCAGACATTGCCGCCCGGGCAACCGCTCATCTCCGATGAAGCGGTTGCTTTAGCCAAAGGCGCAATATTATAGGGACCTGCCGATACAAAATTCAGGCTTCCTGCTATAAAAATAACTATGAACAGTATTCTTTTCATTTTACCTTTTTTTTATTTTACTCAGGAACAACTATTTTTTTCGGCTCATTGTAATTGTAGCGTTTTACACCCGCTATCGTACAATCAATTCGCGCTCCTACCCTGAGATAATAAGTCCGGTTAGACGGGAATTTTCCGTTGGTTGTAATGGAAATTTCCGTACCTAAAGCATCATTGCCTGTATTGCCGGAATACGCCACCCTTTTTGTATACCGGCTGTCGTAACCGTAATCTCCCACATAAGGAACTTCATTGAAGTATAAGCATACATCCGTTAATCTCTGCTGATAAGCCGGATTATCGGTGCCTCTGGTTACCTTCACTTTTATGGTTGCCGTACCGTCGCCATTGATTACCGGCTCGCCTATCCATTCGACACGCAAAAAAGGCTCTACTTCAAAATTGACTTCCGTCACGCCTTTTATATCTAATGTCCGGCTCTGGTCGGATACAATTTTCCCTTCGTCATCGTATTGAATCAGAGGGACGAATGCACCTTCCGGATTCACGCGGTAGTTTCCTTTGAATATTTTTGTGTTGTTGAAACTGCCATCTTGCTTGCAATAGAAATAATAGGGAAGCGGGTTATCACTCCAACTGTATTCCAACAATTCGATTCGTATGCCATTACCATTTGTGCCATTCCCACCTGCGTCGGTTTGAAGCGTTTGTCCGGTCACTTTATCAATAATTTTGCCCGTTAACGTTTCATTGGGAAGATCGTAATTATCAAATTCACAAGCATAAAAAGTCATGCAAATGACTGATGCTAAAATATATACTATCTTTTTCATATTAATTTTTTTAAATTGTTATCAATAACCGGGATTTTGTACGAGATTCGGATTTATTTGAAGGTTGGAAGGTATTGATTGATAATACCATCTGGAATCAAACGTATATCTTACGCCTCTTTCATCCGTTCGGGCATCAAAGAAATACTTTCCTGCTTTGTCGGCATAAAACGGCATTAAAATTCGGTAGATGGTTGAATTTTGTTCGGTATCGGCAATCCTCCATCGTTTTAAATCCCACCATATTTTATTTTCAAAAGCAAGTTCTTTTCTTCTTTCGATACGAATAATATTTACATTATTCAAATCACCCGCTGAGTTTAACAGCCTTGCTCCTGCACGTTTCCGTATCTCATTGATGCAAGAATAAGCATCCGTGAGATAATCTACTCCGCCGGATGCTCCTGCGGAATATAATTCATAAGCGGATTCCGCTCTATTCAACAATACCTCGGCGTAACGAAGTTCTATCCAAGCCTGAGTCGATTTTTCCATTCCTATAGAAGCCCGTTCCATCTTTTCGTCCATGTATTTGCGCAGTAAAAAGCCTGACAGGGTGCCGTATGCCGGAGCATTCACTGTACCGCTTTTACCGGCGGGCACCATTTTTTCTCCGTTGGAAAGCGTGTAAGGAGTCATGCCCGATGGCCCTTCCGTAGAAGATGTTCTCAGGCGCTGACGAACGGTAGTATAGCTGTCCGGTGAGCCTTCCGGCAACAAGCGAGGGATACCTCCGGCAACTTCTCCGATATAGATTCCGCGCCTAACTTCTGTCGCTTCTCCTTTGAACACATCGCCCGGGAGAATAATCGAAGCGCGCAAACGAGGCTCGGCATTGGCAAAAGGAGACATGATTTCATCGAACAACAAGTATTTGCCGTTTTCGTCCAGCATTTTAAATTTTCCATTCGCATCTTTTTCAAATCCATCAAACATCTCCACAAAATCTAAAGTCGGACATATTCCCGCACCGCTTCCGTTTCCCGCCATTTGTTGGAGAGAGACATTGAGATTATCCCAGGAATGGACAAATTCAGGATAAACATAGTATCTGACGAATATATTTTCCTTGCTTCCTTTGGCCACATCAAAAAACAAATTGACGTAATTGGTAAATTGCGCTTGTTTGTCGTTGTCTTTCCATTCTTTGACATACAGAGAAAAGTTTCCTTCCAACAGTTTTGCGGCATCATAAGACTGTTTGAAATAGTCGTTGGCTCTTGTTTCGGGCACACCGCATAAACGTTTGCCTTCATGGATGAGCGATACGGCGTTGTACCTGGCTATTGAGCCTGCATAGAGCATGGCTCTGGATTTCAATGCCAAGGCAACATACTTGTCGGCTCTTCCCAAATTATCGCCTTGCGTTCCCATCAATTCAATTGCCAAATCCAGTTCGGAAGAGACAAAATCCCAGACTTCTTCTTCTGAATTTCTCGGTTTTTGCGTTTCTTCCAATGATATAACCGGATAATTCAGTACTTTATCGACTAATGGAACTCCTCCATAGCGTTTGACCAAAGCAAAATAGGTGAAAGCACGTATAAAGTGGGCTTCACCCAAGTAATGGTCGGCAGCAGTCTTGTTGAAATTATCCGCATAAGCAGGAAATGACTCCAGCATAAAATTCACCTTCCTTATCAGTGAATATGCGTCGCTCCAATAGTTGTTTGTTTCTCCCGACGTACCGGGTACGCTCCGGCTGATTGCTTCTCCTGTTATGCACTGAGCTTCCAGATAATTATTCCCCTTGTTGAACTCATTATAGGAATACCTGAAATCTTCCACAGGCAATCCGCTGTATAATCGCGCCATATAAGCGGTAACGCCTTCTTTCGTGTTGAAAATATCTTTATCGCCCAGAATATTTACCGGCGGAATATCCATGTCCGAACATGCCCCCAGCAGGATTGTAAGGAATCCTAATACTACTATATTTTTCTTTAATTTCATGATTCTATATATTAAAATTTAACATTTAATCCTATATTAACTGTTTTGCTGATTGGATACATGTAACCCAATTCATCCGATGTATGTTCCGGGTCCATGTATTTCAATCCGGTAAAAGTCAATAGATTATATCCGTTGACATACAGGCGCAAATTTTTTATTCCTGCTTTTTCCGTAATTTTATGCGGTAATGTGTATCCCAATTCCACATTTTTTAACCGCAAGTAAGCTGCGTTTTGCATGTTGAAGAAGGAATTTGCATCCGCTATAGTTCCTGTGTAGGCAAAGCGACCCTTTACCCATTCAATATTCGGATCATACGGGTCGGCTTTCGGATCTGCCGGATGCCAACGGTCCGTAAACTGTTGAAGTGCGCTGGTACCTCCCCACAGAGGCTCAATCATCATTTCTCTGTAAGAAATAGTTCTCATAGCCACTCCTTGAAACAGAAGATTCAAATCCACTCCTTTATAACTTGCATTGATTGTAAAGCCGTAGTTTACCAAAGGCACTTTATCCGTATTGACTAAGGGATGCCAATCTAAATCCGACAACATGCCGTCGCCGTTCCAATCTTCGATGATGTAATCGCCCGGCAAGGTGTGGCGGTTAACGACTTGCGGACTATTGATTATATCATCCCAGGATTCGTAACGACCCGCAGCACCGTTTGCCCACCAAAGACCATTCCATCTGTCGGTTGTGTTATTCATCCAATTCTGCCAGGAATTTCCGGAAGCTGCCCGCTCTACAAAAACCGTTTTGGTACGGGTAAAGGAAACATTTCCTTTCACCTCATACCTAAAGTCGCTGATATGGTTGCGATGGCTTAATTCCAGTTCAAATCCTCTCGTTTGGTCGCTGTTCAAATTTTCCTGAGGCAAAGATGCACCTACAATATCGGGCAAACTCAACAATCGAGTGCCTAACAATCCTTCCCTGTCTCTTTTAAACAATTCAACGGTAGCGCCTAACAGTCCGTTCCACGCACCAAAATCCAAGCCTGCGTTTAGCATTTTAGAGGTAGTCCAGCTAATATTTTCATTCGGGATGCCCCTGCTATTTATGCCGTTGACATATTTTCCGTCAAAAACATAACCGCCCGAAGGATAGTTAAATCCCTGATAATACTGATAATTCAAAGCGCCGTCATCGCCCATTGTACCATAAGATGCTCTTAATTTTAAGTTGTCAATAAACGCCAATTTTGAATTTTTCCAAAAACGTTCTTCCGACAAACGCCAGCCAACCGAGCCGGAAGGAAATAATACCCACCGGGAGTTCGGGGGGAATTTGGAAGAAGCATCGTAGCGGAAACTGATTTCTGCGAGATATTTAGACTGGAATCCATAATTGAAACGTCCGGCAACAGCCTGATTGACCGTTTCAAACAGATAGGTGCCTCCGGTATTCATATTGCCTTGTTGGTTTTCAGAATTTCCGGCAAACAACCGTTCAACAGGAATAGACAACTCTCTTTGTGCATAAAAATTATCGCCTTTGCCGGTAGTTTGTTCAAAAAGGACTAAACCGCTCACGTCATGGCTGTCGCCAAAGCGATTGCTATAATTAATCGAAGCATTCCACAATGTTCTGTTGTCGGCTATATACTCTCTGCGAATGGTCGTAGGATATTGATGGGCAAATGAAGTGTAAGAATCGGTTCCGGAATTATATTTGTATTGGTTATACGTCTTTTCAAAACCGCTAACATCCGTATCATGATAGTCATAGCTATATAATCCTTTGAATTGCAAGCCTTTCACAAAGGGAACGTCATAAGTAGCCGAAACGGAAGATTCAAACCATTTGTTCTTCGTTTTGCGGTTTCCGGTAAGATTGGCATCCATCAGCGCCACCGGATTTTCGCCGACAACTGCTGTTTCCAATAAATATCCGGGCGTATTATTTGCATAAACAGTTTCTGTTGGCCGCTGAACCCAAATATTTCGTATAATCCACCAAGTCGTTTGATTTGGAGCCACTTTTTCGTCCATGGTACCCGCCAAATTCATGTCAACGGTTAAATTCCTGGTTACTTTGGCCGAAATATTGCTTCTGATATTGTACCGATTATAATTCAAATCGTTGGTTTGCAGAAAACTGCCTTGATCCAGATAGCCCAAACTCATGTAATAATTGATACGGTCGTTACTTCCTGTTGCGCTGATAGTGTGCGAAGACTGAGGCGCGGCATTGCGTATTACCGCCGATTTCCAATCTGTGGTTTTCAAAGTTCCGTCCAAATACGGAGCCATCTGTTCATCCGTATAGGTTTGCAGTGGATTATTCTCGTTGTGCATGCTTCTTTCGTTGGCTAAAGCCATATAATCCACTGCGTTTACAAGGTCCGGAAATCCGGAAGGAATTTGCCATCCGGTATATCCGGAATAATCAATTGAAAAATTTTCTTTGCTTCCTTTCCTGGTTGTAATCAACACAACGCCTGCTCCGGCACGAACGCCGTAGATGGCGGCAGAGGCATCTTTCAATACCGAGATGCTTTCCACATCTTGCGGATTGATGCGTGTCATCGTTGTGCGGGGAACTCCGTCAACCACTACTAACGGAGCGCCTAATCCCCGGACATCGAATGACACGTTAAATTCGCCCGGCTCGCTGGTGTTTTGCACAACACGCACTCCGGCAACTTTTCCCGACAACATATTCTGTATGTTTTCGTTTTTAGTTGCCACAATTTCTTCATTTTTGATAGAAGAAATTGCTCCGGTCAATGACACTTTTTTCTGAGTACCGTAACCCACGACCACTACTTCATCAATCAATGTGTCATCGGGAAGTAATGTAACAGTGATAAATGTCTTGCCTGCCACATCCACTTTTTGCCCCTGATACCCAATATAGGAAATTCTCAATTTTCCCTTTGGATTGACTGTCAGGCTGAATTTCCCCTCCACGTCGGTGGCTACACCATTCGTGGTACCGTCTTCAACAACCGAAGCACCAATTACAGGCTCTCCGGTTTCATCTACCAGTATGCCTGAAATTGCAATCTTCGCCTTATCGGCAGATGATTGCTGAGCGTACACATAAAGACTTGTATTCATCAATAGAAACATCAACAAGATACAAACTTTATGACAATTGAATAAACAATTTTTAAATTTCATATTGTACATTTTTAAAGTTAATAAGTTATTACTATTTTATTTCTCTCCTTTATAATATAACGGCAACCCGATACCCCATGATTGATTCGGTTGTTCGCCCATTTCCAAAATCAACTTACCGCCTTTTAGCAGTTCAGAGGCGGGAAACCAAAATGTTTTGAGTTCTTTTCCGTTTAAAATAGCGCTCTGAACATATTTGTTTCGTTTAGATGCTCCCACTGCTTCGATGGTAAATGTATCTCCCCTGCCGTATTTTCCACCCAGATGAATGACTGCTTTTTCATACAAAGGACTGGCAATTTCATAGATGGGAGAAGCATTGCATCCTCCGTCCGTTTGAAACAATCCCAAGGAAGCCATTACCAACCAGGCGCTCATTTGTCCCTGGTCTTCATCGCCCAGATAAGCATTGGCAATCCCGGATCCGTAATAATTGTCGATAATGGAGCGCGTCCATCGTTGCGTGAGCCAGGGACGTCCCACCCAATTGAACAAGAAGGCAAAGTGCATGGATTGTTGATTGCCCTGTACTACGGGAAAATCCCAATACTGGTCGTTGGGTGCATTGTAACGCCAAGGCTCGCTGGCTGTAAAACCCCAATTGAGGCGGTCAATAAAATTCTTTTCGCCCAATATTTTGGCAACCGCCGGAACGTCTTGCGGGACAAAATAGCTTAATTGCCAGGCATTTCCTTCCACATATTGTTCATTGGCTCCCGAATGAAAAGGGTCGAAAGGCTCTACGAATTTTCCGTTGCTTTCACGCAAATGGGCATAGCCGTTTTCGGGATTAATCGCATTCCGCCACCATTCGCCCCGTTCGCTGAATGTTTTATAATCCGCTTCTTTGCCCAAAGCTTTGGCGAATTGAGCAACCGTCCAGTCATCGAAAGCATATTCCAGGGTGTTGGAAAAACGTCCCAAATCGGAAGGCACATAGTGATATTTCAGGTAAGAAACCAAATCCCGGTTTCCGGCAAAACCGCCTGCTACGGAAGTTGCCGGTGTGGTTTGCATTTTTTTGACTGCTTCAAAGGCTTTGTCGGCATCAAAATCGCGGATGCCCATTTGATAAGCGCCTACAATCAAGGGGATTTCGTGTTCGGCAACCATCACGGGAATGTATTTCATTCCGGCAGGACCTTTTGCCAACCATCCGTTGACATCGTACATGGCCAACTGTGAATTGACCCATTTCGACGACCATTCCGGCGTGATTAGATTCCAAAATTGGTTCAAATTCCAAAAGGTATTCCAAAAAGCGTCACAGCCCAAGGCGAGATGTTCCGGATTGGAAAACTGTTGTTTGCTTTGGTCGGCGGCTATCCATTCGCCGTTGACGTCGCTCCAGGTATTCCGGCTCAATGCGCGATACATATTGGTATAAAACCGGACTTTTTCCAGGCGGTTGTCCGTCGTTATTTGCACCCTTGCAAACAATTCGTTCCAGACGTTTTTTTGATTTTCAACCACCGCTTCGTAATTCCACCCGAAAGGCAGCGAAATTTCTTTTTCTAAATTTTCAGCCGCATTTTGGATGCTTACCAACGAAATTCCGGTACGGACTTGTACTACGTTCTTCTTTTGGGTATCAAATTCTACATAGACGCCCGCCTCTTTCAAATTTTCGCCGGTGAGTTTTTCTGTCAGTTGGACATCCTTGTTTTTCCATCCGCCCATTGATTTTATCGGACTGTCAAACTCTATCACAAAATGAACGGTATATTCCTGGTCGGCATCTTCACTCCAAACGGTAGGGCGGGGTGAAATTTGGTGGCTGTGTCCTTCAATCCGGTAATTGCTCACTTTGTCTATTTTTATATCCAATAAATCATAATCGTATTCGGCTTGAACATGCAGGTCAATCATCACGCGACCGTCTTTATCTTTGGGAAACGTATATCGCTGAAAACTGCAACGGGTGGTTGCCGTCACTTCCGCCCAAATATCCGTATCGCTGAGATACACTTTATAATAACCCAAAGGCGCTTCTTCCGTCTTTTTATCCATCCGCGAACGATAACCGGAATCGGCGTCAAATTCATCGCCCACCTGGGTTTGCAATTTCCCGTTTGTCGGCATCAAACCCAATCCACCCATCGTCCATTCGTGGATATGACTGAAACAACCCACCGTTTCAAAGGACGGTTGATACCCCGCCTGCCAACCTTTGTTTTGATTGTCGGGACTCATTTTCACCATACTGAAAGGCATCCAGGGACCGGGCGCTATCATCCAACGCGAATGAGCCGTTCCGATTTTGGTATCCACATAATCGGCCAGACTTTGCTGTTTTTGTGGACTGCGGACGATTTGTCCTTTTTCAAGAACTTTTCCGTTAATCAAAATCGTATAATTACTTTTCTTTACACTGCTTACCGGCGGCATTAAGGCTTCCAATTGATAACGCGCCGTATCCAGCGTTTCGTGAAAAATGCGGCTGCCATCCAATTCAATATCAATAGAAGGGCGTCCTGCCAAATGTTCGACATCCACCAACAGCGGCTGAAAGCGTTTTCCGTCTTTTTCAAGTTCATAATCCGCCGGTTTCACTTCGCGAATGAAAGCCGCTTCCGGTTTTTGCAGTTTGATTTTTTTATTCGCTTCCAAGCGGATGTCGTCAAAAACAATCCAGGAGCCTTCCAATATCGTCAAACAAATCTTGTTGCCGCCTTTTTTTATTAAATTTTTAGGGAATGGAATTTCCAATGTTTGATGCTTTGTGGTTGCATCCATTCGGACAAGCGATGAATCGGAATCGCCTTTCAGGGAATATTTCCAACTTTGCCGGTCGTTGATTATCACTTTCAACAACGACCGTTTGGGATTGCTATCGAGCAGGTCGATGATTAATTTTAACTGCGTGTTATCGGCGATTTCTTCAACGCCAAAAAGCACATTGATTTCGTGGGTTCTCCATCCGGAAGTGCCCCATGTTCCTCCCCAGGTATCGTCCGGTCCGGGAAGCACGTAGGGAAAATCCTTTTCAGCCGATGATTTCCCGATTAAAAAATAACGGTCTTCGTATCCGAAATCGTTTTCTAAAAACTTTTTATATTCAGACGGTCCTAAAGCCAAATCCGCAGAAGAATTATCCTTTTCTCCGATTTTCCAAACGGTTGGCGTTTGCGCTGAGAGATGCAAACAGCAAGATAAAAATAAGATAATACCAATCAATCGTGTCATAAGCGTGTTTTTATAGGATATTTTTTTAGTAAATATTAATTATTAGCTCTTGTTTCTTCTATTATTTTCAGTGTAATACATTCAAATGGTTTAAGCCAAAAGGATGAATAATCAAAATCATTCGTATATTGTTGAAGATTATCACACCGGTATATTTTTTTAATGTTGATGTTTCCCTCTTCGATAGAAGAATGGGTAGAATTATTCCTCATATTCTGCAACCTTACGATATATCCGCTACCGTCATCCGCCGGTTTGATGGTGGACAGGGCAATGAAACTGTTGTCTTTCAGCCTAAACAGGTTGGTCACAGGAGTGGCTCTGTTAGAACTGATACCAACCAGTTTTTGCGCTTGTTCCATTCCTTGTTTTTTAGCTGAATATGGCAGTGGCAGGGATCCGGACAGTTCGATAGAATAATTGAAAGAAGCCAGACCCTCTTGCGATGCTTTATAATTAGTGTGCCAGGAATTATTCATCACCCAAGAATAAATCACCGGAGATAAGGTTGCCGTCGTTTTCCAATTCAAATCTGTTGAATTGATAAGCCAACTTTCAGCACTCATTTCACCTGTCTCTATGAGTGGAGCGTCAATTGCAGTGAAATAAATTCCTTGTTTCAAGGGATTATGAATGGCCAATCCGTTCAGTATGGTATAATAGTTTTTATTGGAACCTGCTAATTGTTCCCGTTCCGGATGTATCTCACTCATAGCCATATCCATTGTTACTTCAGCATTGGGAATATTGAACGGGAAAGCAAATCTGACATTTTCTTTGTCATACACATTCAGTTTATCCAATGTGTTCGTTATGTCTATTCTCCCAAGTCCTTTATATACAGTTATATCTCTCCATAAATAACGGCATCCCGGAGCTTCCGATTCTATTCGGATAGTTGCGGCAACGTCACCTTCGTTTAATGTGAGTATCCGTTTTACATGATCCGCTTTACGTAAATCGTTCAGCATCTTACCGGTATATATATAATCGTTCAGCCCGTTTCCGGCAGCATAATTGACATTTTCTCCTGTTTTAGACAAAGAGATGATTGTTCCTGTTGTCCGGTCAATTTCCAGTCTGATTATTCCGTTATCCATTATGTTTCCATGAATGATAGCCTGGGCCGGTACTTTTTTCTTTTTATCGTTGATAATGCGATATACAGAAGAACTGAGGGGAGGAATATCTTTTGCTAAAAAAATCCATTGACCGGTATTCAGCTTTTGAATGGGGACTAATTCTCCGGACGGGGATTCCAGTATTTTACCTTCCAAGCGGGCATTTTCACCAACTGTCACCACATCGGTTCTTGTCCACAAATTCGTATTGAATACGTGAATATAACTGCCATCGCTGTTGTACAGTGATTCAAAAGATTTTTCATAAAGGATTTTTGACTGCTCTTCCGCGTTATCTACGAATTGTTTTTTCGCTTGCCACTGGTCTTTGACAAATGGAGATTCCGGTTCGGCAATACTGTTATGTGCTCCCCATGTATGTTCTGAGAACAGTACCACATTTCTCCATGCCTCTGTGAAATCTTTTGCAGGAAATGCTTTCGGATGAATCATGCTCCACAATATCTCCGACTGATTTAATCTTTCGGAAGCACTTCTATTCATTGCTAACTCACGGGCGGTTGATGCTGCTCCATCTTCCCAATTGGGAGTCATATCGCCTTGGTAAACGGGAAGATAATCGCCATATTTTTTTTCAAATTCCGTAAAGAGTTCTTTTGTTGTCCCGATATAGAATTTCGGCGATTCGTATTTTTCATTCCATGCTTTGATTATACCGGGCATTTGTTCGTCGGGAGGACCATTGTCTCCATGGATGGTATAACGCAAATAGGAAGTTGCGTAAGGATATGCTTTCGCTTCCAATTCGGATAAATATTCCCATACCGGATCAATTCCGCAAACGGATAAGCGGTCAAGAATCCATCCGTGAAACCACGAATATCCTTTGCCTGTTTGCCAATACAGCACTTTTTCCGTTCCTGCCGCCGATTGCCAATAAAAAGGCTTATCAGCCCAAGTGGCATGGTATAATCCTACCCTATCACCTTGTCCTACCATTAAGGGCACAAAATTCGGACCCGAAGAATAATATTTGATTCCATTCTGGGCCAAAGCAGTGGCGTATCCCCATGATTGACCGGGAACATCGCTCATCATTGCTGTATTGAATGCTACACCGGTTTGCTGTGACAGTTGATGTGCATCATCAAATATGTGCATCAATTCTTCCTGTTTACATAAACCGGTAAGGATACTTCCCAGAGCAGCGTCAATGCCCAAATTCCCATTTTGAATTGCGTGGATAAGTTTTTGGGCTTTTTCAGTCCCTTGATAATGCTCAAGGTATCCTTTTACAGACCATGTTGCTTCTGAATTCCATTTAAAACGGCTTCCTTCCGGATAATTCATCGTTTTCTCCATCAGTTCAATGGCTTTTTCCAAATTTTGCCATTGCAGCTTCATCACATCGTCTTGCCGGTGAGTATATCCAATGTCCTGATGGGAGTGAGGAAGGAAATAAAGTGTCCATTTCCGTGCTCCGGGTATCCGGACGGTCTTTTTTAAGTTCCCTTGCGAACTGCGCAGTTCGACGACCAACTCTTTACTTTCTTCCATATATCCGGGAGGAAATTTACCATCCAATTTATTGACACCCTTGGGATTGGATTTTATAGTTTCTTCCCAACGCTTCCCGTCTATTTCCATCGTTATTATTCCTCCGGAATACAGGGCTGAATCTAATTTTATGGTATATTCACGAACCGGACCTTCCGGGGTCTTCAGATATCCTTGAGAGGCTATGATATTCATTTCACCGATTACAGAAAAAGCCGGCATTGTCAAAAATAAAATGCCAAATGCCGTTAAAAAGAGTTTTATTTTATGATTTTTATTCATTGTTATTTTTACATACTAATTTTTTGACTGAAAACAGCATTTTTATTCAAATCAACAGTTAGGACGAATGTTCCGCCGGATAAAGAGTCCGGAAGAATCATCTCTCTCGATTGATCGATCCGGGTTTTAAAAATGGAACGTCCTGACATATCCGTCAAAGTAAGAAGTCCGCTCACTTCTTCCGAAAAGCTGAGTTTCCGCAAATGCCTGTTGAAAGCGGTTTTAATCTTTTGTTCGGACGGAACGTCTGAAATACTCGAAATAATCACCCAATCATTAGCAACACGGCATAAGTAATCAAATTCATTCAGTGTTACAAACTCGTATCCTTGCGGCTCCATCAATTCTCTTAATTTATTCAATCGGCGGGGTCCATAATGCCAACTGTAAAACATGGCTTGAATAAAATTTCCGCCGTATCCATACGATTTGATTTCATTTTCCATAAATTGAACCGCTTTTTCATCTTGTGAAGGGTCGTTCCATGTAAAGTCGCTTGAAGACCAGTGGGTCAATGTGTGATGTACTGTTACCGAATCGATAATTTCATTTCCATTCCTGCCAATGTAACCTGTGCGGTGCATTCCTGAAATAATAGAATAAAGACCGTGCATGGGAACCATATACGTTTCGGCAATGACTCTATCTTCCGGTTTCCATGTTGAAGCAGGATGTGTGTATATACCCAGCATATCAAAATCGAGAATGGCCATATTGTCAGCCGTCATAGTGAAATAATCGGTTTTGTTTTGATGTTTTGATGCGGTTTTGTCCAAATATCCTTCAAAAGGGTAGCAATATCCGCTGCCTGAAATAGCAGTATAAAAGAAATCATTGGCTGTTTGCGTATCATACATGTAATTTAATAATCCGGGTGCCAACATGCGCAGGGAAGGTGTAATGCCGTAACTGATAGCTACTTTCCCTCTGTCGGGGTCGTTCCATTGACGCGGGAAAAATCCCGTATATAAAAAATAACAGGGAGCATCACCGCTTTCATTCATGATCAGGGCGACATATTTTTTATTGGGGTCGTATTCTCTAAACGTCTTTTCCCTGGGTTTTACCTGTTTATATTCGGGTCTTCCGGGCACTCCTGTATGAAAACTGTAATTTCCAACCCATGTATTTACCAGCGTAAATTTTCCATAATAACCGGCTAAAGTTACGCCTTCCATTTCGGTATATCCTATATCTTTCCCATTTTCTACGCCGGGCCAAAATCCAAGTACGGGAATATTGGGCGGTGTTTCTTCAAATAACTTAATAATCTCTTTTTCATAATTGCTGTCGTAATCTTTGTCACTCGCGCCCGGTAGCCAAAAAACCGGAATTTTGAATTCTACCAGATAATCGCGATATACATCGTACATCAGAAGCAAGTCTTTGGCAACTGACAGTATGTGATGGTTTTGCAATGAGAATATGTTTTCTTTATACCATTTAAAGGCTTCTAATTGAGATGAAAAGTTATAATCTCTTAAATCTTTTATATCATTATTTCCGGTGATTTGTTTAAAACCGGCCACCATATCCGGACTTAAAATAATCCGGTCTTCTACTCCGGCTATATTGGTCGCAAGATTAACCGTAAATTTTTTCATCGGGTCATACACCACCGCACCTTTTGGAATGTTTTTATATTTTGTCAACAAATCTTCAAAACGTGTATGAAGTGTTACATTTTTGATATGTCCAAGAGATTGATAGAGTTCCAGTACCCATTTATCCTGATTAACATAAGTATAGATTGTGGCTTGATTTCGGTTTGCCAATCCTTGCAAAGAAAGAATTGCCAAACGGTTTGCATTCGTGGTGGCTTCCACATTAAAGACATCAACTTCCGATGCAATAGCCGGAGTTTGCGGTAAATAATCTACCTTTCCCACTCCATCCTCTGAATTTCCAAAGGAAAGAAATGGAGCGCAAGCCAAAAACAATCCGATTATAAAATATTTTTTCATATTCATTATTGATGTTATTATATGAATTTTAATCTTTTTCACCTATTCTACTGTTTTATTTTACAAAAGCCTTCACCATCAGCGCTTTTCCCTTTCCTTCATTTGTAATTGTATAAGACCCTGCCGCCGCCGGAATCACAAATGTTTCCGCATAATTGAAACGCTGCTTCATCCCTTGCGCGGTTTCCACGATTACGGAACTGCCTTCCACCAACATCCAAACATGGCATTTGTTATTGGTTTCGATATTGATTTCGTTGTCGAACGAATAGCGATAGACATCGTAAAAGTGATTGGGATGCGTTGGAAGATGCTCCAAAGTGTAATCGCCCTGTTTCAGAATGCGGGGTTTGCTGATGTGTTCGTCTTCCACTTTTTTTCCTTGACGCTCAAAATACACATTTTTCATCCCATGCTCAATATTGATGGGGCGTGGGCGTCCGTCCAAATCCAATCGTACCCAATCGTACATCTTGAAGGTAAAAATATAGGGGGCGCTGCTTATTTCCAAGACTAAATTGTCTTTTCCCGAAGCGTGAATCGTGCCGTTCGGAATCAGGAACAAATCGTGTTTTTTCGCCGGAAATTTTTGCACATATTTTTCAATGTCGATGGGGGTGGCGTTTTGCTCACTCCAAAGGAGCGCCCGGTGAAATTCTTCCCGGTTGATTCCCTCTTGAAATCCCAAATAAACCGTCGGATTCCCTTGACAGTCGAGGATATAATAGGTTTCGTCCTGCGTAAACGGCATTCCAAATTCCGATTGAATGTATTCCGGACGAGGATGGCATTGCACGGAAAGATTGCCTCCATCGAAAGTATCCAAAAAATCGAAGCGGATCGGAAAATCATACTTGAACCGTTCGGCACAATCGCCCAAAACTTCCTTATAATTGTTATACATCAGGAAATCAAAAGAAACTTCCAAACGGTAATGATCGCTTTCAAACATCAAACCGTTTTCCAATACCATCAACTCAAATGACCAGGCCAGGTTATCGACTTCTTTATTCAAACCTTCTATCCTGTTTTTCATCCACTTGCCGCCCCAGGTACCCGGCTCGAACCAAGGGCGCACCCGAATGAAATTTTGGCTCATCGCCGTCAAGCCTGCCCGCAAGTCTTTTCCTTGCATACACAAATAATTGTCCGTGCGTTGTCCGTCAACTATCCAATCAATATGTGGCAAAAGAGCCGCTTTATGTTTGTTTAATACGGGCCAGTCCACAAAAAACGAACGCTTATACATGATTCGTCCGTCTTCCGGTTTATCTGCGCCTAAATTATATGCCGTTCCCGCCCGCATCCGGAATTGAAGTTCGTTTTTCGGCAAATCTACATAAATAACAGGTGCATTCCATCCGGCCAAAGCGCTTCCGCAACCCACCAATAGGGTAATATCAACATTCGGGTCGGGTAACAAGCGTTTTAATTTATTAGGCTCAAACCAATCCGACAGGTTCTTGTCTGTAATTTTCCCAAAAATGGAATCCGTCTCCTTCATAAAAGGGCGTATCATTTCATCTATTTCTTCGGGCGAACGCAAAGCGGTTTCCACGTGAAGCCAACGAACCTGTTTTCCTTGACGGTTCAGTTCCGCCCCGATTTGTTCCACGAAATGATCCCAGAAAACGCCGGCATATCCATCTATTACAACGGTTTTTTGTGCGGCTATCCATTGGGATAAACTCGCAATACCTTCCTGTATTTTGCCGTTTCCCAAAGGAAAAGCAGGATAAATATCATATTGTCCGGCAAGGCTTGAGGTTGCTTTCGGAGGAGCCAAAAATTGTTCTGTTTTTCGCCACGAATTAGAATGTACGTCATTGTAAACGGATTTTGCATACATTGCGGCTCCGATTAAGGGCGCTTTGTCCCATAGTTCGCTTGTCCGTATTTGAATGTCAGCCAATCCTTTTCGATGCAATTTGTCTGTCAGTTTTTGCAAAAACAAACCGGATGCTTTGGCAATATTTCCGCCAATAACCAAGGTATCTGCTTGAAAATCCAGCAACCAGGGAAACATAAATTCCGCCAGGTTTCCGGCAAATTCATCAAACAAAGCAACCGCTTGTTGATTGCCTTCCTGGGCTTTTCGGGCAATTGTTTTTACATCCTTTCCGTTTTCTCCCGTTGCTTCTTTCCAACGGCGAACAAACCATCGCGTAGAAAAATAATCATCGCCGATGCTTTCTTTATAAGGTATATTGTAAAGATAACCATTGGGTGGTATTCCTATATTTTCTATTGTTTGAACTTTTCCGTCCAACAAAAAGGTACTTCCGAAACCGGTACCCAAGGTAATCACGATTGTCCGCCGGCTTTCACGCGCCGCACCGGCATAAAATTCACCCAAGGCAAATCCCGAAGCATCGTTGATAAAAGCAACCGGTTTATTTCGATCCGGAAACAGTTTGCGAATTTCTTCCCGGATGTTGACACCGTATAAAGCATCGTACTTGCATACACCTTCGATTTGGCAGATCCCCCGTGAATAATCAAAAGGACCCGGAATGGCAAATCCAATTCCGCTAATATCCACAGGCTCATCCAATGTTTTTTGAATGGTAGTTTGCCAAGATTGCAGGATGTCGCTCGCAGTGCCTCCCGAATCAACAGGCGCTTCCTGAATTTCAGTATTATAAATTTCTCCGTTGCCTGAATCTATCAACGCGCAGGAAATGTGAGATCCTCCAATGTCAATTCCGATAAAATAGTCTTTCATAAAATATTAATCATTTCTATATATGTATATATGTATGCACATACAATAACTGATGCAAAGTAAGTCATTATTTTTTAATAATGCAAAAATAATGAAGATAATTTTTCATTTTTTCAAATTTAAATAAATAAAATGTATCTTTGTATCCGTTATTATTGAAAAAATATGAAAATAGTATTGGATCACAGCAGTCATATTCCTTTGTATATACAAATAGAAGAGCAAATCAGGAATATGATTCAGGAACCTGAATATAAAAAGGAGAAGAAAAAATTACCCAATGAAGTGGATTTTGCCCGTCAATTGGGTGTATCGCGCAGTACGATGCGTTTGGCTATCAATAAATTGGTTTACGAAGGTTTATTAATTCGCCGGAAAGGGGTAGGGACGGTTGCGGCAGATACCGCCATCACTTCCAAAGCAGGCAATTGGCTTAGTTTTTCCCAGGAAATGAAAGCATTAGGAATGGAAGTGAAAAATTATGAATTGCGTGTCGGCTGGGTAAAACCTTCGAAAGAGCTATGTCAATTTTTCGAAATAGAAGAAGAAACGAAAATATTGACATTGGAACGCTTGCGCGGAAATCCCGAATATCCGTTTGTGCATTTTATTTCGTATTTCAATCCGAGAATCGGTCTTACCGGAAATGAAGATTTTTCCCGCCCGCTCTATGAAATTTTGGAGAAAGAGTACCATATCATTGTTAAATTATCGAGAGAAGAAATCAGCGCCCGTCTTGCAGACAGCCCTTTAGCCGAAAAATTGGAAATAAAAACAGGAGAAGCCATCTTGAAACGGAAACGTTTCGTTTATGATCCGGGGGGAAGACCTGTGGAATGGAATGTAGGGTATTATCGTGCCGATAGCTTTGTATATACAATTGAGTCCGAAAGAGAAATCTGACGGTGAAGTCCAATATAAACGGAACCGGTTATTTTTGTTGAAAGTGTATGTAACTGTTTTCCCTTATTTTTATTACCTTTGCACTCGCATAAAAGGAAAAACAAATGAATTTTGTAGAAGAATTGAAATGGCGGGGCATGATTCACGACATGATGCCCGGAACGGAAGAAGTTTTGCAAAAAAGAATGACGTCGGCGTATGTGGGGATTGACCCGACGGCCGATTCGCTACATATCGGTCACTTGGTCGGCGTGATGATGTTGAAGCATTTTCAGCGGGCGGGACATCGTCCGATTGCGTTGGTTGGTGGTGCGACCGGCATGATTGGCGACCCTTCCATGAAATCGCAGGAACGTAATCTGCTGGATGAAAATACGTTGCGTAAAAATCAGGAAGGTATTAAAGTGCAGTTGGCCAAGTTTCTGGATTTTGATTCCGACCAACCGAACAAGGCGATTTTAGTCAATAATTACGATTGGACAAAGGATTATTCGTTTTTGCATTTTATCCGTGATATCGGCAAATACATCACTGTCAATTATATGATGTCAAAAGATTCCGTCAAAAAACGCTTGAGTTCCGAGTCGAGCGAAGGAATGTCATTTACCGAGTTTTCATACCAATTATTGCAGGGCTACGATTACCTCTTCTTGTATGAAAATTACGATTGCCGGTTGCAGATGGGCGGCTCCGACCAATGGGGAAATATCACGACGGGAACAGAACTTATTCGCAAAAAGCTGAACGGCGAGGCTTTTGCGCTGACTTGTCCACTGATTACGAAAGCCGACGGCGGAAAATTCGGCAAGACAGAGTCCGGCAACGTCTGGTTGGACAGACGTTACACTTCGCCCTACAAATTTTATCAATTTTGGCTGAATGTCAGAGATTTAGACGCTGAAAAATATATCAAGATTTTTACTGCTTTGGATAAGGATGAAATCGACGGCTTGATTGCCGAACAACAGGCGGCTCCGCATCTTCGTCCATTGCAAAAGCGTCTGGCAAAGGAAGTTACCGTCATGGTACATTCGCTCGAAGATTACGAAACCGCTGTTGAGGCTTCCAATATTCTGTTCGGAAATTCCACATCCGAAACATTGAAGAAATTAGACGAAGCCACCTTGCTTGATGTTTTTTCGGGAGTGGAACAATACGAAATTGTTCAATCTGAATTAGCCGAAGGCATTAAAGCAGTCGATTTGTTGGTGGAAAAAGCACCGGTTTTCCCCTCGAAAAGCGAAATGCGCAAGCTCGTGCAGAGCGGGGGAGTGAGCATTAACAAAGAAAAATTAACCGCCCCCGATGCATTGATTGATTCAAATTATCTGCTGGGCGGTAAATATCTGTTGGTGCAAAAAGGCAAGAAAAATTATTTTCTGCTGATTGCGAAATAGTCGTTACGGTTTTTGTTTGTTGTGTTTGTATTGAAAGCAAATGGCAAATAAAATTCCGATAACAAGCGCGTAACCGGCAAAGAGAAACCAGCAGGTTTTCCAGTCGGTAACTTGATTTTCCGTAAAATGATTAATGATACTCTGTGCTCCGTAATTGCCGAGAATTGCACCGAGACCGTTTGTTACCATCATCAACATTCCTTGCGCACTCGCTTGAAACCGTTCGGGTGTTTCATTATTAATAAACAACGAGCCGGAAATATTGAAGAAATCGAACGCCAAGCCATAGATAATCATGGAAAGCGTCAGCCAAACCATACCCCAGCCTTCCGGATTGCCTATACCGAAGAAACCGAAACGCAATATCCACGCGCCGAAACTCATCAGCATCACGGTTTTAATTCCGAATTTGCGCAGGAAAAACGGAATAGCCAGAATAAACAGGGCTTCCGCTATCTGCGAAATAGACAAAAAAATGTTGTTGTATTCTACGGCAAATGAGCCGGGATAAACGTCTTTGAAACTTTGGATAAACGCGCTTCCATAGGAATTGGTGATTTGCAAACAGACGCCGAGCAGAACGGCAAACAGGAAGAACACCGCCATTTTCTTTTCCTTCAAGATTCCCAATGCGTCCAAACCGAGTATCGAAAGCAGCGAACTGCCTTTTCTGGCGCGAATAGGAGCGTCGGGCGGAAGTGTGAAAGCGTAAAATCCTAATAGCAAACTTGCGCCGCTTGCCAACAGCAACTGATTGGAACTTAATCCCCAACCTGCCAAATTGATAATCCACATGGCAACAATAAATCCTACCGTTCCCCACGAGCGAATTGGCGGAAAGTCTTTGACCGTATCCAGTCCGAATTTCGGCATGGTGGCATAGCAAACCGAGTAACTTAATCCGATGGTCGGCATAAACACCAAGGCATTGAGGAACATACAAAGATACAATTGGTCGAATCCCGTCGCACGTGAAGCGGCAAAAAGGCAAGCAGCCCCCAAAATATGCAGAATTCCGAGCAGACGTTCGGTATTTAGCCACCGGTCGGCAATAATGCCGGCAATCGTCGGCATAATGAACGAGGCGACCCCCGCTGTAGCAAACAGAGTACCGATTTTATCGCCCATGCCGAGGCTGAACATATAACCTCCGAATGAAATCAGCCACGCTCCCCAGATAAAAAACTGGAGAAATTGCAATATGGTAAGTCTAAATTTTATTCCCATTATTCGTAATTTTATGTCATTGTGGGCTTGACCCGCAATCCCCTGAATGGGGGATTCTGACTTTCGTCAGAATGACAGACTGTTTAATTTACTTGAAATTTCGTATTTCCATTGACCAAAAAATCGACAATCTGTTTCGCTGCCGCAATGCCTGCATTATTGTTCGCTTCGGCGGTTTGCGCACCCATTTTTTTCGGAGTGGAAAAATAACGGTTGGGAAATTTAGCAACCATTTCTTCGTGATTTTTCGGCATAATATCCGTCAGGTATTTGAAACCGGTGCGTTCTTCCATCAAATTCACCAATTCAGCCTCGTTAATCACTTCTTTGCGTGCCGTATTGATAAGGACAGCCTTTTTCGGCATTTTGCTCAACAGCGCGTGATTAATCGAATTTTTGGTTTCGTCGGTGGCCGGGATATGCAATGAAACAAACTGACAGGTTTCGTACAATGCTTCGGCAGACGACAGGGCTTTCACGCCGTCATTTTCAATCACTTCGGCCGGACAGAAAGCGTCGTAAGCATAAATTTCCATGCCGAAACCTTTGGCGATACGGGCAACGTTGCGTCCCACATTGCCGTAAGCGTGAATACCCAATTTTTTACCCAGCAATTCCGACCCGGAAGAGCCGTCGAAAAAATTGCGCACCGCATACACCATCAAACCTAAAGCCAATTCGGCGACTGCGTTGGAATTTTGTCCGGGCGTATTCATGACTACCACTTTGTGTGCCGTAGCCGCGTCCAAATCCACATTATCGTAACCTGCACCCGCGCGGACTACGATTTTCAATGCTTTGGCCGCGTCTAACACTTCGGCGTCGATAATGTCGCTTCGGATAATAATCGCCTGTACGTCTTTAACGGCATCCAATAGCTGGGATTTTTCCGTATATTTTTCCAATAAAACGGTTTCCATACCCGCGTTGTCGAACACCTGCCGGATTGCTTTGACTGCGTCCGGTGCAAAGGGCTTGTCTGTTGCAATTAATATTTTCATTTTTTATATGTTTGAATGTTGTACCATATATTGTTCGAGAAAATGTTCCGCTTCTTTGATTTTCTGACGAATGCCGTTCAACAACGGAACAATGTTTTCTTTCGATGTTTCGCCGGTTTCGTAATCCTGCAAGAGCGTAACAATCCGTCGAGCCGAAATCATACGCATCAGCGGAAGCATTTTATGCGCAATCTTCCGCACACATTCCCAATCTTCCCGTTCGAATGCTTCGGCCAGAAATATCCTGTTTTTGTTGTTTTCTTCGATAAACGAGCGGATGATAGATTGAGCCGCTTCAGGATCGTCGCCGGCAAATTGTATCAACGCCACAAAGCCTTTGCTTTTAGCCGGATATACCGTTTTTATTTCATTTCCGTTACTTGTATATTTAAAGATAATTTGAAGTAATTGGTTGGGAGTAAATGGTTTAGATAGAAATTCGTTAAATCCGGCTTCTTCGTATTTCGATTTATCCAACTGCGAATTAGCCGACAAGCCGACAATCGGAATGGTATTTAACTCGTCGATGTTGGACATGCGGATACGCTCGGCTAGCTCGAAGCCATTCATGTCGGGCATCTGAATATCCGAAAAAATAATATCAAAATGCTCGTTTTGCAACAACCGCAGGGCATCCAGCGAGCCGGAACATACGCGGGGCAACATACCTTCCCGCTTCAGTAATTCGGAATACAAGTTTAATTGTACTACATCGTCGTCGATAAACAGCAGTTTCACCCGTTTTTTCTTAATCGGCCTGGCTTGTCCCATCGACATATACAATCCGTTAGAAACGATTTCGGGCATAACTGTTTCTTTGACAGGCGTTTCTTCCTCTATTATAATATTAGACAGCGGTATCATTACCTTAAAAACAGATCCTTCGTTGAAAACGGAATCCACGGCAATCGAGCCGCCCAGCAAGCGGACTAATTTATTGGTAATACTTAAGCCCAAGCCTGTCCCCTCAATGTCTGTTCCGCTGTATTCCAAACGTTCAAATTCTTTAAAAATCCGTTCTTTATCACTTTCTTTGATGCCCGGTCCGGTATCTTTGACTTCTAAATGCAATTCGGTCTTCTCTTTTTTCTTTGTCACCAATCTGGCCGACATCGAAACTTTACCGTTCGAAGGCGTATATTTAGTGGCGTTAGAAAGGATATTATTCACAACTTGACGGATAAGGTAGGGATCGCTCTGGTAATTTTCGTCGTTAGATAAATCCGAACTGTATTCAAATTTCAAGTCTTTTTTATTGGCAATCGGAATAAAACTTTCGTAAATGTCGCGCAACAAAATTGCCGGACAGAACGACAACTGTTCGATTTTCTGCTGATTAGCATCTAACGAATGTAATTCTAATAAATTCCGCACCAAATCCATAATATGGGAAGCCGACTGCTGCATGTTTTCGATATAATAAGTAATTTGGGAAGTCGGCTTGTCCTTCATAATCAATTCCAGATAACCGATAATCGAGCTAATCGGAGCTTTGATGTCGTGCGTAATCGAAAACATCAATTGCTCGCGCGAAGCCAGCAATCGTTCGACATTCTTTTTTCCATCTTCAATTTCACGCTGCAGCCGTTGGTTTTTGGTAATCTCACGAAGCACCCAAGACATAAATAAAACCGCGAGTAATATAGCTGCCAAAGCGATAATGGAAACGCCAATCGACGAACGTTCAACGGTTTGCGTGCGCATATTCAGTAATTGGACTACGTTTTCACGCTCTTTTACTTCCAATTCGTCCATAATCTCGTTGATTTGTGCCGTCGTTTTTTCATTCACGCCATACAACTCGTTTTGTTTTTGCATTAATTGTACAAACAAAGCCGTATTCTTTTTTAGTGCGACATCATTGATTTGCCGAATAAAATCGACAATCGTATCTTTTATCGTGGCGAGTTCGATCTCATGACTACTTTCGTCCGAATGAGACGATATTTGCTTCATTGTATCGACTTTGTTGGATTTAAACGCATCGCCCAATTTTCGGAAAAAACCTTTTTTCTCTCCAACCACGACCGAAGTGTCTTTCGATTGCTGGATATTATTGACCAGCAAGTTATCGAGCTTGTCCAAATCGCGGCTCGTCAATACGGTGGTATTGGTAATCTCTTTCACCGAACTCGTTTCAAACAATCTCATCAGATGCACCAGTTCATTTGTATTAGCTTGCTTTTTTAACAAAAGTGTTTTCAAACTATCCAAATGCTGGTCGAGATACGTTTCCTGCGATACTTTTTCCAACGAATCGATTTGCTGGAATACATTGACCATTAACGCATCGTATTCCGAGAGAAGATTCGGGTCGGTGGCAATTGCCAATAATCCGCCTGTTCCTTCCGCATGATACAACGTAGCCAACGTATTACTCAAAATAACTAATTCTTTTCGTTGTTTGGGAGGCTCAAAAGCATCGGAAAACCGTACTAATTCCTTGTAAATCCATACAATACCGAAAATAGCCACACCGACTATCAATCCGTATCCTATGATTACAAGGAGTTTTGTTTTGTTGCTTTGATACATGTTCGTTTTTCTTTATAGTATTCGTGAATTTCCGGAAGATTGTCGGCCATAGAGTCGATGGTAATCGTAGTTGAATTTTGCGTTACCAAGACTAATCGAAAAATCACGTTCCTCAATTCCCGAATATTACCCGGCCAATTGTAGGCCTTCAAGCAGGCTAACGTTTTTTCATCGAAACCGATAATGTTTTTGTCGATTTCGACATTGGCTTTCGCCAAAAAATGGTGGGCAAAAAGCGGAATGTCGTCTTTACATTCTTCCAGCGTGGGTATTTTTATTGAAAATTCATTGACACGGTGGTATAAGTCCCGCCGGAATCTGCCGGTCGTGATGGCCTGTTCTACATCTTCATTGGTCGCTACCACCACGCGCACATCAATGTCAATGTCGCGGCTTGCTCCTACGGGTTTCATTTTCTTTTCTTGCAACACGCGGAGTAATTGCATCTGCACGTCGGGAGAAAGATTTCCGATTTCGTCTAAAAACAGTGTCCCGCCGTTGGCTTCTTCAAAATAGCCTTTTTTATTGGTAATCGCGCCGGTAAAAGAGCCTTTAATGTGGCCGAAGAAATCGCTCGCGGATAGTTCCCTGTTCATTACCCCACAATCAACTGGAATGAACGGTGCTTGCATGCGCTTGCTTTTGTCGTGAATCATGCGCGCGATGTGTTCCTTCCCCACGCCGCTATCGCCTTTGATAAACACCGACAGATTGGTTGGTGCGACTAAATCTACATAATCATATACCTTTTTATATTCAAGCGACTGCCCTTTCACATACTGTTCTTCCTCAAAAGACGATTTTGATTTGGCTTTTTGAGCGGTTTTAACTTCTTTCTGATTCGTTACTACCGAATTAGCTGCGTTGATTTTTTTGAGCAGTTCCTCCGGATTTAACGGTTTCGCTACATAATCGAATGCTCCCGAGCGAATAGATTCCACCGCTGTCTGCACATCGGCATAACCGGTCATCATAATAAATATGACTTCCGGATACATGCTTTTCATCCATTTTAAAAAGGAGATGCCGCTATCGTCGGGTAGTCGCAAATCGGATATAACTAAATCAGGCTGAAATTGTTCGGTTTCTTTTTTGGCATTTGCTACGCTGATTGCCGTATGAACAATAAAATCCTTCTTGGTAAGCCATGTTTTCAACATCAGCCCCAACGTTATATCATCGTCTAATATCAAAATATTTTTCATTCAGTACTTAAATATAAAATAAGATTAATGGATTTGTGTGTGACAGCGACAAATGTACTAATAAATTTTGAAATAATAAAATATATATTTTCTGAAAATAGTGTGTTTTATTTTGTAGCTTTGCATAGATGAATCCGAAAATTTTCGATAAACTGAAAACGCTGGCAGAAGCAGCCAAGTACGATGTGTCTTGTGCTTCCAGCGGTACGTCGCGCGCGAACACCGACAAAGGGCTCGGATCGGCGGCGGGATGGGGCATTTGCCACAGTTTTACGGAAGACGGTCGATGTGTTTCGCTGCTCAAAACCATGCTGACCAATCACTGCATTTACGACTGCGGGTATTGTGCTAACCGGCGAAGCAACGACATTCCGCGCACCACTTTCTCTGTTTCGGAATTAGTCGAACTGACCATCGAATTTTACCGGCGGAATTATATTGAAGGACTGTTTTTGAGTTCGGGCATTGTGCGCAACGCCGATTACACGATGGAACGCATGGTGCGTGTGGCCAAAGATTTGCGGACAGTCCATCGCTACAATGGTTATATCCATTTAAAAAGTATTCCGGGTGCGAGCCGCGAACTGATTGCCGAAGCGGGCTTGTATGCCGATCGCTTGAGTTGCAATATCGAACTGCCGTCGGAACAAAGCCTGAAGCTGATTGCACCCGACAAGGATTATCAAAGTGTTTTTCGGCCGATGCACTACATTCAGCAGGGTGTGCTGGAGAATAAGGAAGATCGTCGGAAGTTTAGGCATACGCCCAAGTTTGCGCCTGCCGGACAAAGCACGCAAATGATTATCGGGGCAAGTCCCGACGACGATAATAAAATTCTGCATTTGGCTGACGCGATGTACCAGCGTCCCGCTATGAAACGGGTATATTATTCGGGTTACATCCATATCAATCAATACGATACGCGCCTGCCCGCACTGCCCACACCGCCGTTGGTGCGTGAAAATCGACTGTATCAATCCGATTGGCTGATGCGGTTTTATGGTTTCAAAGTCGACGAAATTGTGAATGAAACGCATCCCAATCTCGAATTGGAAATCGATCCGAAATTGTCGTGGGCGTTGCGCAATCCGCACCATTTTCCGGTCGATGTGAATACGGCCGACTACGAAATGATTTTGCGTATTCCGGGCGTGGGCGTCAAATCGGCGCAACTGATTATTTCTTCGCGCAAATTCGGCCGGCTTACTTCCGAGCACCTGCGCAAAATGGGTGTAGTCATGAAGCGGGCACGCTATTTCATTACGTGTAACGAACTGCCCACCTATACCGTGAATGAGGCAAAACCGGAATATTTACGCCAAATATTAACAGAGCCGAAGAAAAAGAAAAATGACGGACAATTGCAAATTGAATTTGCTTAAACTTGCCGGATTTTATTTTTGAGAAAGGGGTGGAAGATGGGGTTCGAACCCACGACCCTCAGAACCACAATCTGATGCTCTAACCAACTGAGCTACGACCACCATGTAAATCAGGGTGCAAAGATACAATATTGTTCGTATTTGACAAATTTTATTTGAAATTTTTTCAATGAATTACAAAACAATTTGTATCTTTGACAATTAAAAAAATAAATTTATGGCACAAGAAAAATTAACAAATGCGCACGGTGCGCCCGTGGTTGATAATCAGAACATTCAAACGGCTGGACCGCACGGACCGGCATTGTTGCAGAATGCTTGGATGATGGAAAAAGTGGCTCATTTCAATCGGGAACGGATTCCGGAACGGATTGTTCATGCGAAAGGCTCAGGTGCCTACGGCACTTTGACCATCACGAACGACATTACGAAATACACCAAAGCGGCTATTTTTAGTAAGGTAGGTAAACAGACTCCTATGTTTTTGCGGTTTTCGACCGTTGCCGGCGAACGGGGTGCGGCCGATACGGAACGCGATGTGCGGGGTTTTGCTATGAAATTCTACACTGAAGAAGGCAACTGGGATTTGGTAGGAAACAACACGCCGGTCTTTTTTATCAAAGACCCGACTAAATTTCCCGATTTTATTCACACGCAAAAGCGCGACCCGAAAACCAATCTCCGCAGCAGTACGGCCGCTTGGGATTTTTGGGGACGAAGCCCCGAATCGCTGCATCAGGTAATGATTTTGATGAGCGACCGGGGAATTCCTGCCAGCCTTCGCCAAATGCATGGTTTCGGCTCGCATACGTTCAGTTTTATCAATGCGAAAAACGAACGGTTTTGGGTGAAATTTCATTTCAAAACGATGCAGGGCATTGCCAATCTGACCAATAAACAAGCTGCCGAAGTGGTGGCAACCGATCGTGAGGCTTCTCAACGCGATTTATTTGAAAACATCGAAAAAGGCAATTTCCCGAAATGGAAAATGTATGTTCAGATAATGGCGGAAGCAGAAGCAAAAACCTACCGTATCAATCCATTCGATTTGACAAAGGTTTGGCCGCACAAGGATTATCCGCTCATTGAAGTCGGTATCATGGAATTAAACCGCAATCCGGAAAACTATTTTGCCGAAGTGGAACAGGCTGCGTTTGCTCCTACCAATATTGTTTCGGGCATAGGTTGGAGTCCCGACAAGATGTTGCAGGGACGTTTGTTTGCTTACACCGATGCTCAACGCTATCGTTTGGGCGTGAATTTTGAAAGTCTGCCGATTAATACGCCGCATTGTCCGGTACATAATTATCATCGTGACGGTAAAATGCGTTTTGACGGTAACGGTGGTGGCAGTGTCAATTATGAGCCTAATTCATTTGGTGGGCCAACCGATAATCCTGAATATAAAGAGCCGGCTTTGATGCTCGAAGGTGCAGCGGATTATTATGATCACCGGGTGGATAAGGACTATTATTCTCAACCGGGCGACCTTTACCGCCTTGTTCCCGAAGATGAAAAAGTGCGTATAGCTTCCAATGTGGCCGAAGCGATGGACGGTGTGCCGGAAGACATTCAAATTCGGGCGATTGCCCGCTTTTATCAGGCAGATGTTCGTTGTGGAAGCGATATTGCGGCTAACCTCGGTGTTTCGTTGGATAAGATTAAGGCAGAAGTAGAACGACAAAAAGTAGAATAAAAACTAAAAAGATGATGCACTGGGTAGAAACATATCATTTGACGGGGATTTTGACAGGGTTGATGACGTTTCTGATAATCGGACTGTTCCATCCGTTGGTTATCAAAGGCGAATATTATTTTGGTACGAAATGCTGGTGGGTTTTCGCGTTGTTGGGCATAGCCGGTATTTTCGGCTCGCTATACTCTTATGAAAACGGACTTGTTTCTGCCTCGTGCGGTGTCTTCGCTTTCTCTTCGTTCTGGTCTATCGGTGAACTTTTTGAACAGAAAAAACGGGTAAAGAAAGGGTGGTTTCCCAAACGAGAAAAAGACGAAAAATCGTCGCACGAATGAATTTCAATAAACTTAAATGGTTGTTTTATGAAAAAAGCACTTTCTTTTTATTCAAAAATTCTGGCAAGTTTGCTTACATTATTGGGGTTTACCTATGGATGTATTGAGCCGAGAGTGGAATACGGCTCACCACATGCCGATTATGTCGTAAAAGGCAAAGTGGTGAATAAGGCCGATAAGAAGCCGGTTAAAGGCATTCATATCGGTTTTGATTATGCGCGCTTGGTAGCGATGTATGGTGTAGTGCCGTCGGAATATCGCGAAATGCCTTACGTTTTAACCGATGAAAAAGGAAATTATGAATTGAAATACAGCGGATTATCGCCTGATTATGCTGATATTGATTCTGTTTTTATCTACGATATTGATGGTTTGGAAAATGGCGGTTATTTTCATGACACTATCGTGGGCGTAGATTTTGATCAAGCCATAAAAACCAAAAAAAGCGATGGTTGGTACGAAGGCGAATTTACCGTTACCCAAAATGTAGAGTTGAGAAAACTGGAAGATGAATAAAAAGCCTTCACTTCGTAAGAAAATCGGGCTGGAACTTTTTCGGCAAATTCACCGGAACAACGTGAAAATGCACGAGTTGAATACGCTGTTTTGGGAATGTACGTTGCGTTGCAATATCGCTTGCAAGCATTGCGGAAGCGACTGCCGGGCTATCGCCAATCAACCGGATATGCCGGTTGCCGATTTCCTGAAAGTGGTCGATGAAATTACACCGCACGTCAATCCGAATAAGACAATGATGATCCTTACCGGTGGCGAGGCATTAGTGCGTAAAGATCTGGAAATATGCGGATTAGAACTCTACAAACGCGGTTTTCCTTGGGGCTTGGTGACAAACGGCTTGTTTCTCACACCGCAACGTTTTCAGTCGCTTTTGCGGGCAGGTTTGCACTCCATTACGGTCAGTTTGGACGGCTTTGAAGAGGCGCATAATTGGCTGCGCGGAAATCCGAAATCGTTTGAAAAAGCGTTGAATGCAATCAAAATGCTGGTGGCGGAAAATTTTCCGGTCTGGGACATAGTTACTTGCGTTAATCAGCAAAATATCAATGACTTACAGCGTTTCAAAGAATTTTTAATCGAAACCGGTGTGAAAGACTGGCGCATTTTTACGATTTTTCCTGTCGGTCGTGCGGCGCAATATCCCGAATTCCAACTTTCGGACGAAGATTTTACCAAAGTGTTGGATTTTATTGTCGAAACGCGGAAAGAAGGGAAAATTCACCTTTCCTACGGTTGTGAGGGCTTTTTGGGCAATTACGAAACCGAAGTGCGCGACTCGTTCTATCAGTGCCATGCGGGCATTAATGTTGCTTCTGTGTTGGCTGACGGCTCAATTTCGGCTTGTCCGAGCATAAGGGCGAATTTTCATCAGGGGAATATCTACCGCGACCAATTTTGGGACGTATGGGAAAATCGTTTTGAGCCATTCCGCAACAAAAATTGGGCGAAGCACGGAAAATGCGCCGACTGCAATTTATGGCGTTATTGCGAGGGCAACGGTATGCACCTGCACGACGACAACGGCGAACTGCTGTTCTGCCACTATGAGCGGATAAAATAATTTCTTTACGGATAAATGATCCGATATTCTTCTATTCCTTGCGTTGTTATTCGTATGCGGAACAGCGCAGGCGCAGTTCGGCAAACGGTTGGGTAAGGCAATCGAGAACGCCGCAAAGAGAACAGTCGAGCGCAAAGCTGAGCAAAAGACCGAAGAAGTGGTTAGCAAAGGCATCGACAAAGTTACCGACGAGGGACGGGCGAAGAATCGCAGGGTCGAGTTCGTGAAAATCTAACTAAAAAATAACATGCAATGGACGATAAAAATAAAGACCGGAAAGATGAATGGCCGGACGACGACCAGGTCATTTATATTCCCGGCTGGGAATATCACCGCTTTATGCAATCGCTTCGCCAATTGGAAGAGACGCAAAAGGAGTTCCATAAAATAAAGGACAGCTTGAATAAGGAAGAGTTGAGAATGAAGAGTTGAGCGTTTTCACTCTCCATTCTCAACTCTTCACTCTCAATTTCTAGAAAGCCTTCTTTGGATTTATGTCCAAGGGTGGTTATAGAAATTACTGGAACAGACTATTTACAAAGAGCGTGCTAAGCCAAAAATAAAAGATTTTAATAATCGGCAACAATGTCTTTGGTACTCGGATCTCTTTTGCACAGAGCGACCACAAACGGACATATCGGAACAATTTTAACCTCTTTTTCGCGTGCAAAATGAACGGCTTCGTCAAACAAGCGTTTGCCGACTCCCTGACCCTCAAACTCGGGATCTACTCCCGTGTGGTCTATCAGGATTTTATCCTTTCCACGCCACACATAGGTCATTTCTCCCATTTCCATGTCTTTGTCAATCGCTTTGAAAGCCCCTTCGCGGCCATTGTCTTCTCTAATAATTTTCATATTCCTATCAATTTATACGTTAAAATTTGTTTCTGCATGCGATCCATCACAATACGGCGGATCTTGACTTTGTCCGCAACGGCAAAAAGCAGTCGGTCCGCTCTTGTGTTCGACATTGTCACCATATTTGACCGCAATATTTCCACTCACCAATAAAGGCCCTCCGACCATTGCTTCGGCGGTGATTTCACTCACTACCGGTTGCGGGGTTACAGGCGTTTCGGGCGTTTTTTGCTGTTCGTCGTTCCGGAAATAAGTCAATGCACCGGACGGACACCGATTGATTTGCTGAATAATTCGCTCGGTCGAAGCCCCATACGGATTTGTCCAAGGACGTTTGTCGGGGTCAAAAACTTCGGGCAGTTCTTTCCAACAATACTTTACATGAATGCACAAAGCGGGTTTCCACACAATGGTGATTTCTCCGTTTGAATAATGTCTGATAATGTCTTTTACGTCTGTCATATTATTTTCATTTAGAGTTATATATATATAACGTTTGAAATCGGATTTTGTTCGGAAAATTTGTACTTTTGTTGAAAAAAAATATGTTAAAACAAATTTTGCTCGTCGGATTAGGCGGAGGTGCCGGCAGTATTTTCCGTTTCCTGACTTCCCACTGGATAGCTAAAACAGGACATTCGTTTCCATTTGCTACGTTAATCATTAATCTATTGGGTTGTCTTTTCATTGGTATTTTAATGGGCTTATGGCTGAAAAATCAGATAGATACGAATTTGCGGATTTTGTTAGTCGCCGGATTTTGCGGCGGCTTCACCACTTTCTCCACTTTTTCGCTCGAAAACCTGCAAATGTATCAGGCCGGACAATACGTTCAGCTAATTGTTTATACATTGGTCAGCGTTCTACTCGGATTTCTCGCCGTCTGGATTGGATTTGCATTTACTAAATAAAACATACGGATTTCTTTATAGGAAAATCATACTAATTCCAAAAAATATCACTACATTTACACCTGAAAAACACAATAAGTTATGATAGACTGGTTAAATAGTTTAGAACCTGCTTTGCGGGTATATTGGATTATCGCGGGCATAGCCTCGTTAATCTTTGTGATTCAGACGATTATTACTTTCATCGGCATGGACGCTTCCGATGGATTGAATGCTGATTTCGACGGCGATGCAAGTGCCGACGGCCCTTTTCAACTTTTTTCGCTGCGCAATTTGACGAATTTTTTCCTTGGTTTCGGCTGGGGCGGTGTCTGTTTTTACGACACTTTTTCGTCGAAGGGTTTAGTAGCCGTTTTTGCCTGTCTCACCGGACTTGTCTTTGTGCTGCTTTTCTTTTTTCTGATCAAAATGATTCTGAAACTCAACAAAGACAACACGTTCAAAACAGTGGAAACGCTTCAAAAAACAGCAGATGTGTATCTGGCTATTCCTGCCGGAAAATCGGGCAAAGGCAAAATTCAAATCAGCGTGCGCGGGGCGGTGCATGAAATTGATGCCCTGACCGAAGGCGAAAAAATTCCGACCGGCGGAAAAGTGCGCGTAGTGAAAGTGATTGATAATCAGACAGTTTTGGTGCAAAAAATTTAATATATTAATTATGGTTATGACTCCGTTTTATTTAATCGTTATTGCCGTTGTCGTAGGATTTATCCTGATTTCGGCACTTATCAAGCGTTACAAACGCTGTCCGTCCGACAAAATTCTGGTCGTTTATGGAAACACCGGTGGATCGTCGGCCAAATGTATCCACGGTGGAGGCGCATTTATCTGGCCGGTCATTCAGGATTATGCTTATTTGAGTTTAATTCCGATTTCTATTGACGCCAACCTGACCAATGCACTGAGTAAGCAGAACATTCGTGTCGATGTGCCGTGCCGTTTCACGGTAGGGATTTCAACCGAATCCGACACCATGAACAACGCTGCCGAACGTCTTTTAGGCCTCAATTCCGACCAAATTCAGGAATTGGCACGCGATATTTTGTTCGGACAGCTTCGTCTGGTGATCGCCACGATGTCGATTGAAGAAATCAATGCCGACCGCGACAAATTTCTGGAAAGCATTTCGTCGAACGTAGAGGTTGAACTCAAAAAAATCGGCTTGAAGTTGATTAACGTCAATGTTACCGACATCAAAGACGAATCGGGCTACATCGAAGCATTGGGAAAAGAAGCAGCCGCGAAAGCAATCAACGAAGCGAAAGTCAGTGTGGCAGAGCAGGAAAAAATCGGTGAAATTGGTGCTGCCGAAGCCAATCGCGACACGCGTATCAAAACTTCGCAGGCAAATGCTATCGCCGTTATGGGTGAAAATACAGCTAAAATCGACATTGCCAATTCCGATGCTGCGCGCCGCGAAAAAGAGGCAGAGGCGATGAAAATTGCCATTACCGCTGAAAAAGTACAACAGGCAAAAGCCTTGCAAGAAGCCTATTCGGCAGAACAAAAGGCGGAACTTGCTCGTGCCGACCGTGAACGTGCCACGCAACAGGCGAATATCATCGTGCAGGAAGAAATCGAAAAGCAACGCCGTATCATTGACGCGCAGGCCGAAGCGGAAAAAATCCGTGAAAATGCACGAGGCGAAGCCGATGCTATTTTTGCCAAGATGGACGCCGAAGCACGAGGTTATTTTGAAATCCTGACCAAGCAGGCGCAGGGTTACGAAAAGATGGTGAAAGCTGCCGGCGATGCGCAAAGTGCTTATCAACTGTTGCTTATTGAAAAACTGCCCGAACTGGTGCGCACTCAAGTGGAAGCGATTAAGAACATCAAAATCGACAAAATCACGGTTTGGGACGGCAACAATGGAAAAAACGGCAACACTTCGACCGCTAATTTTCTGGCAGGATTAATGAAATCCGTACCACCGCTCAACGATCTTTTCAAACAAGCCGGCATGGATTTGCCGCAATATCTGGGAAAAGAAACGGAAAAAACGGAAGATTAAGAATTAATCTTTCAAATACAAACAAAAAACTTGCGCCGGACAAAAATAAAAATCGTCCGGCGCAAATTGTTATAGCTGTCTGCAGTATTATTCCGCTTCCTGTTGCGCTTCGTATTCTTTCAACAATTTGTCTTGAACGTCGGTCGGAACCAATTCGTAGGCGTTGAACTTCATGGTGAAGGAGGCGCGGCCGCCGGTGATGGAACTCAACGACGTCGAATAGTTGCCCATTTCTTTCAGAGGCACTTTTGCCAGCAGTTTTTCGTAGCCTTTTTCCGAATTCATACCCATAATCATGGCACGACGTCCCTGCAAATCGCCCATCACATCGCCCATGTATTCCGACGGCAATGAAACTTCTACATCGTAAATTGGTTCCAGGATTTTCGGGCCGGCGTTGCGGAACGCTTCCGAAAACGCATTGCGTCCGGCGAGCATAAACGAAATTTCGTTGGAATCTACGGGGTGCATCTTTCCATCATACACAATCACGCGCACATCGCGGGCATACGAGCCGGTCAATGGCCCCTGTTCCATGCGTCCCATGATTCCTTTCAAAATCGCAGGCAGGAAGCGGGTATCAATTGAGCCGCCGACAATCGAATTAACAAACACCAATTTTCCACCCCATTCCAGCGGAATTTCCTGCGTGTCGCGTGCCTGAATTTTAAATTCCTGTCCGTTGAATTTATACATTTCGGGCATCGGCATTCCTTCCTGATACGGCTCAACAATCAAATGTACTTCGCCGAATTGGCCGGCACCACCCGATTGTTTTTTGTGGCGATAGTCGGCACGTGCCGATTTGGTAATCGTTTCGCGATACGGAATTTTCGGCTCCAGAAATTCAATCAGCACCTTATCGTTGTTTTCAATTCGCCATTTCAATGTCTTCAAGTGAAATTCGCCCTGACCGGAAAGAATGATTTGCTTCAATTCTTTCGATTGTTCCACCACCCAAGTCGGGTCTTCTGCACGCATGCGGTTCAGGATCTCCATCATTTTTTCCGAATCTGCTTCATTCACCGCTTTAATTGCACGGCGGTATTTAGAGTTCGGATATTTAATGAAATCAAACCGATTGTCCACGCCTTTGGCGTTCAACGTGTTGCCGGTATTCACATCTTTCAGTTTCACCGTTGCACCGATGTCGCCCGCCTGCAGTTCGGAAACTTCCATGCGGTTTTGTCCGGCTACCACAAATAATTGGGCAATACGTTCTTTCGAACCGCGGTCTTCGTTCAACAAGTCTTCACCGGTTTTCACTGTTCCCAACATCACCTTGAAATAGGATACGCGACCAATGTGCGGCTCTACGGTGGTTTTGAAAACGAAAATACTCGTCAATGCTTTCGGATCCGGAGCAATGTCTTTACCTTCGGTATTTTTATACGGTGCACTTTCATTGACGGTCGGAACGTTATTGCCCAAAAATTCCATCAACCGGCGAACACCCATGTCTTTACTTGCGGAAACGCAAATCACCGGAAACATTCCTCTGGCTATCAAACCCTTGCGGATCCCTTCGCGCATTTCGTCTTCGCTCAAACTTCCTTGGTCAAAGAATTTTTCCATCAGATTTTCGTCATTTTCGGCAGCTGCTTCCACCAAGGCGTTGTGCCATTCTTCGGCTTTGTCCTTTTCCGATGCCGGAATATCCAAAATTTCCGGAACACCCCCTTCGGGTTTCCACTGATACATCTTCATTTTCAGCACATCAATCATTTGGTGAAAATCCTGGCCGGTTTGTACCGGATATTGGATCGGAACAACTTTATTTCCGTAAGTTTCCTTCAACTGAAGCAATGTCCTGTCGTAATCCGCATTTTCTTTATCTAATTGATTGATAAGAAAAATCACCGGTTTTTTCAACGTTTCCGTATAACGGAACATGTTGATTGTGCCGACTTCCACGCCGTATTGGCCATTTACCACCATTAAAGCAGTATCCGTAACATTTAAAGCGGAAACAGCCGCACCTGCGAAATCGTCCGAGCCCGGACAATCGATTAAATTCAACTTTTTATCGTTCCATTCCACGCTGAAAATGGTCGAAAATACGGAATAACCGTATTCTTTTTCCACCGGAAAATAATCGGAAACCGTGTTTCCGTTTTCTACCGTACCTCTCCGTTTTATAACTCCACCCTCATAAAGCATAGCTTCAGAGAGAGTGGTTTTTCCTGCGCCCGAACTACCGATCAATGCGATGTTCTTGATTTCATTTGTTTGATAAACTTTCATGATATTCAGAAATTAATTTAACAATAATTTTTTTGTTTTTAAAAGTTGCGCAAATTATAAAAAAACCGATAATTAAACAAGTTTTCTATGAATTATTTCTACCTTTGCACGTAATCTAATGAATAACGATGCTACGAAGGCTATTTATAAGTTTTATTTTCAGTTGGTTTTTTTTGTCTATCCATGCACAAGAAGCCACTTATTTTTTGCATACGGTCGAAAGGGGACAAACGCTGTATTCCTTGTCGCAAATGTATAAAATTTCACAAGAATCGATTATCAAGTTAAATCCGGGCAGTGATAAAGGCATTCAGACGGGAACTTCGTTGAAAATTCCGCAGGAATCCGGCTCGTATTTTTACCACACTATTCAACCGAAGGAAACGTTGTATTCCGTTTCGCGCCAATATCAAATGAAGGGTGAAGATATTATAGCGGTTAATCCGGGCTTGTCGATTGAAACATTTAGTATCGGTAAAATTATTCGTATTCCTACAAACAAGGTAACTACGCCGATAGAAGGTACGAACGAGGCTTACAATATGTCGATAACAAACGCACTGTTAAATGCTGATAATCAAGTAAATAATATCAACTCCCTGCGGGTTGCCCTCTTGTTGCCCTTCGGATTGAAAGAAGGGACAACGCCAAAAAATGCGGCGACCAACCGCATGGTGGAATATTACGAAGGGATTTTGCTCGCGCTGGAAGATATTAAGAAAAGTGGTATTTCGGTCGATTTGCAAGTGTATGACACCGGATCGGAAGTCAATTTGTTGAACGGCATTCTTCAAAAAACCGCGCTGCAAAACGTACATTTGATTATCGGCGGACTGTCGGACAAGCAAATTAAGCTGATTGCATCTTTTGCGTCCGACAAGAAAATTCCATACATCATTCCTTTTACGTCGAAAAGCGACGAGCCGTTGAACAATCATTATGTTTATCAAATCAATACGCCCCAATCCTATTTGTATTCCAAAGCTTCGGCGGCTTTTTGCAATCAATATAAGCGGTCAAATATTATTTTTTATATCCCGAAGGACGACGGCAACAAGACGGATTTCGTCGAAACGCTTCAAAAAGATTTAAAAGCCAAATACATGTCGTATAAAGTTATCGGAACGAGTAACGACCTGCTTGCTGAAATTCAGGGAGTGGTATCGGAAAATGCGAATAATGTATTTATTCCGGCCGACGACCGGCGCGAAACGCTTTTAAAGTTGATGACGCCTTTAAAAGGATTGTTAGACGCGCAACCGCAACTATCGGTTTCGATGTTCGGTTATCCGGCTTGGCAAACTTACGCAACCGATTATACGGACGATTTTTTCCGTTTGGACGCTTCCTTTTTCAGCGTTTTTTATGCCAATCCTACGTCACCAAAGGTGAAATCGTTCAACAACCTGTATCAGCGTTGGTATTCGCGGGAACTGATTAATATTTTTCCGAAATACGGCATGCTCGGCTACGACACCGGGTTGTATTTTATCCAAAGTTTGCAAAAATACGGAACTTTGTTTGAAATTAATCCTAACCGATTGAATTACAAAGGTGTACAAATGGATTTTTACTTTGAGCAAGTGAATAATTGGGGCGGATTTATCAATACCAATATCTATTGGGTGGAATTTAATCCGAATTTTACGATTACGTCCAAAAGCGTGAATTAAATACCAATGAAAAAGCCGATTGCACTATTGTTTCTTTTTATGATTGCCGGAATAACGCAAGCGCAACAAGCGAAATTTCAGCCTGAATGGGCATTTGGAGGTAATGCCGGTGCGACTTTTTCCAAGATGCGTTTTTATCCGAATGTTCCGCAGGATATGCTGACGCAGGCGACCATCGGATTGACGGCGCGCTATATTTCCGAAAGTAATTTTGGCTTGCAAGTCGAATTGAATTATGCGCAACGTGGATGGAAAGAGCGGACGGACACGCTTTTGCACTTAAACGAATATTCGCGCCGGATCGATTATCTGGAACTGCCCGTCATGACGCATATTTATTTCAATTTAGGAAGCCGCGTACGTTTGGTGTTTAATTTAGGGCCGCAAATCGGTTTTCAAATCGGAAACAAAAACAATAGTAAAAAAGTAATTAATACGCCGGACGGCTCTTATGATTCCTATTATGATAAACCGGTAGAACGACCTTTTGATTATGGAATTGCCGGCGGCGGCGGTTTGGAAATCCGCACCGGTCTCGGCCGTTTTGTGTTGGAAGGGCGTTATTATTTCGGCTTGTCCGATGCGTTCAACAACGGGAAAAGCGACCCGTTTCAATCGTCCGGAAATCAAGTGCTTACGACCAAACTGACGTATTTTTACCGGACGAGATAAAAGCTACAAATTTTTCATTTCCGCAATGACGCGGTTTCCCAACGCCGTTTTTTTCTCGATGTGTTGCAAGAGCGAAGATACGAAAGGATTTTTTTCGAAATTTCCGCGCACATATTCAAAATCCAGCAGGCGGTCGTCGCTGTTGCCGTCCGCGCCGAAGCCGGTACGTGCATTTAAGGAAAATTCCTTTTTTGCGTCCTCATACAGGATTTTGTCCAAACCAACCACTGCTTCCCGCCAATCTTCCACAATCGCAATGATGTCTGCCGAAGTGATGGTTTCCAAATCTACATCGTAATACGCGCAGATTTTTTCCCACGCCCACGTCCATTCATAAGAATAATATTGTTGATGAGCCTTTTCGATAAACGCATTGATTTCTTTCAGGCGGGCAATTTTTCCGGTTTCTATACCGTCCAGCAATTCATTGACCACCGTTTTCGGCATCAAAACACCGCCCAAATCGCGCCATTCGCCCAAACCCAAATCGTTGTCGGGACGAAGCCTTTGGCGGACGGTTTCCATCGAAGCCGTATGATTTTCCAGTCGCGAAATCAGCGAATTGCCCAAAAATTTCCGTATCGCCTTGTTATATAAACTCAAACCTTTGCGCAGTGCGGAATTTTTGATAATACAACTTTGATAGGTATAAGTTTCCGACGTCTCCCCGCAATGTGCTTGCAAACTCCTTAAAATTTCCGTTCCCTTAAACATTTTTTGAACGGTATAAGGACTTAACAAGTTAAAATTAATCTGGTCAAGCTTGTTCGGATCTTTTCGTTTGTCGCGTTTCGGAAATTTTTGTGCGTCGCGGATGGTGCCGACACTTTTTAAATTTACACCCGGAACAAGATACGTTTCGTTTTCATTTTCAATCAGATACGAAAACGGCATATCCGACGTATCCGAGTTGCGGTAATGCCGTCCCATAATCAGCGAAAATGCGCCGATTTTGGCCGGCCAAAGAATATAGGAGTCGCTCGTGGTTTTTCCGCCTCGCTCGATAATTCCCTGATGGATAGGACCTAATTTATACATGTGGTTGCTCTGGTTCGAGCCTGATCCGGCATTCATAAACGAAAACATACCGGCAATCAAGAGCGTCGATTTGTGGTGCGTAACCGTGTAGGGGCCGGCAAAAATCGCACAGGCTTCGCCGTTTTCGCCCTGACAGTTGCTGAAAAACAGGGAATCACTGGCCGAATAACTGTGTCCGAGTTGACAGGCTTGTCCCACAAAACAGCGCGTGAGCATCGTGCCGTCTTCCACTTTCGAGCCGGAACAAATAATAAAATCGTCGGCAATCACGCTGTGTCCGATATGCACCGGGTCGTGTTCGTTGCTGTTGATGCTTCCGTTTTCCAGCCGGCTTGCACCCTCGATATGCGTGTTATTTCCCATTCGTACATTCCGAATCAGGCCGACGTTGCAGATAAAAACGTTGTCTCCGATTGTGCCGGTGTCGGAAGCGTGTTTTTGTGCATAAAAATCAATCATGCCGTTCAGTTTGGCAATCAGCTCAGGACGATGGCGGTAAAGAGCCAGAATATAGGCCACATGCGCCGAAAGTTTGTCGTTGATTTTCACCTCGCGCCCGCCGGTTTCGTTCAAAACCGCCACTTCGACACCGTTTCCGAACGAAGATTTTCCGTCGGTCAAAATCCGGTCCACATTTTGAATAAAGGTATGATTTCCGATTTGATAATTGGCAATATAATTTTGAATGTTTTCAATCAACACATCGTCGCCGATTTCACAATTATGCAACGTAACCTGACGAAGTCCGGCATGTTTTCGAACGCCGCCGGGCAAATCAAAAAACGAATTCAGGCGTCCCAAACGGACACTACCCGAAAAAATGACTTGACGGATATGTTCCGTCGAAAAACCATCGCGCACTTCGACCGCCGCCCATTTGTCCGACTGGCAGCCCTGCGCCTGCAAGGCATTTATTTCCTCGTTTGTTAGTTTCCTATACATATTTTTAATCATTTACGGCTTTTTCCAAATCGGAATAATCCTGATACAGAAAATCATTATACGGAAAACGCTGTGTATGAATTTCTTTCACACGCTCATACAACAGGGCTTTCAGTTCTTCGATATTCTGTTTTTCCTGTGCGGAAATGAACACGCAGTTTTCGTGAAGCTTGCCTATCCATGACTTTTTCAGTTCTTCGAGCGAGATATTTTCTTTCGTTCGGGGCGTCAAATCGTCGGTTTCCTTTTCAACGTGCGAAAAAGCATCTATCTTGTTAAAAACAATAATCGCCGGTTTCGCTTCGTCCGAAAGTTCGTTCAGCGTCTGCGTTACGACTTCCAATTGCTCCTCAAACGCGGGGTGGGAAATATCAACCACATGCACCAGCAAATCGGCTTCGCGCACCTCGTCGAGTGTGGATTTAAACGATTCAATTAATTCGGTGGGTAGTTTGCGAATAAATCCGACCGTATCCGACAAGAGAAAAGCCAGATTTTCGACCGTAATTTTCCGGACAGTCGTGTCGAGCGTAGCAAATAATTTATTTTCGGCAAACACGTCCGATTTGCTTAACAAGTTCATTAACGTGGATTTACCTACGTTCGTATAACCGACCAAGGCCACGCGCACCAGCTTCCCACGATTTTTCCGCTGGTTGGCTTTCTGCTTATCTATTTCTTTCAAATCTTCCTTCAGCTTGGCAATCTTGCTTAAAATAATCCGCCGGTCGGTTTCCAACTGAGTTTCTCCCGGCCCGCGCATGCGAAATCCGCCGCTTCCGCCGCCACTTTGCCGTTCCAAGTGCGTCCAAAGACGTGTCAGGCGCGGTAACATATAATTATATTGCGCTAATTCGACCTGCGTTTTCGCATGAGCCGTTTGGGCGCGTCCTGCGAAAATATCCAAAATCAGGCTCGTACGATCCATGATTTTCACCTTCAACTCGGCTTCCAGGTTGCGCAACTGTTTGGGCGAAAGCTCGTCGTCGAAAATCACCCGGCTGATTTCGTTGTCTTCGTCTTCGACAAACGCTTTGATTTCCTGCAATTTTCCCGAGCCGACAAACGTTACCGGGTGGGCATAATCTACGCGTTGCGTAAATCGCTTCACCGTCTTGATGTCGGCCGTAGAAGCTAAAAAATCCAACTCATCCAAGTATTCTTTGGATTTTACCTCATTTTGTTCGGGGGTAATCAAACCCACCAAAACCGCCTTATCGGTCGGCGTGTCCGTAATAATAAATTCTTTCAATTGTTCTAAAAATTCAATGAAAGAACAAAAGTACGGAATTTTTGGGAGATACGCAAAAGTAAGGGGCGACCTTTACGGCCGCCCCTACCTCGGGAACGGGAAAATCTACAAACAAACAGTTATGCGAACTTTTGAGAATTATCTGTAGATTTTCCCGATTAAGTGTTTTGTTATTGCTATTTCATTTCAACCATTCCTTTAATTGGGCGTATCGTCCGCGAACGATCCCTTCGGCATCAATCAAAATAAATGTTGGTGTGCCGACAATGCCGTAATTGCGGAAATTGACA
>BNTW01000007.1 GCA_025996895.1 Bacteroidia bacterium | reverse complement strand
TTTCGTCGTAAGTGATCTCGTCGAATTTGACAGCCGATTTGTCTTTTTCCGGGTCGGCGGTATAAATGCCATCAACGCGCGTACCTTTCAACATCACGTCGGCCTCCAATTCCACTGCGCGCAAAGCCGAAGCCGTATCGGTCGTAAAAAACGGATTACCTGTTCCGCCGGCCACAATCGCAATTTCTCCACGTTGCAAAGCATCTATCGCGTCCGCTTTCACGTACAATCGTCCAAAAGGCTCGACACGTGTGGCTGTAAAAACATTGCTTTTTATTCCTTCCTTTTCCAATGCGGAACTCAACGCCAGACTGTTGATTATGGTCGCCAGCATTCCCATCTGGTCACCTTTTACACGGTCAAACCCTTTGGCCGCACCGCTCAGTCCGCGAAAAATATTGCCACCGCCGATAACAATCGCCACTTGAATGCCCATACCGGCAATTTCTTTAATCTGCCGGGCATAATCACTCAAACGTGCTTCATCGATACCGTACTGTTTCTCACCCATCAGCGATTCCCCGCTGAGCTTCAAAAGTATTCGCTTATATTTCATAATGTATAATATTATATCTGATCGTAATGATTTTTTACCGGATTAGCGTACATTTCCAAGATTTTTTCCGTCAAAAACGGAGTGTCTTTGTTTTTCAACTGTATTTTATCTAACTGCTTGCGCAAATAAGCGTCAAAAGCTTTTTCATCGCCCGGTGTGTATTGGTTTGCAAAATGATTTTTGCCCCACAAACGGTCGTAAGCAATGTAATTGACCGGATAAAAACGGTAGTTGCGGAAAATTTCCTTATCAATCGTCGAAGCAATTTCCGGAAACAATTCGTTTTTGGGAAGCTCACCGACTGTTGTTTTCAACAACGAATTTAATGGCCGGCCAAATTGAAAATGAATATTCCCCTTATAGCCCAAAATCCCGGTCTGCATGTTCAGCAAATCATCGTCCTGTGTTTTCTTAAAACCGGGATTGTCCCGTTTCTGCTGAAATTCCTTTGCTTTCAGATAATCGCATGGGTCATATTCATACGACAACGAAAGCGGAACAATATTCAATTCCCTGATATTTGTCGATATATCACCATCGCCTCCCATGGTCAGCATTTTCAGCAAACTTTCTTGTGTCCGGTCGTTAGAGTCTTTCGCACGCCCTTCACGTTGCGCAATCCAAACCGACTCTTTTTTCTTTTGGACCGCAAAATGGATATATTTGGAAAGATGGGCGGACACCTCCAACATCTGCCGAATCGAAACTCCGCGCTTGACGATAAAACTCTTGTTCAAACGCACCAAATTTTCAATCCACGGATATAACAACAAATTGTCACCGATTGCAATTTCAGGGATTTCATGACCTCCTTTATCCAACAGTACAGCCAACAAGGAAGCGTCCAAAACGATGTCGCGGTGGTTGGAAATAAAAGTATAAGCCGTATTTTTTTCGATATTTTCAAATCCGGTACAATCGACCGAATTTGAAGATTGATTGACGACATAAAAAATAACGTTTTTTATCAACATGGTTTGAAACTCCCGTTTGGTCTTGAACGAGCGCATCAACGCCGACAGTTCTTCCCAATTTTTATCGGGAAAATTTGATTCGACCACTCTTTTGAACTGCGAGTCGTTTAACAAACGTTCCATCTTCGGCGCAACTTCCTCGTCATAATACGGACGTATATCGTCAAATTCGGCATTCTTTTCCATATTATTTTGTATTGAATTCGTTTTCGATAATTTCAGTTAGTACCTCCCGAATGTCCAAACCGGCGGCACGGACTTGTTGCGGGATAAAACTCGTCGTCGTCATACCCGGTGTGGTATTCACTTCCAACATGCGGACTTCACCTTTGGGCGAAATGATGTAATCGACGCGGATAATCCCTTTCGCACCCAACCAATCGTAAATGCGGGAAGTCAGCGATTGAATTTCGCCGGTCAATGCGTCGGAAATTCGAGCAGGCGTGATTTCGTCGCTTTCCATATTGTATTTGGCGTTATAATCAAAAAAATCGTTCTTGCTCACCACTTCCGTAATCGGAAAAACGACCGGTTTGCCTTTCACTTTATAACAACCGCAAGTTACTTCCGTTCCGGGCATAAAGCTCTCTATCAAAACGTCTTCGCCTTCTTTCAATGCCATTTCGATAGCCGGTGGCAACTGTTCGACGGCAAGCACTTTTGTCGTTCCAAAACTCGAACCGCCGTCGTTGGGTTTCACGAAAACCGGCAATCCCAAGCGTTCGACAATTTCTTCCGGTTCGACAATTTCTCCTCGCTTCAAATAGACGGAAGAAGCTATTTTTACACCGAAATTTTTTAAATATTGATTACAAAAATACTTACTGAACGTCAAAGATGCGGCCAACACCCCGCAACAGGAATACGGAACGCCGATCATATCCAAATATCCCTGCAACAAACCGTTTTCGCCCGGCGTGCCGTGAATGGTGATGTAGGCAAAATCAAAACAGATTTTTTTATCTTCAGCAACAAAGCTAAAATCGTTTTTGTCGATTTCCACTTCGGTTTTATCCGAAATTTGCACTGTCCAGCGGTCTTTTGTAATCCAAACGATATATAAATTATATTTTTCTTTGTCGATAAACGACCGAATGCCTTGCGCGCTTTTCAGTGAAACCACACTTTCGGAAGAATATCCCCCCGCAACAATCGCTATATTTTTTTTATAATGCATATTTTCTCCACTTTTCTATTAATAGTTCCATATCTTCCGGCAACGGACTTTCAAAAAAAACCGGTTCGCCCGTTTTCGGGTAAATAAATCCTAACGTCTTGGCATGCAATGCTTGACGCGGACAAATTTCAAAGCAATTATGTATAAACTGCCGATAGCGCGCAGTAGTATTACCTTTCAAAATCTCGTGTCCGCCGTAGCGAAAGTCATTAAACAGCGTGTGTCCGATATGTTTCAAATGAACGCGGATTTGGTGGGTGCGTCCGGTTTCCAAACGGCACTCAATCAGCGTGACGTAGCCAAAACGTTCCAACACTTTGTAATGCGTTACCGCCGTTTTGCCGTAATCACCGTCGGGATAAACCGTCATCAACATTTTGTCGCGCTGGTCGCGTCCGATGTTTCCTTCAATTCGCCCCTCGTCCTCCTTGATATTTCCCCAAACCAACGCCCAATATTTCCGCTGGGTTGTTTTATTGTAAAACTGCAACCCCAAATGCGTCTTGGTATCGATATCTTTCGCCACGACCAACAAGCCTGAAGTATCTTTGTCTATCCGATGCACCAAACCCAAACGCGGGTCTTTCGCATTGTAATTGGGCGTTTCCTTTAAATGCCAAGCCAACGCATTGACCAATGTGCCCGAATAATTACCATGTCCCGGGTGAACGACTATGCCCGGCGGTTTATCTACCACCAGCAAGCTATCATCTTCATACACAATCGCAATCGGAATATCTTCAGGCAAAATTTCCAACTCATGGCGGGGCGTGTCCATGACCACCGTTATCACATCTTCGGGTTTCACCCGGTAAGCCGCTTTCACCGGCTCGCCATTGGCCAGCACATAACCCGCTTCGGCCGCCTGCTGAATGCGGTTGCGCGAAGCCGACGGCACTCTATCGACCAAAAATTTATCAACACGTAAAAGCGTTTGTCCCTTATCGGCTACAAAACGATAATGTTCGTACAATTCATCTCCGGTATCTTCTACGCCATTCTGCTCAATGTCTTCCTGCCATTCTTCCATCGATTAATACCATTGTTCTTCTTCCGTATCGATTTCCTGCACCACCGTACTGCTGTCCGGTATGATTTCGCCCATACCCGAACTGACCAAAAGCGTCAGAGGAATATCGGCGGGAACACGTTCTCCCGACAACAGCGAATGACCTCTGCTTTCCAAGCCCACCACCAAGTCGCGATAAGCACCCGAAACCAACTGTACCTGCACTGCCTCGAATCCCAAAGCCGTCAACATGGCCGTTGCCTGCCGTTGCGACATGTCTTTGACGGACGGAATAATTAACATTTGAGCCGTACCGGAATTGACGGTCAGGTAAATCGTCCGCCCTTCCTTTACCCGCGTACCTACCGGCGGAACGGTTTCAATGATACTGCCTGCAGGCTTGTTTTTAACATAAACGGAATCGATAATCAGGTGATTCAGTGTCGCTTTTCGGAAAAAAGACACGGCTTCCGCCACCTGTAACCCCTTCACATCAGGCACATTGATTTCTTTTCCATGCTTAGTATAGACATTCAGCCAACCCAGCACAATAAAAATAAGCACCAATACAATGGCAAATGCCAAAAGCAAATTTTTTACATAAACATTCGAGAAAAAGCCGGACATTTTCATAATCTATTTTTAAATACGGAACAAAAATACGAAAAAAGAGGATATAAATACAAAAGGGAATAAACTTTTGGCTTTATTCCCCTCATTATTATTTAAACGCGCACGTATTATCCGTTATATTCGTCGGATACCGATAATTTTGCCCTGCCTCTCGCTCTGCGTGAAGCCAAAACTCTACGGCCGTTAGCGGTTGCCATTCTTTCGCGGAAACCGTGTTTGTTTTTTCTTTTCCTGTTGGAAGGTTGAAATGTCCGTTTCATGACTGTATCTTATTTTTATTTTTATTCAATCGGGTTGCAAAGGTAAAATTAATTTTTCAAAGTAACAAGATGTTGGGAATATTTTTTGATTTACCGATAATTTTACTACTTTTATGCCGTTTTTTGAAATTATTAATAGTGTGAATATCTACAAATCTCTTTTGTTCATTGTTGCGGTCTTGTTTCTGCTGGGAATAATCAGTTCGGTGTTCCCGCGCGACGGTGTCACATTGGGCAATAAGCAGTTATATTTTCCGACGGTCGAGGATATGCTCACGAAAGAAGCGGGACATTCCACGACAGCGTCCCAACGAATGAAGGAAATGGAAGAGAGCTTGCGCATGAAGCAATATCAGGATTCCCTTTATCAGGATTCTCTCTCGTTTTATACGACCTTTTTCCAAAACCATGCTTCGCGCATTCATCTGCCAGATAATCAATGGGATTATTTCGACGATTTGTTTGCGGAACTGGATACTTGCCAACAGGCAGGCAAAATTGTTCATATCTTGCATTACGGCGATTCTCAAATTGAAGGCGACCGCATTACCGGTTATCTGCGCCAGAAATTGCAGGAAAAATTCGGCGGAAACGGGCCGGGATTGTTGCCTGCCGTTCAACCCATCCCTTCGTCGGCGGTGGGACAAGATTTTTCAGGAAATATCGAACGCTTTATCGTTGCCGGAACATTGAAAAATTCGGCGGCACATCGCCGTTACGGTGCCTTGGGACAAGTGGGAATGTTGTCGGGCAATGCGATGATTTCTGTTCATGCGCGCGATTGGAAAGTAACTTTTGATAATGCCAAAGAATTTCAGAAAATCCGTTTGTTTGTGGGCAAACCGAGCGAAAATTTTCAGGCGAATTTGAGCAATAAAAAACTGAGTGCTCCGAAAGCAGTACGGAGAAACTTGCCGGCGGTGAGCGTTTTCTCATGGAACTTCAATACGCCGGTTCAATCGTTCAGTTTGCAGTTGTCCGGTGCAAGCGAGATTTATGGAATTGCAGTTGATGGAAAATCGGGTGTGGCGGTAGATAATGTACCGTTTCGGGGCAGTTCAGGTACATTTTTCAGCACAACAGACGCCGAGTTGATGTCTTCCATGTTGAAAGAATTAAACGTCGGGCTGGTCATGCTGGAATTTGGCGGAAACATTACACCGGTTGTACATAGCGACAAACAGATTGCGCAATACAAAAAAACGATGTCCGAGCAAATCGTGTTTTTCAAAAAATGCAATCCGAAAACAAAAATAATTTTCATAGGGCCTGCGGACATGAGCACGAAAATAAAAGGGCAATTGCAGACTTATCCCTATTTGGAACAAACAATAGAAGCATTGAAGCAAGCTGCATTGGAAAACGGCGTCGCTTTTTGGGACATGTATGAGGTGATGGGCGGACGAAATTCGATGATTGATTGGGTGCGCAATTCCCCTGCGTTAGCCGCAAAAGATTACATTCATTTCAGCGAAAAAGGCGCGGCACGCATATCGGAACTGTTTTTTGAATCGTTGATGATGTATTATGATTATTATCTTTTTGAAAAATCGCAACCATGAAACATTTTCGGATAACTTTTTTGACATTATTTATTTTCACCGTTTCGTTGTTTGCACAGCGGACAAAAGAAAATATCACGGAAGTATTTGTCCCCGAATACAATTTTATGAATACGCGCTATTGCGATATTTCTGTGCCGGGCAAAGATTCCATGCGCCTAAATCATTTTTTTAGCAAAGTCGATACGCTGGTTTGTTTGGGCGAAGGACGCATCAATATTTTACATATCGGCGGCTCACACGTGCAGGCCGATATTTTTTCAAACGAAGTACGGCGAAATTTGGATGCCGTTAATGCGGATTTTCAGCCGCCGCGCGGATTTATTTTTCCGTTTTCGGTGGCCAAAACCAACAATCCGGAAAATTATAAAGTAACCTATTCGGGCGTTTGGTCGTCGGCGCGGAATGTGCAGAAATCACGGGAGATTCCGCTGGGTATGGGTGGAATAGCCGTTTATACGAACGATCCGGAAGCCCAAATCAATATCGACCTTAATAGGGATTCGATTTTTCGTTGGGAATTTGATCAATTGCGCCTGCTGGGCTATGTCGAAGATGGAAGTTTCGGTGTGAAACCGGTGCTTTATCATAATAATGACACGATTGAAGGTTTGTGGGATTATGTGAGCAGTACCTATCTTTTTCCGTTGCCTACGCCCGATTATTCGTTCAGCGTCGGATTTATCCAGCAAGACAGCGTTCCGCACCTGTTTGTCGTCAATGGATTTATTCCGGAACGCGAAACTCCCGGCATTGTTTATCACGCGATTGGAGTGAATGGTGCGTCTGTTCCGTCGTATCTCAACAGCGAATATTTTGAAGAAGAATTGCGGTTAATACAGCCCGATTTAATCATTTTTGCGATTGGTATTAACGATGCGACTTCCAAAGATTTCACAGTCGACGGATTTTGCCAGAATTACGATAGGTTGATTGAAAAAATCGAGCGGGTTTCTCCCGATTGCGCCTATATTTTTATTACGAACAATGACTCGTTTCAACGGATTTCACGAAAAAAATACCGCGTCAATCCACGCGGATTGATTGCACGCGAGGCGTTTTATCGCTTGGCCGAAGAACATCAAGGCGGTGTCTGGGATTTATTTTCGCTCATGGGCGGATTAAATTCAATGCGTAAATGGCAAAACGAAGGGTTGGCAAAAAAGGACAAAGTCCATTTCACTCGTTCCGGTTATATTTTGATTGGGGATTTATTTTACAACGCACTGATAAACTATTACAAACAAACAAATTTCTGAAATTGCCCACATGATTTTCGATTTTCTGAAAACAGTTTTTGCATTCGACGCTCACTCGCCGTTGCTATTCACACAGTTTTATTTTTGGGCATTTTTTGCGATTGTGTTTGCAGGTTTTGCTTTGCTGCAAAACAAAGTCCTGTTGCGTAATGCCTTTCTGTGCTTTGTGAGCTTGTTTTTTTATTACAAAACGAGTGGATTATTCGTTTTAATTTTAATTTTTACGACTATTTTCAATTTTCTTCAGGCGAATAGAATTGATAAGGCGGATACGGAACAGAAAAAGAAGAGGCAACTCATTGTTGGATTGGTCGTTAATCTGTTTTTTCTGTGCTATTTTAAATACGCTTATTTTTTCACCGGCTTGATGAATGACATGCTCGGAACAAATTTGCATGTTTTCGATGTTTTTGCATGGGCGGGCAATGTCTTGACCGGCAGCGCGCGTTTTGATGTCGGCGATATTTTGCTTCCGGTGGGTATTTCGTTTTATACTTTCCAGAATATCAGCTACTTAATGGACGTTTTCCGCGAACGAATACGGCCGGTAAAGGAAATTTTAAATTTCGGTTTTTATGTCAGTTTCTTTCCGCAATTAGTGGCTGGACCGATTGTGCGCGCCAATGAATTTATTCCGCTGATTTATCAAAAATATCATTTGGGACGGAAGCAATTCGGAATGGCGGTGTTTTGGATTTTGAATGGCTTGGCGAAAAAAATCATTTTGAGCGATTATATCGCAGTTAATTTTGTCGATCGTGTATTTGAAAATCCGACCATGTATTCCGGTTTTGAAAATTTGGCAGCGTTGTTCGGCTATTCGTTGCAGGTGTATGCTGATTTTTCGGGTTATACCGATATTGCGATTGGCGTGGCAATGTTAATGGGCTTTTATCTGCCGAAGAATTTCAATTCACCGTACAAAGCAACTAATCCGGGCAATTTCTGGAAACGCTGGCATATTTCATTGTCGAAATGGTTGCAGGATTACTTGTATATTCCGCTGGGCGGCAACCGCAAAGCGACTTTTGCCACCTATTTCATTATTATTGCAATTGCATTGATTGCATTTATCCTTTCGGGGAGCATCTGGGTGGGGATATTAATCCTTTTGGTCGTGTCTGTCCTTTATTATATTGCCAAAAAATATCCCGAAAAAAGGCGGAAAATCAATACGAATTTGAACATGATGAACACCATGCTCATCGGCGGAATTTGGCACGGCGCAAGTTGGAATTTCATGATTTGGGGTGGTCTGAATGGCTTGGGAATGCTCGTATATAAATTCTGGAAAGATTGGAACGTGTATCTGCGCACGATTATTCTCGTATCGCTCACTGCACTGAGTTTATTTTTGGCTTGGCTTGTTCCAAAACCGATTTTCAACATTGCCCTCATTTGGCTCGGCATTCTGGCATTCGGCACGCTTATCCGTATGATTTACACTTATTATGGTGGAAAACACGCTTTTAAATACTTGGAAATGGCTTGGGCAATTTTCCAAACCTTTGTGTTTATTTCTTTTACGCGTCTGTTTTTCCGTTCCGGATCGAATTTAGACCCGGCCGAAGCCAACCGGACAGCGTGGAATACAGCCCAAAACATGGTCAATCAAATCGGTGGAAAATGGGATTTTTCTCAAATCGGACGCATGATTTACGAATATCGTTCGGTCTTCGCCTTAATCGTTATCGGTATGATTATCCACTGGTTGCCGGAAAATTGGAAACGACGTTACCGCCTCGTTTTTGCGCAAATGCCACTCGTCGTTATGGCATTGTTCGTGGTGATTTCCGTCTTTATCATTTATCAATTTATCACGGCCGACCTGCAAACGTTCATTTATTTTCAGTTTTGAACGAATATAATTGTATAACTTTTCCGCCGTCCCGATTTTTGTTTTGAACTTCTTCCAACAATTGGAACGAATAATTTTGTCCGTATTTTTGCAGGACTTTTTCAAAACTGCTTTCGCTCGTTAAAAAGAAACCTTTCGACGGTTTTTCCGTTTCAAAATTGTGGAAAGCATTGTGCAGATAAAAATTCAAGCCATACATGTTGCTGTATTCCAGCAAGTTATTCATTACAAAAACATTGTCGGAACGTAACGGATATTGTCGGGCAATCCGTTGAGCGAAAGGTTTGATACTGATACTATCTTTGTAAGCCGGAAAGAAAATGCCGTCCATTACCATGAAAATCGCCAAATAGACGCCGATGGTCGCATACAAAACTTTCAAATGATTTTTCTTCCACAAATGTTTGCCCAGAACAAACAGCGCGTAAAGCAAGACGACAATCAAAATATACGCATAAAACGGTTGCGGAGTGAGCTGTTGCACCACGCCTGAGGCTTCCAGTGAAATGTTAGACAAATCAATAATCGGAAAAACAACGGCGAACGTCCAAATCAGGAAAATCAGCACACCGAAAATTCCGATAATCCACGAAAAAATCCGCGTGATTTTCGCCTTATATTCAGTGAGATACAAAATATATTCGGCAATAAAAATCGCGATAAACGGATAAGCCGGCATAAGATAAACACTGCGCTTGCTCGCCGGAATACAATAAAAAAGAATGATAACGACAGCCGAAATCAGTGAAAACAACTTGATTTTTTCCATGCCGGCCATGCGTTGCCAAAGATTTTTCCCGCTGCTTTTTTTGAAATGATAGTTTAATCCAAAAAGGGAAATCACCAACAGCAACGTCCAAGGCAGGAAACCGCTCAACAACGTGATGAAATTATGCCAAAATGGGACTTCGTGTCCCAGATAGTATTGGATATTCAAATTATCCGAGCCTAAAAAGCGTCCGAAATTTTCTGCCCACACGACGTCCAAAAACGCTTTTCCACCCTGAAGGTAAGCCAAAACATACCAAACGAGCGGAAGAACAAAAGCCGCAAGCGCAACTGGCAGCAGTTTGACAACTATTTTCCAAAAATTATATTTCAGTACCAATAAATAAATCCCGAAAACCAGCAAAGGCAATGCAATGCCCACAGGTCCTTTGGTCAGCGTTGCCAAACCCAAAACAATCGGAACGACCAGCGGAAAACCTTTGAGTTTCTTCCGCTCCTCCCACCGAAACAGGCGTTGAAGCCCCAAAACAATGAAAAAAGTCAGCGTCATATCCACACGCGACGTCATGGCGGCACGGTGCAGCTCAAAGCAGGTAATCAGAATAAGTGCGGATAAAAACGCGTCCTGCATGCGCAGGTTTTTACCGAAGAAAACGAAGGTAAAGCAAATCAAACAAATGAAAGAAATCGCCGACGGCAGGCGTGCCGAAAGCGGCGTAATTTCGCCTTTGGGCAGCGAAAACAGCGCGATTGCCCAATGCACTAACGGCGGTTTGTAAGCAATTTCGTCGGCATAGGCTTCCGGCAAAATCCACTGATTTTTCTCTATCATAGACACAGCAACTGAAGCTTCGCGCGGTTCGCCTTTGGTGTAAAAATCACCCTTGCCAATCCACAAAAGCACACTAAGAGTGCAAATTGTGATGAGCAGCCACATCGGCTTTTCCAAATAAAAATATTGTAATGTAGGAGGTCTCATATCAAAATCCGCTTGCTTTAAGTTGTAATCCGGCACGTTCGTCCAGTCCAAACAACAGGTTGAAATTCTGTACGGCTTGTCCCGACGCACCTTTTAATAAATTATCGATAATCGAAATAATAAAGAGTTTGTTGCCGTATTTTTCCAAATGCAAAAGGCACTTGTTGGTATTGACAACCTGCTTCAAATCAATATTTTTGTCCGAAATGAACGTGAAAGCAGCGTCGCGGTAAAAATCGTTGTACAAGGCAACCGCTTCGCCAATCGTCAAATTGCTTTCGGTGTAAGCAGTTGCAAAAATTCCGCGTGAAAAATTACCGCGCACCGGAATGAAATTGATTTGCGAAATGTCGCAGTCGAGCGTTTCGCAAATCTCCTTTAAGTGCTGATGTTCAAAGACTTTATAGACCGAAAGATTGTTGTCGCGCCACGAGAAATGACTTGTCGCACCCGGTTTCACACCTGCACCGGTTGATCCGGTAATCGCATGCACATGCACTTCGTTTTTTAGCAAATTATTTTTCGCTAACGGCAACAAGGCCAGTTGAATAGCGGTCGCAAAACAGCCCGGATTGGCAATTTTCCCCGACGAAACAATGCGTTTTTTATTCAATTCGGGCAAACCATAAACAAAACCGTCGCTTTCGTCGCGATAATCCATTGCTAAATCAATGATTTTCAGTGATTTAGAAATTTGATTACTCTCCATAAACTTTTTACTGTCACCATGTGCCGAGCATAGAAACAATGCATCTACCCCCCATCCCCCTGAAGGGGGAGTAGAAGCAACATCATCATTGGAACTCAACTCCCCCTTTAGGGGGATGGGGGGTAATTGGTCGGTAAACACCAAATCCGTTTCGCCAATCAGTCCCTCGTGAATGTCGATAACCGGTTTCCCGGCACTGCTCGTGCTATGCACAAAGGCAATTTCCACGTCCGGATGATGAATAAGCAGGCGAAGCAATTCACCCGCCGTATATCCCGCGCCCCCGATAATTCCTACTCTGATTTTCATAAGAAATTAAGTTGTTAAATCGTCATTTTCCGTTCTTTTTTTGCACCGCATAAAAAATCTTGGTCGGAATAGCTGTGATTTTCGTAAAACCTTTGGCGTCGTCTGCCGTCCAGGCTTTATTGATTTCGCCATATTCGCCAAAATCGGTTTTCATCAGGTCAAAATCGCTTTCTACGCCGACTAATGTGTAGTGATAAGGACGCAAGCGAATGATAACCGTTCCGGTTACGTTGCGTTGCGAACTTTCCAAAAATGTTTCGATGTCGCGCATGACCGGCTCAAGGTATTGTGCCTCATGCAGAAACATGCCATACCATGTGCCTACTTGGTCTTTCCAATATTGCTGCCACTTGGATAAAGTGTGTTTCTCAAGCATTTTATGCGCATGGATGATTACCAAAGGAGCCGCTGCCTCAAAACCTACACGGCCTTTGATGCCGATAATCGTGTCGCCGATGTGCATATCGCGCCCAACGGCATAACGTGCCGCTATTTTTTCAATGTCTTGAATCGCTTTGACCTTATCCGTACAGGGTTGTCCATTGATCGCCGAAATTTCACCCTCAGTAAACGAAATTTTCAGCAATTCCTCGCCTTTTTCCTGTAATGGAGAGGGATAAGCCTCTTCGGGCAAAGTTTGGTCGGATTTCAATGTTTCTTTTCCGCCGATACTCGTGCCCCACAAGCCTTTATTGATGGAATATTCCATTTTGGTGAAATCGGCCTCAAAACCGTGTTCCTTCAAGTAATTGATTTCGTATTCACGAGTCAAAACCATGTCGCGCGTAGGCGTGATAATTCCAATTTCCGGAGCCAACACATCGAAGGTCAAATCGAAACGCACTTGGTCGTTGCCCGCTCCGGTGCTTCCGTGTGCGACAAAATCCGCGCCGATTTCTTTTGCGTAATTGATAATTGCAATCGCTTGAAAAATCCGTTCCGAACTCACCGAAATCGGATAGGTGCCGTTGCGCAGGACATTCCCAAAAATCATGTATTTGATGCTTTTTTCGTAATATTCTTGAGTGATGTCGAGATTAACATGTTTCACCGCACCCAATTTGTAGGCGCGTTCTTCCACTCGCTTCAAGTCTTCGTTCGAAAACCCACCGGTGTTGGCCAGTGCGGTATAAACTTCGTATCCCAATTCGTTCGACAGATACATGGCACAGAAAGAGGTGTCCAATCCTCCGCTATATGCCAAAACTACTTTTTGCTTTTTCATATCATTTTATTTATTCATGTTCTTTAGGATCGTACAACATTGCCGTACAAATGCAGTATCGGCGGTCGGTGCGTTGCAACACATCGTAATTGACGCAACCTTGACAGCCTCGCCAAAACGACTCATCATCAGTCAGTTGGGCAAATGTTACAGGCACGTATCCCAATTCGGTATTGATTTTCATTACCGCTGCACCTGATGTCAATCCGAACAATTTGGCTTCGGGGAATTTCTTCCGCGACAGATCAAACGATTTCTTTTTGATTTGCTTCGCCAAGCCGTGCCCGCGAAATTTTTCCACAACAATCAGCCCCGAATTGGCGACATATTGCTTGTTTCCCCAACTTTCAATATAGCAAAAACCGGCAAATTCACCATCAACCAGTGCGATAATGGCTTTGCCTTCCCGCATTTTCTGTTCCACATATTCAAGCGTACGCTTGGCAATCCCTGTCCCACGCACTTTGGCAGCCGCTTCTATGGTCTGTAAAATGGTCGGCACATATTTGAGATGACTTTCGTTGGCAATTAAAACTTCAACAGTCGGATTCATTCTACTTTTTAAAACATAAATTGAGTGCAAAATTAGCTATATTTTTGCTAAAAACGATTACTTTTGTCGTTATAAATTAAATAATACATCTTATGAGAAAAATTCTATTTGTTATCAGTGTAATCATGGGTTTGTATAGTTGCAGCAGTGTTCCCATCACCGGACGGCAACAGTTGAGTTTGGTTTCCGACCAGGAAGTTTTGTCGTTGAGTCTGCAACAGTACGGCGATTATATCAAGACGGCAAAAAAATCGACGGACAAGACTGCCACGGCTTTGGTGGTGAAAGTGGGCCAAAAAATTGCCGGTGCAGTAGAAGCATATTTTAAAGCTACCGGACAGGAGGCGTTGATTGCCGGTTACCAATGGGAATTTAATTTGATTGATGACTCTCAAGTGAATGCATTTTGTATGCCGGGCGGTAAAATCGTGGTTTATACCGGTATTCTTCCTTATACGAAAGACGAAACCGGCTTGGCGGTGGTTTTGGGGCATGAAGTGGGACATGCGATTGCGAAGCACGCCAACGAACGAATGTCGCAACAAATGATTGTTCAGGGCGTCGGCACAGGCGTCGGAGCGTTGTTATCAAAAGGCTCTTCCACCTTGCAAACCATCGGCTCAACCGTTTATGGTTTGGGTACGGAATTGGGCGTGATGTTACCTTTCAATCGCAAACAGGAATTGGAAGCCGACCGCTTGGGTCTGGTCTTGATGGCGATTGCCGGTTACGATCCGAATGCAGCAATTCCGTTCTGGGAACGCATGTCGCAACAGGGTGGTAGCAACATGGAACTCTTGAGTACCCACCCTTCCGATGCGACCCGTATCGCCGAAATCCGCAAAGAAATTCCCGAAGCGATGGAATATTACAACTCCATTTGGGGAAAGGGGGCAACAACCAATCCCGCGCAAAACGGCAAGACGAGCAACGACTGGCATTTCTGAGAAATAAAAAATAAATCCACTTTTTTTGTGTAATTCCAAAATAAACAGTATTTTGTATGAGCCGACTCATCCGGGGGCAATTTTGAAAGATTGCTAATACAGCTATGTTGTTTGAAGCTGCATTAGGCATAAAAGCTGAAATGCTTATAAGAAGATATGCAGCAGTATTATAAAGCCGGAACATTTCTGCCCCGGCTTTTTCATTTTTAATCTTAGGCCTGTTGTTTGTAATATCCCAAGTTTTCGATGGGAAAATGATTGATAAAATGCTGGATTTTGTTAATCTCACCTTCGGCGTATTGAATATACACTTCCGCCGAGCGGATATATTCTTCGTAATGGCGATTGGCATCCGACAACAACAAATATCCCAAAACGATGTGTCCGGCACATTCCACCAAACGGCGTGCCTGAAAATCAATGTATTCATTGTCTTTCGTGTCAGCCACAGTCGGAACGATTTGCTCGTAGATTTCGACCAATTTCGCCAAACGGGCTTTCAATCCGTCCAGTTCGGGACGCAACGCTTCTGCCTGATAATCTTTTATTTGAGCGAGATACGTACCGGTCAGGACGTGGCGAATAGCCGCTACCACTTGCAATTGCGTTGTTCCTTCATAAATGTTGGTGATACGTGCGTCGCGATACAGGCGTTCGCAGGTGTAATCTTTCATAAATCCTGAGCCGCCATGCACCTGAATACAATCGTAAGTCGTTTGATTGGCGTATTCCGTATTCATGGCTTTTCCCAATGGAGTGAAAGCATCGGCGAGTTTTTTGTATTTCTTCAATTCTTCCTTTTCTTCCGGCTCCAATTTGCGTTCATGTTCGATGTCTTCCAAAATCTTGTATATATCGACAAAACGTGCGGTTTCGTAAAGAATCGCGCGGGAAGCATCTAATTTCGCTTTGATGTTCGACACCATTTCATACACTGCCGGAAATTCGATAATTGCTTTTCCGAATTGGCGTCTTTCCTTGGCATACGCCAACGCTTCGCGGTAAGCGGCTTCCGAAAGACCAGTAGCCTGCGCCATAATTCCCAGACGTGCCCCATTCATCAACGACATCACGTAACGGATCAAGCCTAATTTGCGTTGTCCGCAAAGTTGCGCCTTTGCATTTTTGTAGGTCAATTCGCAAGTGGCCGAGCCTTTAATACCCATTTTATTTTCAATACGGCGAACATCTACGCCACCGTCGCGCTTGTCATAGATAAACATCGACAGTCCGCGACCATCTTTTGTTCCGTCTTCCGAACGCGCCAAAACCAAGTGAATATCCGAGTCGCCATTGGTGATAAAGCGTTTCACGCCGTTCAACCGCCAGCAGCCGTTTTCGGGATCTTCCGTTGCTTTCAACATCACGGCTTGCAAATCGGAACCGGCATCAGGCTCGGTCAAGTCCATCGACATGGTCGCACCGGCGCACATCTGCGGAATGAATTTTTGACGTTGTTCTTCGTTGCCAAATTCATACAAGGTTTCTGCACAATCCTGCAACGCCCACAAGTTGCAAAAACCGGCATCGGCGCGGGCAGCAATGTCGGAAGCCATGATGAACGCTACCATCGGAAAATTCAATCCATCGTAGCGGCGGGGCATAGACAAGCCCATTAATCCTGCCTGCACGGTCGCTTTCAAGTTTTCGGTCGTTCCCGGCGCGTAAACTACGCGGTTATTCACCACTTTCGGGCCTTGTGCATCAACGCCTTCCGCATTGGGAGCAACCACTTCTCCGCAGATTTCACCTGCAATTTCCATCACTTTATCGTAGCTGTCGATTGCGTCTTCCAAATCGACCGGTGCATAATCATACGTTTTTGCATCGGCAAAGTTCCGTTCTTTGAGTTCGACAATGCGTTTCATCAACGGGTGTTCCCATTGGTGCTTCAAAGACGGATTATCTAAATAAAAATTAGCCATATCGATTGTTTATTTGCTGTTTTTCTTGTAATATTTAATCATTTTCGGAATCACTTTTTCCACTTCGCCGGTAATCACATAATCGGCAATAGCGTTAATCGGCGCATTCGGATCGCTGTTGATGGCGATAATCATGGACGAATCCTGCATTCCGGCGATGTGTTGGATTTGACCGGAAATACCACAAGCGATATAGAGTTTCGGATGAACGGTAACGCCTGTCTGACCGATTTGACGTTCGTGTTCGGCATAGCCGGCATCGACAGCCGCACGCGACGCGCCCACTTCCGCACCAATCGTATTAGCCAAATCATAAAGCAATCCAAAGCCTTCTTTCGATCCCATGCCATAACCGCCGGAAACTATAATGGGCGAATTTTTGATATTCACTTTCGACGCTTCGATGTGGCGTTCAATCACGCTTACCACAAAATCCGTATCGGAAACATATTTGCCGACTTCGTGCGAAACGGTTTTACCTTTATAATTGGCATCGAAAATTTCTTTTTTCATCACGCCTTCGCGAACAGTCGCCATTTGCGGACGATTGTCGGGATTGACGATTGTCGCAACGATATTTCCACCGAAAGCCGGACGAATTTGATACAGCAAACCGGTATACGTTTTGCCTTCCTTCTTTTCTTCGTGATCACCGATTTCGAGCGAAGTACAGTCGGCAGTCAAACCGCTGAACAAAGCCGAAGAAACACGCGGACCTAAATCACGACCGATACTTGTTGCGCCCATCAATGCGATTTGCGGTTTTTCTTCTTTAAAAAGATTAACCAAAATCGACGTGTGCGGAAGCGAAGTATAAGGATACAGACGCGCATCATCAAACAGGTGAAGCACATCAACGCCGTAAGGGAACACTTGGGAAGCGATATTTTCGAGCTTGCTTCCGATGGCTACGGCTTCCATTTGGCATTTCAGTTGATTAGCCAACGAACGGCCTTTGGTAAGAAGTTCCAAACTTACGTCTTCTACCTTGCCGTTTTCTATTTCAAGATATACAAATAAATTATTCATTTAACCGATGGTGTGATTAGTGATTAATTCCACGATCAATTCTTCGATTTGCGTGTCGGAAGAATCGAGTGTTTTACTTTCTTTTGCCTGAAAAACAACGTTTTCGATTTTCTTCACCTTCGTAGGCGACCCCGAAAGTCCGCATTGCTGCGGATCGGCATTCACGTCTGCCGCACTCCATTCCGCCAAATTCAGGTAAGGACGCGAATCGCACAAATTGGTGTAATCGCTGCCTTCCGTCTGTTTTTCGGAAAATGTTTTGGCGTGCTTGTATTTTTGAATGAGTTTTGCATTGCGCGGACGACAATCGGCAGCCGAGCTGTTCACCGTAATCAACAACGGTAATTTTCCGCTTACGACTTCTACACCGCGTTCCAAACGGCGTTTTACGGTAATTATTTTATTTTCTACCGACAAAATTTCTTCTGCGTAGGTAATTTGAGAAATGCCCAATTTTTCGGCAACTTGCGGGCCTACCTGCGCCGTGTCGCCATCAATAGCCTGACGTCCCGAAATAATAATATCAAAATCGCCGATTTTTTTAACCGCCATGTGAAGCGCGTAGCTGGTAGCTAATGTATCTGCACCGGCAAAAACCCGGTCAGTGAGCAAATAGCCGTCGTCTGCGCCCCTAAACAAACCTTCGCGAATGATTTCGGAAGCGCGGGGAGGTCCCATCGTCAATAACGTAACCGTCGACCCCGGATGCTGATCTTTCAGACGAAGTGCCTGTTCGAGAGCATTCAAGTCTTCCGGATTGAAAATAGCAGGCAGTGCCGCCCTATTCACCGTTCCGTCCGCTTTCATGGCGTCTTTTCCCACGTTGCGTGTGTCGGGGACTTGTTTCGCCAATACAATAATTTTTAGACTCATTGTTTTACGAATATTAGTTTTTATTATTCAAATCAGCCTGCAAAAGTAATGGATTTTAAGAATTAAAACAAATTAATTGCACAAAAAAGGGAGATTTGCGCAAAAATCGCCTTTTTGCATCAAATTAAAACAATAAATTGTGAAATAAATCAAATTATACTTATATTTGCAGACTAAGAAATTGCACAATTATGAGAAATCGTTACTTTAAATTGATTTCCTGCGCAGCCTTATTTTCGATTTTGATATTGCAGGGAATATGGCTATGGAATACTTACACGTTGCATAAAACCGAATTGAAGCGAGATGTGTGGCAGAGTTTCGTTACCTCTTTGCAAAAAGAAGCTTTGGATCGTGTCAATAATCCGGAGAAAAAAGGCCAATGGAAGCAGCAGGAAATATGGGGCATTTTGCTGGAAAATGATAGTATTCTCAGTAATATTATCACGTTGAACGACTACTTGTACAGGGAAGAAGAGCCGTTTTCAATTGAAAATGCCGACAGTATTTTAAAACCGAAATTTACCGGTTTGTTCGTTCGAGATTATGATTTATCTGTTGTCAATTTGGAAGGAAAAACAATAAAACGAATGACTCATGGCTCGAAAAATGCAGAAAAATTGTCTTTTAAAGAAAAGATACAAATCTGTTCGATAAATTCCGAATTTGTCATTGTTTCGATTTCGTCGCCTTACAAAGCTATTTTTCGACAAATGTTGTTATTACTGATCGGCTCCATTCTTTTGGCCATTATTATTGTCTATTGCATTTTTTTACAAATAACGATTATCGTCCGGCAGGATAAAATTGCTAAACTTCGGTGCGACTTTACGCATGCGATGATTCATGACATGAAAAATCCGATTACAGCTATCTTAATGGGTCTCAACAACTTAAAAAGCGGCAAACTCGACGATAAACCACAAATGAAAGAGCAATATTATAGACTTATGACCAAAGAAGGCGAAAATATTTTGGGTTTGGCCAACAAAATATTAACCATTGCGCAGCTGGAAGAGAAAAAATTAACACTTTCCAAGCAATTAATTCCGTTGGCCGATTTGATTGACGCCTTAATCGTAAAATACCGGTTGAACACACTTAAAAAAATTGAATTTCAGGTCGAATTGAATGAAGTGGAAAATATTTATGCCGATTATGAACACATTTTTGAAACGTTTGGCAACATTATTGATAATGCAATCAAATATTCAAAAGAGGAAGTGTATATTCATATTTCGGCCGACACGCAGGGAAATCACAAGCGGATTTCGTTCCGGGACAATGGAATAGGAATTTCCGCCAAAGACCGGAAGAAAATATTTGAAAAATTTGAGCGTGGATCCTTCGTTGCGAAAGAACGAAAAGCGGGTGGTTTCGGATTAGGTTTAAATTATGTATATCAGGTAGTTACGGCACACGAAGGAAAAATAGAACTGGAAAGTAAAATCGGTCATTACAGTAAATTTACGATATATCTGCCCTACGATGATAAAATTGTTGCTCATTGAAGACGATGTAAATTTGGGTTATATCCTGAAAAGCAGTCTGGAAGAAATAATCGGCAATTATGAAGTGAAAACCGCCGAGAATGGCCAGGAGGGATTGGCTTTGTGGGAGACTTTTCAGCCGGATATTATTGTGTCGGACATTGAAATGCCGGTTTTGAACGGAGTGGAGATGGTGAAGCAAATCCGCTGGAAAGACACAAACATCCCGATTATTTTTGCAACCAACAAAACCACGACCAAAGACGTCATGGTGGGTTACGAAGCGGGAGTAGATAATTATGTGAAGAAACCTTTCTTGCCGGAAGAATTAGATGCTCATATTCAGGCACTTATCCGTTTGAAAAGCAACGTCTGCTTATCGTCGAAAAAACAAGCGCATCCCATTGGCAAATATCTGTTTGACCCGAAACGACAATTATTGATTTACAATTCCGTAGAACATACGCTGTCGCCTCGTGAGTCCGCTATCCTGGAAGTATTGTTTGAGCATAAACAGGAAATCGTGAAACGGGACGAAATTTTAACCCGGTTTTGGGGATCAAACAATTTTTATTCTTCCCGAAGTTTAGACGTGTTTATTACGAAAATGCGCAAATATCTTTCTAAAGACCCGTCTGTTACAATTAAAAACCTCAAAGGCGTCGGACTGATTTTGAATTTTGAATGACATTGAATATATTTGTAAAATAAATAAAATAGATAGGCCTATGGACAAGGAATCGTGCTGATACGCACATTATAAGACATTTTGGAAAAAGCGTTTAGCTTATATTCTGTTCTTTGAAATCTCGACAGTTTCAAAAACTATCATGAATAAAGCGAAGACGCTCGCACCGTTCGGGTGCGGGCTTTATTCGTTTATTTGGTAGTTTAGGTAGTCGAGAACCTCAGAGAACAGATAAAAAGAGATTGTCCGCGCTTTTTTTGTGTGCGTATCCAAAACAATTTGGCAGGACATTTGTTATATAATTACGAATTAAAAATTACGAATTACGAGTAAGTAATCGTTTAAAATTTAATAGCATGAAAAAAATAAATAAAACAGTATCGTTTATCATCGTGTTTTTGCAGACAGCGATGTTTTGTATCGCACAGCCTTCGCCGGAGGATATGCTCCGGCCAACCTCTCTGCAACCCATAGAGCCGACTACCGCCTCTCTGGGGCGATACGGCGAGTATCAAATGGATTATTCCAGCGGACAGCCCGACATCAGCATTCCGCTGTATGAAATCAAGAGCGGCGATTTGACTGTCCCGATAGTGCTGCGTTATCAAGGTGGCGGAATTAAAGTACAGCAGGAAGCCACTTGGGTCGGTCTGGGCTGGGACTTGTTCTACGGCGGACAGGTTACGCGCGTGGTGCAGGGTTTTCCGGATGAAACGGAACCGTCAATGGCAAACCGACCAATGACACAATCAATACGAGATTACATAAACACTAATAGCTCTCAAGCATTTGATACCCAACTTGAAATTATGTCTGATGGACTACATGCAAGTTACTCCTACATGCCGGACGAATATTATTATAATATCGGTATGGAAAGCGGGAAATTTATTGGAAAAGATGTAGAAGCGTTGATTCCCTATAAACCACTCAAAATAGTGAGAGGCATCGGTGGTAAATGGCAAATTACCAATTCCAACGGGGAATGTTTTTATTTAGGTAACGAAGAAACAACACAAACCCAAGGAGATCATGCTCTGATGCCGGATTATACTTCGGCGTGACACCTCGACCGTATAGTGTCGCCTAATAACCATAGCATTCGATACGAGTATCAAACGGACGGAGTTTATGCTTCCGACAACAAGGGGCATTATGAGGGATATTCTTATACGCTTTTTGTGGAAAATCCTGCTCATTATGTAACCAATGAATTTGCTCAACATACGATCGAATCCATCTCAACGCTACGACCACTTCATTAAAGGTTATCAGTAAAAAACCGAAATATATCTATTTTAACGGAGGCAGGCTGACATTTACCTTGTCTTCACGCACAGATATAGATACGCAAAAATCTTCAACCGAACCCGATTTGCAAAAATTGGGAGAGATAAACTGTTGATAACTTCCCAAAAGCCGGATTGCCTTTAATCTTTTTCTGCAAGTTTCATAAAAATAACCTGCCTTTTTATTTAGCTCTTTTCCGCAATTCTTTTTTGTTTTTTACTCATAACTTTCAAAGAAAGTTTTTAACTTTGTTGGATGAGCGACGATGTGTTAAAAAAACATCTAAATCCTTAGATTTGGTGTTATTATAAACGGATAAAGTGTTGATAATTTATGTATAAAAATTGCTTTCTATATGACAACTTTAAAAGCAAGAAAAAAATGAAAAACTTATCAGGTTTTTCAACAGGGTATTATCATCTTACTTTTTTATTTTTAAATTTTAAAATATAATATATTTATATATGATGGTTGAAAACTATTCTAAACAGCCGGCGGGATTTTTAAATATTCCGATTCCCAAAGATATTGATTTAGTGCAAGCAATCAAAGACTTAAGGAAAGAAAAAAATGCAATCATTTTGGCGCATTACTACCAAGAAGGGGCAATTCAGGATATAGCTGATTATGTGGGCGATAGTTTGGCGTTGGCGCGTTGGGCAGCGAATACTGACGCAGATATTATTGTGCTTTGCGGCGTGCATTTTATGGCGGAGACGGCCAAAATATTAAGTCCTGAAAAGCGGGTGTTACTTCCCGATTTGAATGCCGGTTGTTCATTGGCAGATTCTTGTCCTGCCGACGAATTTGAGGCATTTATAAAGCAATATCCGGAATATACGATTATTTCTTATGTGAATACGAGTGCGGCAATTAAAACACTGACGGACGTGGTGGTTACTTCTTCCAATGCCCGGCAAATTGTAGAGAGTTTTCCAAAAGATGCAAAGTTGATTTTTGCACCCGACCGTAATTTAGGAAATTATATAAATAGTATTACAGGAAGGGATATGTTGTTATGGAATGGTGCATGTCATGTGCATGAGCAATTTTCGTTGGAAAAGATATTGGAATTGAAAAAACAATATCCCGATGCGTTGATTTTAGCGCACCCTGAATGTAAATCGCCTGTATTAAAAATTGCGGATTACATTGCTTCCACTTCGGGTTTATTAAATTATGCTTCTCAATCGGATAAAAAGGAATTTATTGTAGCGACGGAGTCGGGTATTTTACACGAAATGCAAAAAAATAATCCGGATAAAAATTTTATTCCTGCACCACCGAACGACAGTACTTGTGCTTGTAACGAATGTAGTTTTATGAAACTGAATACATTGGAAAAACTGTATAATTGCTTGAAATATGAAATGCCGGAGATTTTTATTGATGAAAAAATCATTGAAAAGGCGGTAAAACCAATTAATCGAATGTTGGAGTTGTCGGAGAAATTAGGATTGTGAAAATTTAAATCAGTTCATTTACTCTTTCCAATGCTTCGTTGATATTGCTCAAAATATTGTTTTTCCCGATTTTGTCGGAAAAGCCGGATTTGTCAAGCACTCCGCGTACTTTATTATTTACACCCGATAAAACCAATTGGATATTTTCTTCGCGGGAAATGCGGTAAAGACTTTCTAAATTGTGCAAGCCGGTGGAGTCCATGAACGGAACTTTCCGCATACGGATAATGCGGATTTTCGGACGTTTAGCATCAATAGTGCGCATACTTTCTTCAAATTTATTGGCAATGCCGAAGAAAAACGGGCCGTCAATTTCATATACTTCCACTCCTTTCGGCAAAATCAATTTATCGTTGTCGGCTGTTTTTTCCGCATCGGTTGCCATATTTAATTCGTCTTTAATGACAGAAATATTGGAAGTTTCCGAAACACGTTTTACTAAAAGTACCATAGCCAGCAATATACCGAGTTCGATGGCAATCGTCAAGTCGAAAATAACTGTTAAAAAGAAGGTTACCAGCAATACAATCACGTCCGATTTCGGATTTTTCAATAACGAACGGAACGTACGCCATTCGCTCATATTGTATGAAACAATTACTAAAACGCCTGCCAGACAAGCCATTGGAATATGTTTTGTCAAAGGACCTAAAAATAACAATATCAGCAATAAAACAACTGCATGCACAATTCCGGCAACCGGACTTCGTCCGCCGTTGTTGATATTGGTCATTGTCCGTGCGATAGCACCTGTAACCGGAATTCCGCCGAATAGAGGCGTTACCAAATTGGCTGCTCCTTGCGCAATCAATTCGGTATTGGAATTTTGCTTGTCGCCGATGATACCGTCTGCAACCGTTGCAGACAAAAGGGATTCAATAGCACCCAGCATGGCAATCGTAAAAGCGGCAGGCAGTAATAAATTAATACTTTCCAATGTAATAGGGATTGTATTAGGTTTAGGTAAAGAAGCGTTGATTTGAAAGCGGTCGCCGATGGTTTCTATTCCTGTCAATCCGGCAAATTCTTTTAGTAAATATACTACAATCGTCATGACAATGATGGCAATCAACGAGCCGGGAATTTTTTTGATAAATCGGGGAGAATAAATAATAATCAAAATACTTAAAATGCTCACTATCAGCGACCAAAGATTAATACTTGAAATAGCTTTTGCATAAGCAATCCATTTGGAAATAAAATCGGCCGGAACGCTCGACATTGTCAAACCAAGTAGATCTTTGATTTGTGTGGTAAAAATAGTCAAAGCAATACCGCTCGTGAAACCAACAATAATCGGATAAGGAATAAATTTAATTACCGTTCCCAACCTCAACAGACCCATTCCTATGAGAATTAATCCGGCTAAAATGGTTGCAACCGCCAGGCCTTCAAAGCCGAATTGTTGGATAATACCATAAACAATGATGATAAATGCGCCGGTCGGTCCGCCGATTTGTACCGAGCAACCGCCCAAAACAGACACGATAAAACCGCCAATAATGGCAGTAATCAACCCTTTTTCAGGACTTACGCCTGACGCAATACCAAAAGCAATCGCCAGAGGCAACGCTACAATACCTACAATCACGCCCGCCATAAGGTCGGTCATGAATTTTTCTTTGGAATAGTGTTTAATCGAAGTGAATAATTTCGGCTTGAAATCCGCTGTTCCTACGAATTTTAGAATGTTCATGTTATTACCTTAATTAAAAAACGGTGCAAAGGTAAGATAAATAAGTATATTTTACTATATTTGTGCGCGGATAAAAAATAACTATATAATTGTCAAATGAATAATTACCGATTAAAATTTATATTTATATGGAAGCAAAAAGTATTAAAGGAACGAAAACAGAGCAAAATTTGTTGAAGGCGTTTGCCGGCGAAAGTCAGGCGAGAAGCCGTTACACTTATTTTGCAAGTGTTGCACAAAAAGAAGGTTATGAGCAAATAGCGGCCGTTTTTCTGGAAACAGCTGAGCAGGAAAAGGAACACGCCAAATGTTTTTTCAAGTTTTTGGAAGGTGGAATGGTTGAGATTACCGCTTCTTATCCGGCCGGAATTATCGGTACGACTGCCGAAAATTTGCTCGCTGCTGCCGAAGGTGAAAAAGAAGAATGGGATTTGCTGTATAAAGAATTTGAAGATGTTGCGCGTGCCGAAGGTTTTCCGAAAATTGCTACGGCTTTTAAAATGATTGCGAAAGTGGAAGTGCAGCACGAAATTCGCTACCGCAAATTGTTGGCTAATATTTTGGACGGTACAGTGTTCAAGAAACCGGAAGAAATCGAATGGCAATGTCGTAACTGCGGTTATGTGCATACCGGCGTCAGCGCGCCGCAAAACTGCCCCGCTTGTCTACACCCGCAGGCGTATTTTGAGCCGATGAAACACAATTATTAATGAAAAAGCCCGGAAGGGCTTTTTCATTTTAAGTTTTTCGATTACAACTATCTTTCAATGTGCAACCTTCGCAGGTGACGCAGTCTTTGCCTTTTTTGGGCAAAAAACGTTTGATAACGGCGGCAATCGTGATTATCGCTGTTACTGCTACAATGATATAAACGATGATGGATTGCATTTACTATGTGATTAAAATGCCGATTTGATGTACCGCAAAAGCGACTAACCAAGCCAGAGCGGTGGTATAAACCATGGTGAAAATCGCCCACGACCAACCGGCTTCTTTTTTGATGGCGGCAATCACGGCAATACACGGAAAATAAATCAGTATAAACAACATAAATCCGTAGGCAACTAAAGGGGTGGTGTTGGGCTGTTGCTGCAACTTTTCGACCAGTGAAGTCGAATGTTCGTCGACTTCCAAGCCGGCCTGATACAATACGCCCATTGAACTGACCACGATTTCTTTTGCCCCCAAACCGGTGAGAATGCTTACGCCCATTTTCCAATCGAAGCCCAACGGATGAATGACAGGCTCAACCGTGTGTCCCAAACGGCCGATGTAAGAATTTTCGAGTTGAGAGTGGAGAGTGGAGAGTTGAGAATTATCACTCTCCACTCTCCTTGGGAAGTAGCCCAACGCCCAAATTAAAATAGAAGCCAAAAGAATAACCGTACCCATTTTTTTGAGATATTCTTGTCCTTTGTGCCACGTATGCAAGCTCGTGTTTCGAAATGTCGGAATGCGATATGGGGGTAACTCCATCACAAAAGGCACTTCTTTTTTCGAGAAAGCGATTTTATTCATGACCAACGCGACCAATACCGCTAAAATGATTCCAATAACATAAATTGAAAGCAATACCAGTCCCTGATTTTTCGGAAAAAACGCCGAAACGAGTAAGACATACACCGGCATTCGCGCACTGCACGACATAAACGGCGTGATAATCATGGTCAGAATGCGGTCTTTGCGGTTTTCAAGCGTGCGTGTGGCCATTACGGCGGGAACATTGCACCCAAATCCCATGACCAACGGAATAAACGATTTGCCGTGCAAGCCGATTTTGTGCATCAGTTTGTCCATCATAAAAGCAGCACGCGCCATATAACCGGTATCTTCCATTAACGAAATGAAGAAAAACAAAATTAAAATGTTCGGCAGAAAAACGATTACACCGCCCACGCCCGCAATGATACCATTTACAATTAAATCGCGCAACGGCCCTTCCGGCATCGTATTCGATACCCATTCGCCAAACCAGCTGACCGCACTTTCAATCCAATCCATCGGATACGTGCCGAGCGTGAAAGTAACTTGAAACATTCCCCACATAAACAACAAGAACACCGGAAAACCCAGCCATCGGTGCGTCAACACATCGTCCAATTCGCGGACTTTGCGTTGAGGCTTTTCTTCCTGTTCGTGATATGTTTCTTTCAATGCCCCCGCGATAAAACCGTATTTGGCGTCGGTAATAATCGTTTCCGATTTCTCGCCGTATTCTTTTTCCAACGAAGCGATTTCTTTCTCTGCCAATGCTTTAATGGCTTGATAATTGGCACATTTTTCGAGTGATTGCAAAGTTGTTTTGTCCGTTTCCAACAATTTAATGGAGATGTAGCGCGACGAATATTTATCGGTAACCGCCGGATTTTTCCAAATTTCGTTTTGCAGGTGTTCAATAGCTTCCTCGATCGAATTGCCGTAATTGATGTGAATATGGCGTACTACCGGGTCGCGGTCTTCATATACGTCGATCAGCTTGTCAAACAGCTCGTCAATTCCTTTCCCGCGCGAAGCAATCGTCGGAACAATCGGAATACCAATCATGGCACCCAATTCTGTGTAATTGAAATCGACCTTTTTCTTTTCCAATTCGTCGTACATATTCAGCGCGATAACGACCTTAATATTCATGTCGATTAACTGCGTGGTAAGGAAAAGATTGCGTTCGAGGTTGGAAGCATCGACCACATTCACTACAATATCGGGCATTTTTTCGGCGATATGTTTGCGGACATACAATTCTTCGGGCGAATATTCGGTGATGGAATATGTGCCGGGCAAGTCGAAAATTTTGAATGTGTAACCGTTTTTCTTCAAACTTGCTTCTTTGGAATCGACTGTTACTCCGCCGTAATTGCCTACGCGCTCGTGCGAGCCGGAAGCGTAGTTGAAAAGCGTGGTTTTTCCGCTGTTGGGATTGCCCACCAGAGCTATGTTGATTATTTTTTCCTTTTCGGTATTTGTTGTTTTTTCAATGTTATGTTCAATCACACCCGCATAAGGTGCGTCGAAACCGTTTGCTTCTTCCACCGGAACGACCTCTACCAATTCTGCCTCCGAGTGGCGCAATGACACTTTATAGCCCATGATTTCGTATTCGACCGGGTCTTGCAACGGTGCGTGTTTGATGACCGATACTTTTTTGCCTTTCACAAATCCCATTTCAGTAATCCGTTTGCGAAACGCGCCGTGTCCCAGCACTTTAACGATGACGGCTTTCTCGCCTGTCTTCAAATCAGAGAGATATAAATTGTTCATTCTGTCTTAAAATTCAATGCCAAATCGTAACATGCCTACGAGGGCGTTCTGTAATTTTTCGCCTGTTCCGGCCGGATTTGCAATGTATTGTAAATCCGGACAAAGATAGCTGTTTTTGTTTAATTGAAAATGGTAGATCAGTTCGACAACCGTTTCGTTTCCGGCCGGATTGTTTTTAAATCGGGCGTGATTAAATGCCAATCCTATTATATCGTTCGGACGTTTTGTGTTGAAATTTTTCCAATTCATGCCCAATCCGTAACAAAAGTAATGGTTGTTCCATTTCTTAGGACTTGTCCCGGTTTGCATGAAAAGCGTGATTTGGTCGCTAATTTCCTGGTCGGCCACCAAATAAAATCCGTAATTTTTATGTGTGTCGTTTGTAATTTCTTGCGAGTCTTGCAGATAAAATCCAATTTTATACACTCCTCCCCTACCCTTCACAATACTTTTTTTCACCTGAAATTCAGACAAAGCCAAAAATCCCTGCCACCGGCTCAACGTCCATTTCACATTGTATGGATTTATGGAAAAATCGTCGGGAACACCATCAAACACAACGGCTTGTAATCGGTAATCGTCCGAAATATTCCAGCCGACATTTAGACCCAAAGCTGTAAGCGGGAAAATCGGCACAGGAATATTTTCCGAACAAACCGAATGAATGCCGAAATAACTGTTATTGAACAACAAACCGCTTTCGCTGACTGCATAATCGACATTCAAATCCTGCAAACCGGCGGTGATGTCGAATTTTCCGAAAGTCTGCTTATACCATAATTCGTAAAGAGCAATGTGGTCGCCCGCATCAATGTTCGATGCCTTTTGAAAATCGCCGATAAGCGTTGCCGAAGGCTCTCCGCCGTGTGTCGTCATTCCGTTGATAAACAGCTCTCCACCTTTCCACCATTGCGCTTTTTCCGTATCAAAACCGACAGTAAGATTGGCCTTTCCCAAATATTCCGATCCGGTTTTAATTCCACCATGAAAATTACTCACAAAATCCCCGATATAGGACGCCCCGAAGCTGAACGGATTTTCCTTTTCCGTCTGCGCAAACAAAGCCTGAATGCAAAACAAACTAATAACGAATGCTGCTGCTACCTTTTTCATGAAATCTTTTTTAATTTTCCGGCAACAAAGGTACAAGTTGTAAAATAGCTGAACAATCCTCATTAATTGCGATTTTCGTGCAAGATAGTAATTATTTTAGGGGACTTCTCCGGTATAGATAATGTTATCCGACCGCCACCGCATTTTTCCTCGGATAATCAATCGTATAGTGCAGTCCCCTACTCTCTTTCCGCTCCATTGCCTGCTTGATAACCAGATAGCCGACATTGACGATATTGCGCAGTTCGCAGATGTCTTTGGAAACGATCGAGCGCACAAACAGATTTTCGGTTTCTTTGTAGATAATTTCCAAGCGTTCAAACGCACGTTCCAGACGTAGGTTGGAACGGACAATCCCGACGTAATTGCTCATGATGGAACCTACTTCCTTCGCGCTCTGTGTGATCAACACCATTTCTTCAGTCAGCGAAGTGCCTTTGTCGTTCCATTCGGGAATATTTTCTTGCAAATTGTACTCTTTCAAATGAGCAATCGAATGTTTTGCAGCCGCATCGGCATAAACAATCGCTTCGATTAACGAATTGGAAGCCAGCCGATTGGCACCATGCAAACCGGTACGGGAACATTCACCTGCTGCATACAACCGGTTAATGGTTGTGCGTGCCTCCATATCGACCACAATTCCTCCGCAAAGGTAATGGGCAGCCGGCGCCACCGGAATATAGCTTTTCGTGATGTCGATACCTTCGCTGAGACATTTTTCATAAATGGTAGGATATTCTTTCTTCGTTTCTTCCGGGTCTTTGTGAGTAACATCTAAATAAACAAAATCGCTTCCGCTGTTTTTCATCTCGTTGTCGATGGCGCGGGCAACAATGTCGCGTGGCGCCAACGAACCCCGTTCATCGTATTTGTGCATAAATTCCTGTCCGTCTTTGGTGCGCAAAACACCGCCGTAACCGCGCATGGCTTCCGTAATCAGGAAGGATGGGCGTTCCATCGGATTGTACAGTGCTGTCGGATGAAATTGGACAAATTCCATGTCTTTCACCAGCCCTTTGGCGCGATAAACCATCGCAATGCCGTCGCCGGTCGCTACAATCGGGTTGGTAGTTGTCTGATAAATATTGCCGATGCCGCCGGTGCAAATCATGGTTACTTTGGAAAGGAAGGTATGGATTTCGTTCGTGCCTTCTTCCAATACGTATGCGCCGTAACATTCGATATTTGGAGTATCTTTCGTTACTTTCTGTCCGAGATGATGTTGTGTGAGAATTTCAATCGCAAAATAGTGGTCGAACACTTTGATATTCGGGTGACTTTTCAGTGCAGCAATCAAACTTTCCTGTATTTCTTGTCCTGTCCGGTCTTTGTGGTGCAGAATACGAAATTCGGAATGTCCGCCTTCTTTGTGCAGGTCGAAATCACCTTTGGGGTCTTTGTCGAAATCCACCCCCCACCCGATCAATTCCTCGATTTGTTTCGGTGCTTCGCGGACAACTTTCTCTACTACTCGTTTGTCGCAAATGCCGTCACCGGCAATTAGCGTATCCTGTATATGTTTTTCAAAATCATCCCAAGGGAGTGTAACAGAGGCGATTCCTCCTTGAGCGTAAAATGTATTGGCTTCTTCCAACGAAGTTTTAGCCAGCAGTGCCACACTCCCTTTTTCGGCTACTTTCAAGGCGTAGCTCATTCCGGCAATTCCGGAACCGATAACGAGAAAATCAAATTGGTGTACCATTTCTATATTTATTAGACTACAAAATTACGAAATAAAAGTAAGATGTTGACATAACTTTTTATCTTTGCAGTTTAAACACAAAAAGAACTTAAAATGATTTACGATTTAGCAATTATCGGCGGCGGCCCCGCCGGATATACCGCAGCAGAACTGGCCGGGAAAAACGGTTTGAAAACCATTTTATTTGAGAAAAATGCCTTGGGAGGCGTTTGTCTGAATGAAGGTTGCATTCCGACCAAAACAGTATTGTATTCGGCGAAAGTGTATAATACGGCCAAAGATTCGGCGAAATACGGCATTTCTTGCGAGAATGTAAGTTATGATTTATCCAAAATAATTGCGCGAAAAAATAAAGTAGTTCGTAAATTAGTGGCCGGTATTCGTGCTAAAATGACGGAAGCAGGGGTGGATGTAGTTAATGGAAACGCAAAATGGAATTACGAATTACGAATTACAAATTACGAAATAGAGTGTAATGAGCAGGTATATCAGGCAAAGAAAATCATTGTTTGTACCGGATCGGAAACCGTTATCCCGCCTATTCCGGGATTAAAAGAAACGAATTTTTGGACCAGCCGGGAAGCATTGGACAATAAAGAAGTCCCGGAATCACTGTTGATTATAGGCGGCGGCGTGATTGGAATTGAGTTTGCTTCTTTTTTCAATACTTTGGGAACGAAAGTCGTTGTAGTAGAGATGATGGAAGAGATTCTGGGCGGAATAGACAAGGAATTATCCGCTCTTTTGCGAAACGAATTGACCAAAAAAGGCATTGAATTTCATTTAAGTACAAAAGTTATTTCTGTCAATAACCGGCAGGTTGAAATTGAAAAAGATGGCGAAAAACAACTCTTGGAAACTTCTCAAATCCTATTAAGTGTCGGGCGCAAACCAACGCAAACCGTAGTAGCCAATGAATTTATGCAAACATCCAATCCGGATATTTACGCTTGCGGGGACGTTACCGGATTTTCGTTGTTGGCGCATACGGCTGTTCGTGAAGCGGAAGTAGCTGTCAATCATATTCTTGGCAAAAAAGAGCCGATGAGCTACAAAGCCATTCCGGGAGTGGTTTATACGAATCCGGAAATTGCAAGTGTCGGCAAAACCGAAGAAGTTTTGCAAACCGAAGGCATTGCTTATACGGTCAAAAAACTTCCAATGGCTTATTCCGGTCGTTTTGTATCTGAAAATGAACAGGGAAGCGGCGTTTGTAAGATTATTGAAGGTGAAGACGGAACCATTCTGGGCGTTCATATTTTGGGTAATCCCGCTTCGGAAATCATTGTCATTGCGGGGATTGCGATAGAAAAAGGGATGAAAGTTGAGGAATTGAAAGCGATGGTATTCCCCCACCCGACTGTCGGGGAAATTATTAAGGAAACTTTATAAAATTACAATAAGAGATATTTTTTATTGAATGGAAAATGCCACCCTTTTTCCCAATCCAAGTTCTACTAAACGGTACAAAGTTGATAACTGAATGTCGCTATGTCCGTTTTCAATGCGGGAAATAAAACTTTTCTTTGTACCTGTTTTATCTGCTAATTGTTGTTGCGTAACATGAGCTAAACGACGTTCTTCCTTTATAATCTCGCCAATAGCGAATGCCTTGGCTTTGATTTCGAATTCTGTTCTTTTTTCCGTACCAATTTTTCCGTAACGTTTTTCTAAATGTTCATCAAACGATGTCAAGTGTTTATTTTTTGTTTCCATTTTTTTTACTTTTAAAATAGTTTTTCTTTATTTCTAATGCTTTATCAATTTCTTTCGATGGTGTCTTTTTCGTTTTTTTCTGAAAACCGTTGAATAAAACGACTAATTTTCCTTCATCAAAACAACAAAATATGCGGTAAATATTGCTTTCATATTCAACTCGTATTTCAAAAAGTCCATCAGTACCTTCGATATGTTTGAAAAAATGTACAGGAATTTTCTCTGAAACAGTTACCACATACAAGACATGGTCAATTTTATCCTTTACCTTTTCAGACAATTCATCAAAAAAGTCATAAAAATAATGCTCAAAAATAAATAATTCTCTTACTTTATTCATGCCACAAAGGTAACTAATAATGGAACATTATGCAAATTTTTAAGAAAACAGATAAAGCAAAAATCCAAATTATTTCTTCATAAAATACGCTCGTTCCTCCGGCGAAAAATGCTCAATAGCATACCGCAAAGCCGTTCGCGGCATTTTTTTGTGATGCTCTTCGAGAAAATCAACCAAGGTTTCGTGGTTTTTCTTGCCGACTTCCCGCAACATCCAACCGACGGCTTTGTGCATCAGGTCATGTTTGTGGTTGAGCAGTTTTTCTGCTAAAGCAAGTGTGTCGCTGTATTGCTTGTGTTTGATGAACATCCAGGTCGAAACAATGGCAATCCGTTGTTCCCACAGATTGTCGCTTTCGGCTAAATCGTAAAGTATTCCCCTACTCTCTTCATGTTTAAGCAAATACGAACCGATGACATCGCGACAAGTAACATCCACTAAATCCCAATTATTCGCTTTCCGGGCGTTTTTCAAATAAAAATCAAAGATACTTTTTTGTTCGTCTTTAAATTTTTTGAATTGTTTCACTAAAAGCAAAAGACCAGCTAATCGCACTTCGTGATAAGGTGAGTCGATTAATTTTTGAATTTCGTCGAAAGTCAGTTTTGGGCTTCTTTTCACTATATCGCGAATATGTGGAACGACGATCCCCAACAGGACATCCCCTTCGGCATACTGCCCTTTTCCCGTTTTGAAAAAGCCTTGTAGAAATTTGGCTTTTTCGGGATTGGCAATGGATAACAATTCTTGAAGAATAAAAGTGGCATTCATCTACCTTTGATATTTAAATTAACACATCAAAGGTAATGATTTTTGCAAAATAAAGAAATATGATTATTTTTATGCCGGATTATCATTGGAACTAACGACAATTAATAATAATATTTTAAATTTGGAAAAGATGAAGAAGACATTTTTACTTTCAGTGTTAATTTCTTGCTTTATAGCAGGACAAGTGTGGGCTACCAAACCGGTGTATTTGCCTACAAGAGCGTATCAGGCGTCGGATTATTATAATTCACAGAAATTTGTGTATGATTACGATGAGTTCGGACACGTTACTTCGGTAAAAAACTATTACGGAGATTCGCAAACGGCGGAAGATTCCGCTTCTTTTACCTATCACCGCTTGCCCAGCGGCAAGTTTGTTTTTACAAAACAATATGAAGGGTATTCTCGAATAACTGCCGCTTACGACAACAAGGGAATGAAGCTTTGGGAGCAGGATGAATGGTCTGACGGTGATGGCGGGTGGAATTTGTACGACCGCACCGAAGCCATTGTCAATGCGCAGGGTATTCGCACCGGTATTCGCCAATTAAATGGTGAAACGGGAATGGAAACGGTCGAAGGATTTTTGTTTGACAGTAAAGGACGCACTTTGCAGGCAGTGGATATGTACATGCGGGACGTCCCTCCCCAACCAGAAACGTCCAAATCGCCGCTTGCTTTTTACCAAGCTAAAAAAACAAAACCGGCATTGTCGTCTATGATTCTTCGTGCTGCGCAGGAAGAGGCAACCCCGGATACCATTTATTCCATTTTCACTTGGGGAGCCGACAATATCGTAAACAGTTATACCAATATAGGTTACAATGATGAAGACCAAAAGAAAGATACTCTTCAAATTTATAATATCAGGACTGTGCGCAATGGCGAATATTATAATCAATATGAACTCTTTCCATTTATGGTTGATGACGACGAAAGCGATTTGAATAACTACCGTTATAGCAGCACTCAACGTTATAATTGGAATGACTATTATTATCGCTACCGGTGGTTTTTCAATGGAGATATTAACTATTTCGGACAGCAAGGGACTTGGGTGACAACTATTGACGGCAATACAATTACACAAGCTGTTAAAATCGGGAATATTTTGTCGGAAACGAGTACGGTGCAATTCTTGGAAAACGGCGGCTACACCACAACGTCTGTTTATTCAACTGATGCTTCTTCCGAAGAAGGTTACCGCGATGCCAACTCTACAGGAACAGTGCAGTATAACAGCTATGGCGCATTGGTGCGGGATTATTATAGAAGTGAAGACATAGAAGAAAATTATTATTATTATAGTGAATCCGAAGCGACTTACGCCCGCGAATATGACGCTCAAGGCCGTCCGACAAAAACCACTGTTACGGAAGTGTATAAATATAAAGGCACTCATGACGAGAATATTCAGGAATATACAAACAGTTATGTTGAAACCTACGATGAATGGAAATTGGTTAATGTAGAAGATATTCATACCGGTATTGCGGAAACGGTTGTTGCTCCAGCGGTTTCGGTTTATCCGGCAGCTGATGGAGAATGGACGATTGAAAACGGCAGCCCGGCAACTAATGCAGTGATTTATAACCTGCAAGGCAGTGTTGTTTCCTCGTTCAAGTTGCAACAAGGTGTGAATACGGTCAATGTGTCTAACCTGTCCACAGGTGTATATGTGGTAAAAGTTGGCGACTGGCGCGGAAAGGTGCTTGTGAAATAAGTACAGTTATTGAACATAAAAAATAGGGGGCTGAGAATGTACCGGAGAATGTAATATTTCTCCGGCTTTTTTGTCGATTACCAATGCTTGTATGAAAAAGTATTTTTATCTTTGCAAAAAACAGGGAATATGTTGGATTTGGAAAACATAAAGATCACCCCGCAAATGCTCTCGCAAATAGCGGAATTGGACGAGTTCAAGGGTTCTTGGACGAGTTTTGCACGTTTGCGTCCCGAACAACTCAAAAAGCTCAAAAAAATATCAACTATTGAATCTATCGGCTCGTCAAACCGTATTGAAGGCAATAAATTGACCGATGCAGAGGTAGAAGAATTACTTTCGCATATTCATAAAAAGTCGTTCAAGTCGCGCGATGAAGAAGAAGTTGCCGGTTATGCCGAACTGATGAATACGATTTTTGACGATTTTTCGGTCATTCCGCTTTCGGAAAATTATATAAAGCAACTGCATAAAATTCTGTTGCAATATGTTAGTAAAGACGAGCGGCATCGTGGCGAATACAAGAAAATATCCAATTCCGTTGTGGCTTTTGATGCTGACGGCAAAGAAATCGGCATTGTATTTGAAACTGCAACACCTTTTGATACGCCTTATCTGATGGAAGAACTTGCGGAATGGACACGTAAAAATTTAGATGACCCTTTTTTGCATCCGTTGATTGTAATCGGGATTTTTATTGTGCATTTTCTTTCCATTCACCCTTTTCAAGACGGTAATGGACGGCTTTCGCGGGCATTGACTACAATGTTATTGCTGAAAAAAGGTTACGCTTATGTGCCATACAGTTCCATTGAGTCGATTATTGAGCAAAGTAAAGAGGGTTATTATCGCGCCTTGCGCCGTACACAAAAAACGATTTGGACGGAAGAAGTTGATTATGTGCCTTGGATTTCGTTTTTTCTGACTGTTTTGCAAAAGCAGAAGAAAATTTTGGAAGAAAAGGTTGCACGGCAGAAAAACAGGGCGAAAAGTACACAGAAAACTGTGGAGAAACCGACCAGAAATATTACTGAAAATGTCATGGAAAATCAAAAAAGTGCAGAGAAAACCGACCAGAATGTCATAGAAAATGTCATAGAAAATAACAGTAAAAGAAATGTATTAAAACAAATACAAAACAATCCCCACATATCTATGACTGAATTAGCGGCTTTAAATAAAGTGACGTGGAGAACAATTGCCCGTGACATAGAAAAACTCAAAGCACAAAATCGTCTTCGTCGTGAAGGTCCTGACAAAGGCGGTTATTGGGTAGTAATTGATAAGTAAATATCAATAGAACTTAATTGGAAAATCAACAAGATCAGAGAGAATGGAAACAGGGGCTATTCTTTTCGGAATAGCCCCTTCTTCAAATCAGTTTCTCCTTTTCTTTATTTGTCTATAATTATTTTGTGCGTACTGCAAACGCCCCCTGCATATACCTGTATAAAATATATGCCTCCCGGTAATTGCGAAACATGGATGGATTGACCATTCTGCAAATTCCTGTTTATCATTTGCTTGCCCATCATATCATAAATGATGACTTTTTCGACCGGTATTTCCGACTTGATAAACAATTCTTCTTTCACCGGATTGGGATACAGTTGAATCAGCAAAACATTTTCCTTATCCGCTATGGGTTGCTGTATGGCAGTATTGAATGCTGCAACCGGAATGGTTATCTCACGGTAAATGTTGGAACCGTCTATCGTCGTGGCGCGTACCGTTACCGAACCGGCGGACGTGTTGCCAATCGCAGTCAATACACCCTGCTGATTGATGTAGGCGTATTCAGCGCCGGAAACAACTAACCAGTTTACTATTTGGTAATCGGCAGTTACGGGGAAAATTTCCGCAAACAGGTGCAATTCGCTCTGCGTGGGCGAAAGGCTTATGTCGCTTTCCAAAGCCATGATATTCAACGACTGTGCAAAAGTGATGTTCTGCGCATTGACCACGCTCACGGCATTGGAGCGACCCGTAACAAGTACGGCGGCTTGTGCGCTACGCATCGCCGGCGATTGACTGATAACCGTTTCTTCCGTCCATTCGGGATTATAAGTCTGGTCGTATTCGATAGCGTAGTAGAACAGTCCGTTGGGAGGCGTCATATCGGTGTAACTGTTGGTATTACCGGATACTTCCACAAGCAGCGACATGGTTTCGGGCGTTGCGCCACGATAGATGCGATAACTGTCGATAATGCCGCCTTCGTATTGCGTCCAGTAAAGATTGATGCTGGCACCCATGCCGCGGTTGAGCATCAGGTGGGTACTGCGGTGCGATATGCTCTGATTACTTTGCGCTTCGTAAATGGTGTTGTAAGCAATGCGATAGCGCGAAGTGGTGATTTGCGGATTGGACGTCAGGTCGATAAACTCGCCCGTATTAGGAGCAACACTACCAATCACATAGAACTGGTTGTACTTGCTTCCTTCCTTGTAAATCAGCATTTCGGTAACGTCCGAAGAAAGATTGACGTTGTTTTTGTCCCAGATAATGCGGTTTTTGCCGGTGGCGGCATCTATATTCACAAGCGAAATCTTGGGGGTTACGATATGCGATTTCACTATAACTGTTTGCCGGAAAGCAGGACTTGCGCAGGTGCCGCCCTCAATCTCTACTTCAATCCATTGACTGTTGCCGCCGTTTTCGGGGAATACCACTTTACATTCGCGCGAACCGGTGCGGCGCGATACCGTAATGCCGCTGTTGGATGTATTGTAATGATAGGAAACGCCGGGAGTGGTCAGTATTTCGGGCAATTCAAACTTAACATCTACTCCGGCAATCACCGTAGCGGGAAGGCTGAAAGTTAAATCGTAAAATTCGCCTTGTCCGACCATTACGGCGGTGGAAGCGGTTGCACCGTTGATACTTGCTTTCACGGTTTTAACGCCTGCGGTTGCCCATTTCACCTGATAAGGCCCAACGCCGGAGCCGCTTACGACCGTACCGCCGTCCCAATCCCAAACCAATGAACTTTCGTTTATCGCTTCCGAACTGCGAGCCATAACCGTTACCGGCACATTTACGCAGGCATTGCTTTCTGCCTGAACGCTAATCTGCGAAGAAGTTTCAATCGTAAACGGAGCAGACATCGGCGAATGAGCGTTCCAAAGGTCAATGCTCTGCACCTGTATTTCGTAACTTCCGGCAGGAATCCTTTCCATCGGGATTTCCATGCGCGTAGCCGTGCGGTAAGCGAGCAGAGGAACGACAGTCGCCTCGTCCTTCAAAGCATTCAGCGGCGAAACGATAAACGCATTTTCATTACCGAGCGCCACATTCTTTTTCTTTACGCTCACATTATAACGCATCTGCGAATAAGGCGTTTCTGCATCCTGCGCGGCGTCCCATTCAATCAGCAAGCCGGCGTCTGTCTGGCGGGCGCGGAGATTGGCGGGCGTCTGCGGCGCGGTGTTCGTGATTTTTGTTTGATGATAAGCGTCTGCATCAAAATCAGGAATGTTATCGCCGTTCAGGTCGTTGTAGAGCGATCTATCTCTTGTATAGTAAACAGTTTCCCTGTTGGTGTCAGGAACATATTTTACTTCGCCACCGGGATAAAAATAAACAATCGGATGATACCAGCCTTGCTCCAATAGCATATCCGGAAAACCGTTATTATCCACATCTTGAAGGGTTATAAAATTTCCGGCATCAGATACTACTTCTATCGGATTTTCGTATCGGTTTTCTTTGTTTCCATATACAACATAATAATTGTATGTACTTTGATAAGTTGAGCCACCTTCAGGGACATACCAACGACATTCTTTTCTGAATATTAAATCGGGATAGCCGTCATTGTCCATATCCTTTAGTGCAATACAATTAGCCCAACCATAGTCACTAAATATGTTATTCAAATGCGACAGGTCTATTTCCGTCGGTTCAAAGACAAAACTTCCCTTATTGAAATAAATAACCAGTTTGAGGCTCTTTGCAACGTTATTAACAATTGAAATCAAATCCCACAAGCCATCGTTATTCCAGTCATATACGATGCCGTACATGCCGGTCTTTTCAAACGTGCGGTTGTCGCCGGTATTTTTGTAGAAATAACCATTCCTGAGGCTGATAAAATCCATCCATCCATCATTATTGAAATCATATTCCATTGATGTGCTCGGATTATCGAACTGATTTTCCAATGTAATATTTTCAGCCAATATATCAAACGCCATATCGCCCTCGTTAATCAGAACGCCGCCCTTGTTGGTACGTGTAATTATATCGGGCAGTCCATCCATATTCATATCAATCACAGCGCCATCTCCTGCTGTCAAGTCGCTGTTATAGAGTTTAGGGATTTTGGTAAACACGCCCTGACCGTTGTTATAAAACAGTCCGTTGTTCGTTACCGCATCTATCACGCCGTTGCCGTCCATATCCAGAATGGGATAGAGATTGGAATAAGTCGTGTTTGGCAGCCCATTCTTAACCAATTTATTGGGCAAAATAGTGATTTCCTGTTCGTAGGCAGGAAGCGCTTCGCCACCGGCGCCGGTCAGTTGCAGAGCGATTGTTTTTTCGCCGCCAAGCGCAAAGATTACTTTCAGGCTGTAATCGTTTTCTTCGATAATCTGCCCGTCGGGAATTGTCCAGTTATAATTGTAACCGGTGATTTTGTTTCCTGCAAGACTGATGGTCAGCGTATCGACCGTAAAGATACGACTGTCGGAAAGCGTGAACTTGGGCGTAACGACTTCGTGCGTATAAATCACTTCATCGGAGAAGGCCGAGCCGCTGAACTGTGGGTCAACCGTCTGAATGGCGATGTAGTAATCGCCCGCCGTCCATCCGCTTACATCAATCGTTTTATCTAAATTAGACCCCATATTACCCTCTGTAAATGCAATGCGGCTGCCATCGGCATTAGCGTAGGGAAACCAGACATCGCTTTTGCCCGGAGCGCTTCCGATACGAAGCGAATAAGTCAAATCGACCGCAGACGACTCTGTATCGCTACCCGTATTCCACGAAACTTTCAATTTACCGGTTTCTTTATTCAAGGCGAAAGTCGGCGCGGCGGGTTTATTAGGGCGATGATTGGGAGTGATGTTTTCAAACTTATGGATGTAGGTAGAACTGCTGCCAATTGCCAGTTCTACAACGCCGTCATTATCCAAGTCCAGCAACAAACCGGCTTTGGTCAATTTACCTTGTTGGAAGTCATAATTGCTAAAAGACTCTGTTTCATTACTGAACAGTTCCACCGGCTGATTGAACGATAAGTTGCTCTTTCCGGTAATCAGACAATAAACGATGTCGTAATTAGAATTGCTACCTTCGATCGGAACAAGTTCGGCTGCGACTAAATCATAATAACCGTCATTGTTTACATCTGCGCAATGGTGAAACTGAAATTTCCTTTCGTAATAGTTCTCATGCACTTTGAACTTGCCTGCGCCCTGATTTTCGCAAAAGACAAGATAGGAGTATCCGATGCTTGGCTGATAATTGAGCGGAATCAGAATATCCACATCGCCATCGCGGTCGAAATCGTAACACCAGACATCCGATATTTTGAAGTTTCGGAGAACAACCTGTTCCTTCACTTCGCCGTTGCCAAGATAGATACGCGACGTAACCGTTTGCGCGTCTTCGTCATAAAGAATCATATCGGGCAGTCCGTCATTATTCAGGTCTTTGGCAAAGATACGACCCGGAGCCTGCGCAAAAGCAAATTTATTGTTGCCCATATTAAGCAGTACTCCATTGTCGGAAAGCAGGTCGGGCAGCCCGTCATGGTTGAAATCAATTTCCTTGTCGAGATTCGACAGTACCGGATTCCCTATAACCGGAATATCGGCAAATAGCTGCATACGACCTCCATTGTCGTTCCTGCGGGCATGTTCTTTCATTGCACCCAGATACTCTTCGTCGCTCAAAAATTCGATGCGCGATTTAAAGAACGAGCCGTCCGGCTGCTGATAATGAATGTAGCGTTGCAATTCCGCGCCGCCGGTTTCTTCGGAATAGAGATCGGGGCGACCATCGGAGTTGACGTCCCACGAGCGGGGCAGCACGTCTTTGATAACAGAATAACCGTTGCTTTCGCTGCTTGCATAGACATCTGATTTGGAAATATAATAGTTTCCCCCGTCAGTGGTGAGTATCATTTCATCGCCGAAATCGGGTTTGCTGTCGTTGTTAATGTTCAGTATAGAGCAACTGCCGTACAGGTTGGTTTCCTTAAACAGCGTATCTTTCAGGACATAAACATTGCCATCAGTAATTTGATACGAAACGACCGGCTTCTTGTTGCCCGTTGTTTTAATCAGTTCCTTTTTTCCATCGCCATCGGTATCGTAAAGCGAATTGAGCGAAGGAATCACTTGCGCAATAGTTGCGCCGATACTCATAAAGAGCGCTAAAATTGAAATAAAAAATCGTTTTTTCATCTTTTCTTGAATTTATTTAGTTGATTTTGCAATTAACGGTAATAAAAAGAATTGCTGCAAATACACAAATCTTGTCTCCATTTGTGTATTTGCAGCAATCAAAATATTTAAATATACTCAGTAACTTGTTTGTAATCAATAAGTTACATAATGCGGGGGGGGGTAAAATCAAATTTCTTTCGCATCTTGTTCGTATTTATAGATGCAAAGTTATAAAAATAGTTGAAACTCAAGCAAATTTTCAACTAACAAAAGGCTGTCTCATCTGGCAGTAAGCCCTGTTAAGTTTCAAAAACTTAACAGGGCTGTTTGATTCAAGAGTTTATTTAGCAAATCCTTTTATCCTTTCTGGATTAATTGCTTGATGATAAATTGTAATGACTCGTATTGTGCGGGCAGTAACAGAATAGAGAACAAAATTTCAGCCATTTGCGTATAAAACTGCGGCTGAATTGTCAAGATTTTGGTAATATTTTTCTGTGATTTTACAAATGGTTTTGCCACCATAAATCCATTTTTGATTTATATTCCAACAAACTCATTCCTTTCTGACGTTCCGCTTCACATACCATTTCGCGAAAATCGGCTATTGTAACCTTCTGATTTTCACTTGGAAATAACCAATTAACTTCTTTCTTTTTCGTTGTAATCATACTGCTTTGCGTTTTTAGCTGAAAACAAAAGTACAATAAATTTCCGATAAACTTATACTTTCCCCTCGCTTGCATTGTTCAATGCCGGCGTTGATCCGTTGTTTGTATTGTTCACGTGTAAGGGCATCTCCTGCAGAAGTATAAGCCACAATTTCAGTAGCTTTGTAGAAATCGTTTTGCATGCGATTATATAATTTATCTCTGTCTGTATCAGATAAAAGCACTATTTCGCGATAAATGTTGTCTGCATTTAAATGTTCCATGACAAAATATTTTATTGTTTATACTAAATTGTCTAACGACAAAGGTAAATATTTTTATCTAAATCTTCAAAGAATAAACGGATTATCGGATGAATGGCAGTAAGCCCTGTTAAGTTTCAAAAACTTAACAGGGCTGGTTGATATCCCTCTTACTTTACGTTCTCTTTCAGCCAGTTTTCAAACAGATGCACATGAAATTCCTCATCGGCAATCAGTTTCGCCAGCAGTGTAAGGCAAAATTCGGTTGTTTCGTTTTGAGGCAACGGCTTGATTTTGTCGATGATTCGGTCGTATTCGGCAATCGTTTCCTTCTCCGCTTTCACTCCCAACCGGACAGCATCTTCCGTTGATTTTCCGTATTCGACGAAAGTGGTTTCATATTTTTGATTGGTGATGTTTCCTCCCAAATTGATGATCAGGTCGCCCAATTTATCTAAATGTTTCATTTCGACCATCGCAATGCCCATCATCATTTCGCCAATATCTTCCCACAGCGATTCTTGCGAAACATATTGAATAATGGCGTTCAGTTCCGAAAAGCCGTTGGTGCCTTTGTAAACCGGATAAAACCATTCGGGATTCACGCCTTGTCCCGCTTCCACTTCACCATGTGGATATTCCACACTGTGATCACTGTAATTCATATTGTTGACCAAACCGGTGGTCAAATCGTCGATTGCGTTCGCACCGCGTTTCTTCATCAGGCGGTACATCATGCTTTTGTCTGTTGTGTTTGCCATAATTTTGTTGTTTAAAAGTTATACAATAATAATAATTTTTATGCAGAATAAGTTCTGAAAACAAAGATTTTTCCTTTATTTATATTGATTTCAAATTGTGTGCTTAATGCTTCGTTTAATGTTCCTTGCCACCAGGAAGTCAGCGGTTGATTTTCCAACGGATACATTAAATTTTTAAAAGTGAATAGGGTAGAGGGTGTTATGCTGAAAATGGAAATCTGCTGTCCTGCAAAACTTTCATAAGAAGCGGACGACGATTGCGGAGTGAATACGCCATAATCGGTTAATAATTGGATCGTTGCGATTTCAGCATAATCTGTCAGTAAAGACAAATTGCCCAATGTGTGGTCTTCGCGTTTTCCGGTCGCACCCAAAATCGTGATTTCTTTCCAGCCGCGAGTAGTGCAAAACCGGATGGATTTTGTCAAATCGTTGGTTTCCTGTTCGGGATTGTGATATAAAATAGGGGCGAAGCATTTTTTCAATGTCTCGGAAATGCTGTCCAAATCGCCCACAATGTAATCAGGGGTTAAACCAAAATCCAACAGATTGAAAATGGCACCGTCGCAGCAAATAATCCGGTCGGCATTCCGCAGGAACGACAACGGAATTTTGTGTGTGGGAAACGCGCCGTTGGCCAGAATGACCGTTTTGAAATTTTGTATTAAAGGTATCATTGTTGTTGTATTGCGATTTTGCGCCATTGAAGATAGCCGATGATTGCGAAAATACTATATATAGTGTATAAAATTACACTCGGAATCATTTCTTTGTAGGCGTATAAAACTACATTTAAGGGATCTATGAACATCCAGATGCACCACGATTCCACAATTTTTTTGGCCGCCATCCATACACCGACAATGCTGAGCGTGGTAATTAAATTATCTAATGTAAAGGAAAAAAACGCGCCTCTGCCGGATAATGGATTGGGAATATCGGTAAATTTCAGCAGAACAAATGCAATGATTGTGAATAAAATAATGCTGATGCCAATCAGTTGTAATGTTAATTTTCGGTCGATAAAAGTAAATGGCAGCTCTTCCATCTTTTTCGTTTTGGCGAATTTCCAGCAATAAACGCCGTAAATCGAAACGCCGAAATTGACAACACTCAATCCCGACAGCGCATACAATTGCACGTTGTAGTTGATATATACATAAAAAAGCGCACTGATAATGCCCACAATCCACATCGTCCATTTGCGGGCAACTTCCAAAAAAAGGAAGAGAAGCGTTAAAATCGCACCGACAGTTTCAATCCAATTGCCGGTAATCCAATCTAGGATATAATTCATAAGACAACATTTAAATTTTTACGCAAAAATATAGTATTTTTGTGGTTTATACACTTAAAACGGATGGTTTTAAATTATATTTGGATTGCATTTTTTCTTATCGCCTTTGTGATAGGCATTTGCAAAATTGTTTTGACGGGCGACTTGGGCATTTTCACCGAGATGATGAATGCTGCCTTTGCCGCTTCGAAAAATGGATTTGAGATTTCGCTCGGATTGACCGGTGTTTTGTCGCTTTGGCTCGGATTTATGAAAATCGGCGAGAAGGGTGGGGCGGTAAATTTTTTGGCACGTGCCGGCTCGCCGGTTTTTTCGCGCTTGTTTCCCGAAATTCCGAAAGGACATCCGGCTATCGGCTCGATTTTTATGAATATTGCGGCAAATATGTTGAATCTAGATAATGCGGCTACTCCATTGGGACTGAAAGCAATGAAAGAAATGCAAGAGCTTAATACAAAGCAAGATACGGCAACCAATCCGATGATTATGTTTATTGTGCTGAATGCATCTGGCTTGACGCTGATTCCGGTTACGATTATGGTGTATCGGGCGCAAATGGGTGCGGCCAATCCTGCGGATATTTTTGTACCGTTGATGATTGCAACGACTGTGGCCACTTTGGTTGGTGTTTTTTATGTATGTATCAAGCAGAAAATCAATCTGTTGGATAATGTTTTGTTGGGATTTTTTGGCGGAATTATTGCTTTGATTGGTTTGGTGATTTGGGCGGTTAAATCGTTTCCGCAGGAACAGGTGGCCATTTATTCCTCTTTGATTGCTAATTGCTTGCTGTTCAGTATTATAATTGCATTTATCATTGCCGGAATACGCAAAAAAGTCAATGTGTATGAGGCTTTTATCGAAGGGGCTAAAGATGGTTTTAAGACGGCAGTCATGATTATTCCGTATTTGATAGCAATGTTGGTAGGTATTGCGCTTTTTCGCGCTTCCGGTGCAATGACGTTTATTACGGACGGTCTGGCTTCGTTGGTTTCTACTTGTGGATTGCCAGGCGATTGGGTCGACGCTTTTCCGACAGCAATTATGAAACCGTTAAGCGGAAGTGGTGCGCGCGGTATGATGTTGGATGCGATGCAGACTTATGGTGCGGATTCTTTCACCGGGCGGCTGGCAAGTGTTTTTCAAGGTTCTACGGATACGACTTTCTATTTGATTGCGGTTTATTATGGTGCGGTGAATATCAAAAATACGCGCTACACGATTGCCGGATCGCTCTTGGCGGATTTAGCGGGTGTTCTGTCAGCGATTTTTGTTTGTTACCTGTTTTTTGGATAAAATGATTAACTTTGTATTTGCATTATGGCGATAACATACCAGACAATTGATGTAAAATTCCCTAAAATAATGAAACGTGGGGAAATTACCCGGTGGATTAGGCAGATGGTTGCCAAATACCAGCAAAGGGTAGGGGACATCGCTTATATTTTTTGTTCGGACGAAGAAATCTTGCGTATCAATAAGCAATATCTCGAACATCATTATTATACCGATATTATTACGTTTGATTATTCGGAACGCGGCATTATTTCCGGCGATTTATTCATTTCGCTGGATACGGTCAAATCCAATTCGGAAAAATACGAAACAGATTATTTTGAAGAATTGTATCGAGTAATGATACATGGCATTTTACATCTTTGCGGCTTTGAAGATAAAATGCCGGAAGATAAAAAAGGAATGCGGGAGGAAGAGGAGGAAGCTCTTGCCGCATTGTTCATTAATCACCCCTCGGAAAAATGACATTTCAATACGATATAATCGTTATAGGTGCGGGACATGCCGGTTGCGACGCAGCAACAGCAGCAGCAAACTTAGGTTCGAAGACCTTGTTAATCACGATGGACATGAACAAAATTGCCCAGATGAGTTGCAATCCGGCTGTGGGTGGAATTGCGAAAGGACAAATTGTTCGAGAAATCGACGCATTGGGTGGACAAATGGGCATTATAACGGACGAAACCGCAATTCAATTCCGAATACTCAATCGCTCCAAAGGGCCGGCGATGTGGAGTCCGCGTGCCCAGAGTGACCGAATGCGATTTATTGAGAAATGGCGTCAGACGATTGACCATACGCCGAATTTGTTTGTCTGGCAAGACGTAGTCAACCGGTTAATTATCGAAGAAAAAACTGTTGTGGGCGTTCAAACGATATTAGGTGTTGTATTTCGTGCCAAAGCAATTGTCTTGACGGCTGGAACTTTCTTGAATGGTCTGCTGCATATCGGCCGAACACAAATTTGTGGTGGCCGAATGGCTGAGCCTGCTTCGTTCGGAATTACGGAACAATTGCGTGAGTTTGGATTTGAAACGGATAGAATGAAAACCGGAACGCCTGTGCGGATTGATGGACGTAGTGTTGATTTTTCACTGACCGAAGAACAGAAAGGCGAAAATGATTTTCATAAATTTTCGTATCTCGATTTTAGTCCGCGTCCGCTTCGGCAGTTGAGTTGCTGGACACTCTATACCAATGAAGCTGTTCATGAAGTTTTGCGGAATGGATTAAGTGAGAGTCCACTGTATAACGGGCAAATCAAGAGTATCGGCCCGCGCTATTGTCCGAGTATAGAAACAAAAATCGTAACCTTTGCGGATAAAGCACAACATCAGTTGTTTTTAGAACCGGAAGGTGAAAATACACAGGAATATTATCTGAATGGATTTTCGTCTTCGTTGCCATTAGAAATTCAATTGAATGCATTACAACAAATTCCGGCGTTCCGAAATATTCATATTTATCGTCCGGGTTATGCGATTGAGTATGATTTCTTTCAGCCGACACAATTAACGCACACGCTCGAAACGAAGTGGATTAAAAACTTGTTTTTTGCCGGACAAATTAATGGAACGACCGGTTATGAAGAAGCGGCTTCGCAGGGGTTGATTGCGGGAATTAATGCGCATATCAATGTGCATGGCGGGAATTCGTTTGTGTTGGGACGCGATGAAGCTTACATCGGTGTTTTGATCGACGATTTAGTAACGAAAGGCGTTGATGAGCCTTATCGAATGTTCACTTCGCGGGCAGAATATCGGATTTTGTTGCGTCAGGATGATGCGGACATGCGCTTGACGGAAAAATCCTATCAGTTAGGGTTGGCGGACAAAAATCGCTATGCACTTTTGCAGGAGAAAAAAGAACAAATAGAACGGATTGTGGATTTTGTTCGCAATTATTCTGTAAAAGCCGAAAATATTAATTCGTTTTTGGAAACCTTAGGAACTTCACCGTTGCGACATGGTGTGAAACTGGTTGATTTAATTCTTCGTCCGCAACTGACGATTGCGAAAATTGCCGATGAAATCGCCGAATTTAAAGAATTGTTGGATAAAATTCCCAATCGGAAAGAAGAAATCATAGAAGCAGCAGAAATCCGTATTAAATATGAAGGTTATATTTTGCGCGAAAAAATCATTGCAGAGAAAATTAATCGTTTGGAAAATATAAAAATTCGTGATAAATTTGACTACTATATGATACAGTCCTTATCGACGGAAGCGAAGCAAAAGCTCACGCGAATCAATCCGGAGACGATTGCGCAGGCAAGCCGTATTCCGGGCGTTTCGCCGAATGATATAAATGTATTGTTGGTGTTATTAGGAAGATAGTAAATTAATGTTCCACGTGGAACAATTTAAAGAAATTATGAATATAGAGAGATTGACAAAAGCAGTGCGTAATGTTCCTGATTTTCCGATTCCGGGAATTCAATTCAAAGATGTTACTACATTGTTTAAAGATCCGGAAACTTTGAAAGAGCTTTCCGATGGATTGTATGAAATGTACAAAGACAAAGGGATTACAAAAGTAGTGGGGATCGAATCGCGCGGGTTTATTATGGGGCCATTATTAGCCGAGCGTTTGCATGCCGGATTTGTTCCTGTTCGCAAACAAGGAAAATTGCCTGCGGAAACCTACGAAATCTGTTACGACAAGGAGTATGGGAAAGATATAATTCAAATTCATTGCGACGCATTGAATGAAAATGATGTTGTGTTGCTACATGACGATTTATTGGCGACCGGCGGAACAATGAAGGCAGCTGTCGATTTAATCGAAAAATTTAATCCGAAAAAGATTTATGTGAGTTTCTTGATTGAATTAACCGGTTTGAACGGTCGGAAGTTGTTTCGTCCGGAGATGGAAATTAAATCGATTATACAATATAACATATAAGAGTTGGGAATGGATGCTCTATGAAAGGAATTGCAATAGATAAGGATACTGACATGTCGGGGATTTTGAGTGAAATTCCTGAAAATCCGGGTGTTTATATGTATTCCGACGAAAATGGCGTGATTATTTATATCGGGAAAGCTAAAAATCTCCGAAAACGGATTGCTTCTTATTTCAACAATCGAAAAGCCTTGCCTCTTAAATCACTGTTGATGATTCGGAAAATGAGAAAAATCGATTATCTGGTGGTGGGATCGGAAGAAGAATCTTTTTTGCTGGAAAATGATATGATAAAACAATATAAGCCGAGATACAATGTCATGTTGAAAGATGATAAAACGTATCCCTGGTTGGTTTTTAAAGAGGAACCTTTCCCGCGTGTATTCCTTACTCGAAAAAAAATCGAAGAAGATAAGTCGCATTATTATGGCCCTTACGCTGCCGTTGCGAGTGTCAAGTCGGTGCTTAAATTAGTGACAACTTTGTATCCGATACGGGTTTGTTCTTATGCCCTGTCGCAGGAAAATATTAATAACCGGAAATATCATGTTTGTTTGCAATATCATTTGAAGAAATGTTTAGGCCCTTGTGAAGGATTTCAGACGGAAGAAAATTACAATGCAAACGTAAATTCCATTGAAAAAATCTTGGTCGGAAAATCGAACGAAGTACTAAAGTTATTAAATAAAGAGATGATGGTTTTAGCTGCTGAAATGCGATATGAAGAAGCTGCCGCAGTGAAGGATAAATACGACTTATTGCGGCACTATTCTTCCAAAATGGTGGTTACGAAAGCAAGTATTGATAATGTAGAAGTTTTTTCGTTCGATCAAAATGGCGTATCTGCTTTTATCAATTATTTGTATATTGCTACCGGTTCGATTATTCATAATTGTACCATCGAATATAAAAAGCGTTTGGACGAATCGGAAGAACAAATTTTGAGCATGGGAATTGTTGAATTGAGATCTCGCTTTGAGAGTAAAGCCAAAGAAATCATTGTTCCGTTTTTACCGGATATTAATTTGGAGGGAGTGAAGATTGCTGTTCCGGAGGTGGGAGGAGAGATGCAAAAACTTTTGCTTCTGTCGGAAAAGAATGTAAAGCAATATAAAGCGGATCAAGTGAAGCGAATTGACCGGTCAAATCCGGAAGAACGTGCCAGTCGTATCCTCAATACACTTAAAACCGATTTGCACTTAAAAGAATTGCCTACTTTGATTGAATGTTTTGATAATTCCAATACGCAAGGGACATATCCGGTTTCGGCTTGCGTCGTATTCAAAGATGCAAAACCGGCTAAGAGTCTTTATCGACATTATAATATAAAGACCGTAGAAGGCCCTGATGATTTTAGTACTATGTATGAAGTCGTCTTTCGCCGTTATTTCAGGCGACTTAGAGAACATTTAAAACTACCTAAATTAATTATAATCGACGGTGGAAAGGGACAGCTAAATGCGGCGGTGAATGCTTTGAAAGATTTGGGGATTTATGGACAAATTCCGATTATCGGTATTGCTAAACGGTTGGAAGAAATTTATTTTCCAAACGATTCCATTCCGCTTTATTTAAATAAAAATTCGGAAAGCTTGAAATTAATTCAGCATTTACGCGATGAGGCACACCGTTTCGGCATAAAAGCACATCGATCTCGACGGGGCAAAGATTTACTAAAATCGGAATTAGATGGACTTAAAGGTGTCGGAGTGGTATCAAAAGATCTTTTGTTGGAAAAATATAAAAGTGTGGCACGGATTAAAACCATTCCAAAAGCAGAGATTGTCGAATTGATCGGAAAACGTGCCGCAAATTGGCTATATAGAGGTCTTAATTTGGAAGAGCATTTTTCAGTATGAGAGTAGTTATTCAGCGGGTATCAAGCGCGTCAGTTTCTATCGGTGGAAGGCTAAAATCCTCGATTAAAAGGGGGCTTTTGGTGTTATTAGGTATTGAAGCTGCTGATAATCAGGAAGATATAGATTTTTTAGTCAAAAAGATAAGCAATTTGCGCATTTTTCCCGATGAAAACGGCATAATGAATGATTCTATCTTGGAAATAGACGGTGAAATTTTATGTGTCAGTCAATTTACTTTATACGCTTCGACGAAAAAAGGAAATCGTCCGTCGTATATGAAAGCAGCCAATCCGGAAATCGCCGTTCCACTGTATGAAAGGTTTTGTGCGGATATGTCGGAAATATTGGATAAACCGGTACAAACCGGAGAATTTGGCGCGGATATGCAGGTGGAATTGCTGAACGATGGGCCGGTAACGATTATTATTGATTCAAAAACGAAAGAATAAGTGGGAAACAGGACAATAAAAGAAGCACAAATGCTTGTAGATGAATGGATTAAGACGTATGGTGTGCGTTATTTTTCCGAATTGACCAATTTGGCTATCTTGACGGAAGAAGTTGGAGAGTTGGCGCGGATTATGGCGCGAACGTATGGCGACCAATCATTCAAAGAAGCGGATTTGAATAAGGATTTAGCCGATGAAATGGCGGATATTTTATGGGTGTTGATTTGCTTGGCCAATCAGACCGGTGTGGATTTGACCGAAGCGTTTGAAAAAAATATACAGAAAAAAACAGAGAGAGATAAGGACAGACATAAAAATAATGAAAAACTAAAATAATCATGAGCAAGCAGGAAGAGATATTGCGTAAATTCAATTTGAATTTGAAAGAAGAAGAAGTAAGACGAAAAACAGCCGAATTCATCGGGAAATACGGGGAAAATAATACGCCTGATGTGTTGAAGTTTATTTATTCGTGTATTGATTTGACTTCGTTGGGAACGGAAGATAGCAAGGAAAGCATTTGGAAATTTGTTGAAAAAGTCAATGATTTCGACGGTTCGCGCTCGGACATGGACAATGTGGCGGCTATTTGCGTTTATCCTGATTTTGTTGAAACAGTGAAAGAGGCTTTGACGGCCGGTGTGAAAATCGCTTCGGTGGCCGGCGGATTTCCTTCTTCCCAGACATTTATTGAGGTGAAGATTGCGGAAGTGTCTTTGGCCGTTGCTTTGGGTGCCGATGAAATTGATATTGTTTTTAATTGTGGGGCGTTTTTTGCCGATGAAATCGAAGAAATCTGCGAAGAAATCGGTGAAATCAAGCATGCTTGCCGCGGTGCCAAATTGAAAGTAATCTTGGAAACCGGATTATTGAAAACGCCTCAAAATATTAAAAAAGCGGCCATTTATTCGATATATTCGGGCGCGGATTTTCTCAAAACATCGACCGGAAAAGTGTATCCCGGTGCAACTCCCGAAGCGGTCTATGTGATGTGCGAAACCATCAAAGAATATTATCAATTGCACAAACGTAAAATCGGAATTAAAGTTTCCGGTGGAGTTCGTACGACTCAAGAAGCGGTGCAATATTACACGATTGTAAAAGAAGTGTTAGGAAATGACTGGCTTTCACCGGAATATTTTCGGATTGGCGCGAGCAGTTTAGTGGAAAATCTCTTGAAATCAATTGGTTGAATCAATTAATAATTCTATATTTGCAAAAAACTATTAAAATTTTCATGCCTATGGACAAGGAAGCGTGCTGATACGCACATTATAAGACATTTTGGAAAAAGCGTTTAGCTTTTTATCTTGTGTTTCGATGCTCTCTACATTATGAAATGCTCAAGAATAAAGCGAAGACGCTCGTACCGTTCAGGTGCGGGCTTTATTCGTTTATTTGAGCATTAGGTGTAGAGAGCCTCGAAACACAGATAAAAAGAATTTTGTCCGCGTTTTTTTTATGTGTGTATCGAAAACAATTTGGCAGGACAATTGTTGTATATAGTAAAAATAATTTAAATGTAATTATCATGAGAAAAACATTATTATTCGTTAGTCTGCTGTGTACTGTTTTAGGTATATATGCACAAAGTGCGACCGAAGCAGTGAATCAGCGTGCTTCGATTCCTATTTCCAGCCCGAATGTGGCGGCATTAAACAAGTTTGTGGAGTTTCCTGTCAATCATTTCACCGGACAAGTAGATGTATCTTTTCCCCTGTATGAAATCAAATTGAAAAACGTAACCGTTCCGATAAGGCTCAAATATCACACCGGTGGTATTCGGGTGAATGAAGAAGCCAGTTGGGTCGGTTTAGGCTGGGCATTGGATGCCGGCGGAGTGATTAGCCATCAGATAAACGGATTGGACGATCTCGTATTTCCACATTACAGGATTTACGGACAATTATATCCTTATACGGAACAAGTGAAAAATGAAAATTATGATGAATATAGTATTTTAGGAATATTTTCCAAAACGTTTGATAACTATTTAATTCCCAAGTTAAATGGAGAATCAGTGTATCGAAGAGTCGAATTGGGTTATTCGTCAGGGTATCCATATCTTCAAGACCACGATGTTGATGGGGAGCCTGATTTGTATATATACAATATTGGCGATTATCATGGTAAATTTATAAATTGGACAAATCAATCAATAGACTTATCTTGTAACAATGTGAAGTTCAATCAATATGTAGGGAACGTACATACGGCTGACAGTATTATTGCTACTACTCCCGAGGGCATTACCTATAAATTTAAGGATATAGAAGCCAGTTTTTCGTTAACGGGTGTTTCAAGTCCTGAACACAATAATATGCGAATGAATACGGCTGCTTATTATTTAAGCGAAATAATTGCGCCCAATGGCGAACAGGTAAAATTTTACTACAAAACATTCAAGCAACTAATGAATGAAAATAATTGGGCGTCATCTTTCCCTGATTATTCCCCAGGCAGTAACCCTTCTTACAAACAGGCAGGATACTATCCATCCATACCCTCATTATTTGAAGAGGCATATTATGTTTCACAATATATTGATAATATTCCTCAATCAGGCGATATGATAGACAATGTCAGAATACGAGCATATTCTTTTACAAACACATTATTTTTGGAAAAAATTGAATTTCCTAACGGTAGTGTTGAATTTGTTAAAAGTCCACGTTTGGATACATACGGTCTTAAGTTAGATAAAATCTATGTAAAAGATCTTTCAGGAAAAAAAGTAAAAATATTTCATTTCTCGTACAATTATTTTGAAGGTGCTATGCCATCTTACGGATACGACGTTACTACTGCTAATAATGTTGGTTTATCGGCAAATATCAATTATCCCGCAAACTACTTGAAAAAACGATTGAAATTGACTGCTTTTTCCGAAGACAATATAAACGAATCTCAATCCGAATCCTATGATTTTTCTTATAACGGAACATCTTTACCTGCCAAAACTTCCTTTGCACAAGACTTTTGGGGATATTATAACGGATATGACAATATTTCGTTGTTGCCAAGTTATGAACTATATTCATCGACTATGAATTTACCGATTGGATTTGGACAAGGGAAAGGCAGCAACTATACAAAAGCTAACAGAAATGTGGTTCCTTCTCGTGCAAAGGCAGCTACCTTGACCGAAATAATTTATCCTACCGGCGGAAAAACGACATTTGAATTTGAGTCTAATGGAAATACTTCAAACAGTTATAATAGTAGTATAGAACGAAAATATTATACTGCACAGGATTATGGTAATGGTTTTGGAAGAACAATCTTCACCTTTAATGAACAGAAAAATGTAGATATTTCAGTAATGTTATGGCGTAACAACGGATCCGTGAATATTGGTGGGACTATACCTGCTACAGTTGGAAGTGAATATGGGGATATTGACGGATGGTACGCTATAATCGACAAATGGGATGCATCAAGAAACAAGTGGATTTTTTTCAATGTGCAATATTTTTGGGGCACCGATAAGATGACAAGCAGTAATAATTATATGTATTCCGGCAGTATGACCAATCAAACATTCAGTTCCGGCAAATATCGTCTGACTGCAAGTTTTCCAAACGGCTATGCCCAATATGGAAGTTTAGGCGGAACAATGACACAAATTACAGTTATGTACGATTCTCTAAATGCGTCAACTGATTATGTGGGTGGATTAAGGGTAAAAAAAGTTACCCAAATAGACCCAATTACAAATAAAAGTATTGAAAAAAATTATCAATACGCAAATGGAGTGTTAGCAACTCCACTTGTTTTTCTTAGTAGAACAGAAGCAGAATATTGGCGTCAACTTAGTATGGATCAATATGAGTACCACTTGGGAACAAAAACATCTTTAAATACTAATCCTACTTTTCCATACTCATTTGCCGCCAATGGCAGCTTGGTAGGCTATAGAAATGTGGTGGAAATAAATTCATCTGGGGAAATAGGTAAAATAGAATATGTATTCAAGATGGAACAAGATAACATGGGTATGCCTATGATATTATTGCCGCCAAGAATACCGACAACATCTAATATTAAAAACGGTACATTATCATCGTTGAAAATTTACGATAAAAATCAAAAATTACTCAAATTAAATAGTTATACTTATTCCATCTTGAATCAAAAAGTATATTGGGGTATTAAAACGATGAAATCTCCTTATTCTGATGACATTAGATATAATTATTTGAACCCACCACCAACGATAGAAGACAAGGTAACTTTGTATTTCTATCCCATCATTCAAGGAAAAGTATTAATAAAACAGGAATATGAAGAAGATTATAGGCAGGGTGTTATTCCGCCTATACAAAAAACGACCAATTATGAGTATAACGCTTATGGTATGCCTTTGTCGAAAAAAACAAAAGACAGTGCCTCAAAGGATTTGACGGAAACATATAAATATGTTACGGATTTTCCGCAGACAACACCTTATTCTCAAATGATTTCCAAAAATATCATTACGCCTGTCATCGAAACAACAATAGATCATAACGGCAGTATCACTAAGCAAAAAACCAATTATTCGCAGCCTTATACCAATGTTTTCACGCCGTCGTCGTTTCAGGTGCAGACAGGAAACAATGCGATTGAAACACGGATTACTTTCGACAAATACGATACTTTCGGCAACCCCAACACTATCAATAAGGATAATACCGGCAATATTATCTATTTGTGGAGTTACAAAGGACTGTATCCGGTAGCCGAAATCCGAAACTCGGATTATACTACGGTGAATGCAGCATTGGCTACGGTAGGTTTGACTTCGATAATCGCTTTATCGACCGATGCCGATCCGGATAAGGCAAAATTGGATCAGTTGCGGACAGTAAGTATGCTTGCCAATGCCCATATCACGACCTACAAGTATTCGCCGTTGATAGGCATTGTCGAGGTAACTTCACCAGCAGGCGTTACAACTTATTATGAGTACGACGCTTTCGGCCGTCTGCAAACTATCAAGGATGAGAACGGCAAGAAGGTTGAAAACTACGAATACCATTATAAGAATTGAGAATTGAGAGTGGAGAATTAAAAACAAAAAATAAACAAAATGAAAACAATAAAGAAATTATATTTATTATTGCAGTGGTGCATTCCCGCATTGGTATCCGCCCAGCATATTTTGGAGAGCGCATTAACCCTTCCCCGTTCAGGCGAGGAAATTATCAAGCAGCAGGTTGATTATAAAGATCCCGGCCGTTCCGGTGCAAATGTTTTGTGGGACTTCGGACAGCAGGAGGCCGTCAATGAAGAATATACCCTGTCCTATTCTTCACCCGAACTGATTAAAGATTCGTTTTACATTATGGGCTTGGATACAATCCTGCAGCAAAACCTTGCCGGCGGCAGCCTGTTGATTGGTGCGGAACACAATACAATGTATTACTACTATCTAACCGGCAACCGCTTGTGGGTGCTGGGACACGAAAACCCGACAACGCTGCTGCATTATACCCAGCCGTTGATTGCAGGTTTCTATCCGCTGTCGTACGGTAATGGCTGCAGTTACGATTATCA
>BNTW01000006.1 GCA_025996895.1 Bacteroidia bacterium | reverse complement strand
TTAGGGGGTTGGGGGGTGAAAACGCCTTCGGGATTATTGCGTATTAAAAATAAATTTTGTATATTACGCGCGTGAGAAAAAAGACGCGTTACAGGCCGTGTGGCGTGTGAATTTATGTTAAACCGCCGGGTGAGTAATGTGTGTGTGTGTGTGTAACAAATTTTTAGTAAATAAAACAAATATTTCTACATGTTTTACAACATAAATCACAGTATTTTTAAGAATTGTTCGCATCACCAAATGTTATGGAAAGAGGATATAGCAAAGAGCGTGCCAAAAAATCGTTATAAAAAATGGCCGGAAGAAAAATCTCCCGACCACCTTGCATAAAACGAAAATTTTCGCTTCTTATCTTACAAAAAGCAGTTCGCGGTATTTCGGAAGCGTCCATAATTCGTCATCGACAATCAATTCCAATTTATCCACATGATAGCGGATTTCATCGAAATAGGGTTGCACTTTATCGTGATATTCGATGGCTTTTGCACGTTCCTCCTCAATTTTATTGGCCACTTTGCGCGCTTCGACCATCGCTTCGGTTTTGGATTTGATAACCGAAATCCGTTCCGAAATTTCTTCGATAATCGACGTATCGTAAGCGGATAATTTCGCCGCTTGCTCCTTATCATACACTTGGTACATCTTATATACGTTATCCAACAGTTCCGATTGATATTTGATGGCAATCGGAATGATGTGATTCATCACCAAGTCGCCCAACACACGCGCTTCAATCTGGATTTTCTTCGTATAAGTCTCCCATTTCACCTCGTTGCGTGCATGCAATTCCCGTTCGGAGAATACGCCGACACTTTCAAACAACTTAATGGATTCGGGATTCGTGTAAACATCGAAAATCACCGGAACGCTTGTTTCGCAGTCCAGACCGCGTTTTTCCGCTTCTTTCTTCCATTCGTCGCTGTAGCCGTTGCCGTCGAAACGAATGGGTTTCGATTCCTTAATATATTCTTTTAATACGTTGAAAATCGCTTTTTCTTTCGATTCGCCTTTGGCAATTTTGGCATCGACCGCTTTCTTGAACTCGATTAATTGCGCTGCTACGATAGAATTCAGTGTCAGCATGGCCGACGAGCAATTGGCCGACGAGCCGACAGCACGGAATTCAAACCGGTTACCGGTGAAAGCAAACGGCGAAGTACGGTTGCGGTCGGTGTTGTCTAAAAGCACTTCGGGAATTTTGGCAATACCCAATTTCATGCCTTGTTTCGGATCCATAATGATGGCTTGTTCGCTCGTGCTGGCTTCCAATTTATCCAATACGGTCGAAATCTGCGTACCCAAAAATACGGAAATAATGGCGGGCGGTGCTTCGTTCGCACCCAAACGGTGAGCATTTTGCGCCGTCATAATTGATGCTTTCAGCAACGCATTGTTTTTATATACCGCCAACAAAATATTAACCACGAACGTGATAAATTGCAAATTTTCTTCCGGCGTTTTGCCCGGCGTCAAAAGACCTACACCGGTATCCGTACCCAGCGACCAGTTATTGTGCTTGCCTGAGCCGTTAATGCCTGCAAACGGCTTTTCGTGCAACAGCAGACGGAAACCGTGACGGCGAGCTACTTTTTTCATAATCGACATCACCAGCAAGTTTTGATCGACTGCCAGATTGGTTTCACCGAAAATCGGGGCTAACTCAAACTGGTTGGGTGCAACTTCGTTATGGCGCGTTTTCAAAGGGATACCATATTTATATCCTTCAAACTCAATGTCTTTCATATACGCTTGTACGCGCGTAGGAACAGAGCCGAAATAATGGTCTTCCAACTGCTGATTTTTCGCCGATTCGTGTCCCATCAGGGTACGTCCGGTCAAAACCAAGTCGGGACGAGTGGCATACAAACCTTCGTCAATCAAAAAATATTCCTGTTCCCAACCCAAATATGAAAATACCTTTTTCACCGAAGGATCAAAATATTGGCAAACTTCGGTAGCCGCTTTATCCACCGCATTCAACGATTTCAACAACGGTGTTTTATAATCCAACGCTTCGCCGGTATAGGAAATAAACACGGTCGGAATACAAAGCGTGTCATCTACGATAAAAGCAGGCGAAGACGGATCCCAAGCCGTATATCCGCGCGCCTCGAATGTGTTGCGGATACCACCACTGGGAAATGAAGAAGCGTCCGGCTCTTGTTGTGCCAACAGCTTGCCCGAAAATTCTTCAATCACCGGACTGCCTGGAATGCTGGCATATTCAATAAAGGAGTCATGTTTTTCGGCCGTACCTTCCGTTAAAGGTTGAAACCAGTGCGTATAATGCGTCGCGCCATTTTCAATGGCCCACATTTTCATGCCGGCGGCCACGTGGTTGGCTAATTCGCGGTCTAAAGTTTCTCCCTTTTCAATGACAGCGGTAAGCACTTTCATTGTTTCTTTGGAAAGATACTTTGTCATTTGTTTCTTGTTAAAAACATTTTTTCCGTAATACGCGGAAGTAAGTTGATCGGGTGCGGACACCTGTACGGCTTTTTTCTTAAAAGCTTCTTCAACTGCTTTAAATCTTAAGTTTGACATTGTCTTGTTGTTTTTTATTTATTAAAATAAAGCGTTTATAAATTGCCTGCAAAGATAATGATTTGTTTGCAAAATCAAAAAATATCTTTCATTTTATTTCTTACAAACTCACTCCGAATACGAAAAATATATCTTCCGAATGCGGATTAACAATAATCTGACCAAACACCGGTAATGAAAAATTTTCTGTAATTTTTATTTCCTTCGATGCTTTCAAATGGATATTGACTACGGAAAATTTGGAGGCGTAAAGTCCTTCCCAGGGCGTGAAACCGAGAGCCGCTTCCAAGTTTACGTCCTTAATGGAAAACGGATAAGCTGCTTCGATATAGGTAGAATACGACCTGTCGGCGGTGCCGTCTTCTTTCAGTGAAAAGAAATCCGAGCCTGCAAAAAATGTATTCCATTTCAAACTCAAAGGAAATTTTTCAACCGGCAAAGTGTAGCCGAACGTAACCTCATAAAGGTGTTCCGTTTTGTCCTTATCATACGCAAAATATTTGTATGCTTCTTCACCTGCCCACCAATAATCCGTAACGGCTAACGAAAGTCCGGCGACTTCATAACCGAGCGTAAAATCCACTTCCTTGTTTCCACCACCAAGATTGGTGCTTCCCCACGCACCGATTGAAAAACCACCCACAGCAAGCGCGGCATTCGGCTGAACGCTTGCGCCCCCGCCTTGATAAATGCCACGCCACACATACGAACTCACGAAATCTGCGCCAACCGAAAATTCTTGCGCCTTCACGTTCGATACACACACACTAACTAACACACATAAAACTAAACCTAACCTTTTCATCTTTTTGCCTTTTTAAATTACTAAATACTTATTTAATTCACTTTTTGTTATTTCACGGTGCAAAGAAAAGCATTTTATTTTTATTATGCAAGTTTTTATTTCTTTTTGTTTGAATATTTTTAAAATAAAATCATATTGCTTTGATTTAACACGAATTAGCTTCATAATATTATACATAAATTAGATTAAATATAGAAAACAGAAAAATCCCTGCAATTAACTACTGAAAAATCAGTCAATTACAGGGATTCAGGGAGGTTCCTAGCAGATTCGAACTGCTGTCGACGGTTTTGCAGACCGCTACCTAACCACTCGGCCAAGGAACCTTTTTATTTTTGAGAGTGCAAAGTAACTACTTTTATTTCATTTTACCAAATAAATAGACTTCTATTTCATTCTTCCGCCAATTCAATCACTTCCAGATTTTTGATGTCGTTTCCGTCGATAACGAAACGCATGAGCGTGCGGACTTGGTGGAAACCATATTTTCCGGCTGCTCCCGGATTGACGCAAAGCATTTGAAGCGATTTGTCGTACATGACTTTCAGGATATGCGAATGTCCGCAGACAAACAATTTGGGCGGATTGGCGTAAATTTCCTGCCGGATTTCGGGCGCATATCGTCCGGGATAACCGCCGATGTGGGTCAATAACACTTCGATTTCTTCTATTCGGAAACGGAGAATTTTCGGACAAATCGTACGCAGATGATGATCATCGACATTTCCATACACCGCCCGCACCGGCGCAATGGTCTCCAACTGATTGAGTATCGTCATATTACCTATATCTCCCGCGTGCCAGATTTCGTCGCAGCCGGCGAAATACTGCCGGAATTTCTCGTCCCAATAAGCGTGCGTATCCGAAAGCAATCCGATTTTTTTCATGTCCATTTCTATTTTATTAAGCAAACCGGCCGATGTAATGCACCGGCCGGTTGGACTATCAAATTTATTGAACCGTTTTTCAAACCATTTTTTCTACATTCCAAACGCAGGCATGAATGCCCTGCAACTCGAACCCTTTGTCGAGTTCATGAACTCGTTGGAGAAGGGTTTCTACTTTTTCATCGGGAACGACCGTCAGAATGGCGGAGTTCATCGTAGGCCAGGCATGGTCGCCGTAGTGCGGATCGCCCTTTTCGCTGCCACGCCCTTGCACTTCGTCCCACATGGTGAAACCCCGAATGCTCATGCGGTCTAATATCGTTATCAGCTCATCCTTGAATGCCTGATTGTATGGTATAAATACTGCTTTCATTTCTTTTATTTATTTAAAGATTTTGCATATTTTTTGCGCGAGCGACGGATACCGTTGCTACCGAAGATGGAGTAAAGCGCCGGAACGTAAATCAACGTTAAAATGGTTGAAAAGGACAGTCCGAATACCACGGCGATTCCCAACGGTTGCCACATGGCAGAACCGGCTCCCCGTGGAATAGCCATCGGAATCATCCCCAATACTGTCGTACAGGTGGTCATCAGAATGGGACGCAAACGTGAACGGCCGGCATCAACAATGGCTTTATCCACCGACATGCCCCGCTCTCGATTCAGGTTGGCGTAGTCGATAAACACAATACCGTTTTTCACCACGATACCAATCAACATTACAATACCAACCATACCCATCAAACTTAAGGATTGTCCGCAGACCATCAAGCCCAAGTAAACCCCTGCCATACCGAAAATGAGCGAAAGAACAATGATAAACGGATAACTCAGCGATTCGAACTGCGCCGCCATCACGATATACACGAGGAGCACGCAGAGAACCATTAAGAGTCCCAATGCAGCGTTCGATTCCTGTTGGTCGACGGTTGATCCGCCGATACTGATACCGATTTCCGGCGGGATAGTGCCGTCTTTGCGCATTTCATCAATGACTTTTTCAGCGCCTGCCACTACTTCGCTCAAAGCGGCTTTGTAGATAGAGCCTTGCACCTTGTTGACACGTTGGCGGTTTTGCCGGTCAATTTGCGGCAGGGTTGATTTTTCGACCACCGTTCCCAATTCCCGAAGGCGAATCGGCGTATTCATTGCATTGTAAACCGTGATATTTTGGATGTCTTCGAGCGACTGACGGTGGTTTTCTGCATAGCGTACCACAAGATCGTATTCATCGCCCTCTTCCCTGAATTTAGTGGTGAAAGAACCATTGATGCGGTTGCGGACATAAGTAGCAACTGTTGCCGAATTGAGTCCGTTTTCCGCCAATTTTTCACGGTCGAAATCCATCTGATACTCCGTGCGATAGTCCTGACGCGAGATATTCAAGTCTTTCAAGCCTTTCACTTCGGCTAATCGCACTTTAAATTCTTGTGCAATCTTATCGGTCAATGCCAAATCGTAACCGTAGATTTCTACATCAACCGTGCTGGCTCCGGAGCCCATCATACCGCCGCTACCACCCGGGACAACAATGTATTTGTAAAGTTCGGGCATATTGGACAAGTCTTCACGCATACCTTCACCCATCTCATAAATACTCCGTTTACGGGTATCTGCGTCAATCGCGCGGAAACGGAAGGAAATCAAGTTCGTTCCGTTGGTCTGCATCGAAGCAAATGAGTTATTTTCATCGGCTTGACCGACCGTGAAACTGCGTGTTTTGATTTCCGGATATTTTTCTTTCACTATCCGGTCAATTTTTAGCGCCGTTTCACGAGCCACTTCCATACGTGTTCCCGTTGGCAAATAGACCGTAGCCGTAATCATATTGTTGTCCGTAGCGGGCATAAAGTCCATTTTAACGAGATTACATGCCGGAACCATAATAAAAAGAACGGTGGCAAATGCGATGGTTAACGTTCTCCAACGGTTGCGCACGCAAGCATTTACTACCTTTCTGTACCATTCATCCAATCGATCTAAAGCGCGACCAATCGGTGCATACAGTTTATCAAACAATTTACCTTGCGTATTGGTTAATCGCAACAATTGGGAGCAAAGCATCGGCGTCAGCGACAAAGCCGCAATCAGAGATACGGTAATCATAATCGTAACCATCCATCCCAATTCGCCAAACATCACTCCGGCAAAACCGGTAGCCATGGTCATCGGGAAAAACACCGCAATGATGGTCAATGTAGAGGCAATCACCGCTACCCCCACTTCATTGGTGCCATGAACAGCCGCCTGCTTCGGCGTAGCTCCCCTTTCGATGTGCTTGGTGATATTTTCCAACACCACAATCGTATCATCCACCACCAAGCCAATGGCAATGGTCAAAGAAGAAAGTGAAATAATGTTCAAACTACCGGTTTTCGCCATCAAATAAATGAACGACGCCACTAAAGAAACGGGAATCGCCAGCACCACAATCGCAGTCGCCCGCCAACGTCCCAAGAAGAACATAACAATCAACACCACAAAGACAATGGCGAGAATAATGGTTTCAGCCAATGAACTGATGGATTCCTTGATAAAGTCGGAAGTATCCATCATCATCGTCAGGGTAACATCGGTCGGCAATGTTTTTTGCAATTCGGGCATAATCTTATTGACCTTGTTGGCAATCGCCACCGTATTGGCTCCCGATTGCTTTTGTACGATGATCATAGCTCCTTGTACTCCGTTGGTATAAGCTTCCTGAATACGGCTTTGCAAGGTATCGGCCACGGTTGCCACGTCTTTCAAATAAATATTTCTCCCGTTTTGACTGCCTACCACCAAGTATAGCAAATCTTCACTGCGTTTCATCTCGCCTTCCATACGGAGCGAGTAGGTGTTGGTACCCACATCGAAACTACCGGCAGGAATATTCAAGTTTTCCATATTAATCACGTTGGCGATTTTCTCAACGGTGAGATTGTAGGCTTCCAACTTTTCGGGCGACACATTGACTTGTACTTGCCGTTTCGGCGCACCGGAAATAGAAACAGCACCCACGCCTTCCACCCGGTTGAGTGGATTGGCAATTTTATCGTCCAAAATCTTGTACAGTCCATTCACACTTTCCGTAGCCGTAGCCGTATAGATGACCACCGGCATCATGTCTGTACTGAATTTGAAAATAATCGGGTTGGATACATCGTCCGGAAGCGAACTACGCACCATTTCAATCTTATCGCGCACATCGTTGGTGGCGAGATCAATGTTCGTCCCGTAGTTAAATTCCAAGGTAACGAGCGACATATTATCTTTCGACTGGGAAGTAATCTTTTTCAGATTTTCTGCCGAGTTCAAAATATTTTCCATGGGACGGGTTACGTTCGTCTCAATATCCGACGCGCTGGCACCGGCATAAGCCGTGATGACCGTTAGACTGTTAGTCTCAATATTCGGAAATAAATCCACAGGCAACTTCGTCAAAGAGAACAACCCGAAAAGGGCGACCCCCACAAATATAAGCGCCGTGGTAACCGGTTTTTTTACTGCTGATGAATATAAACTCATATTATTTCAATTAAAAATTAAAAATTACGAATTACGAATCAATTAAAAATTACGAATGTTACAATAACAATCGTAATTCGTAATTTTTAATTCGTAATTATTTCAACGGGTGTGCCTTCGATGAGACGGGTCTGACCGGCAGTTACGACTTCCTGACCGGGGGTGATACCGGAAAGAATTTCGTATTGGGTGTCGAGACGTTGTCCCAGTTCCACTTTTTGGAAATGCGCTTTGCCGTCGCTGACGGTGAATACATATTTATCGTTTGCCCCTGCTTGTTTTTGAACAGCCACATCCGGAACGACAATACTTTGTTTTTCTCCGAAATTCAACGTTACGCGCGCATACATACCCGGACGTACCCGCAAGTTAGCGTTGTTAATCGCTATTTCTACCCCGAAAGTATGGGTCGCAGCATCAATCGTAGGATATACAAGATTTACTTTGCCGGTAAAAACTTCGTCGCCATAGACATCCAGCGTTATATCTACCGGCATGCCTCTTTTCACTCTTGCGAAATAAGCTTCCGACACATTGATAACCGCCTTTACCGGGTTGAGTTGCTCTACCGTCAAAATAGGTTTCTGAGCAAACAAATCGCCATTATCATAATTACGAGCAGTGATATATCCGTCAACAGGGCTTTTTAGCGTTGTATTGTCTTCCAAAGTCTTGATAGCCGTAGTCAATATATCAATTTGCGTCTTTACGGCATCCACTGTTTGTTGCGAGATACCACCCACTTTTAATAATTCACTATAACGAGCATAATCGTCCGTGAGTGCCTTTAATTGAATTTTCTGCTGGGTGATAGTAGAGGGGTCTATCTGTACTAAAAGTTGCCCTTTGCTCACTCTGTCGCCTATCTCTACGAGTATTTTATCTATACGGGCACCGGCCAAAGCAGGAGTAATCTGATTAACCACTTCGGCTTTTACGGTAGCCGTGTAGGTAGAAGTCTCATCTACGTTTTGTATTTGAGCTATCACGGTTTTTACTTTCACATTTGCCTCTTCGGCGGTTGTTTCCTGTTTCTTCTCTCCGCAGGAAATCAACATTCCCAACCCTAAAAAGGGTAATAATTTAAATAATCTTTTTGCTTTCATATTCATTTGTGATTTATTGTTGTCCTATAATTTTTTCGTAATCAGCTTGTGCTATTAAATAATCAGCGATTGCTTGTTCGTGCGACAGACCCGCTTGAGTTACAGCTACCGAGGCTTGTTGCAATTCAATCATGACACTTACGCCCGTTTCATAGCGTTTAGCCGAAATGTCATAGGCTTTTTGAGCAAGCATGCAGGCTTTTTTAGTTACTTCCACTTGCTTGGAAGCTTTCTCCATATTATCAAGAGCGGTACGAGCCTGCAAATTGAGCGTATTTTCCAACAATTCTTGTTGCAATTTCAGTTCGTTAGCTTGTATTTTATTTTGTTTTAACTTGGTAAAATTGCTTGCATGGAAGATAGGCACACTCAATTGCAATCCTACAATCAAACCCTGTCCAAACCAATCCTTACTGGCCGGTCTGTCACCAAAGAGAGGGCTGTTCATGGCTTTATTTCCTTGACCGGCATAAGTGTATTGTCCGAAAGCGGCCAAAGTAGGCATAAATTGAGTGGTTAATGCTTCTTTTGCTTTAGCGACTTGCAGTTGTCCGATCTCCAATTGTTTTAAATCGGTGTTATTCGATAAATCAATGTCTCTTTTAGCATTCAATAAGACAGCTTGACTTTCATAATCCGCCAGCGTGCCTTTAGTGTTTACCGTTTGCGACACCTCTACACCCATCAATACCTTCAATAAAAGTTTTGCTTGGGCAATACCATGTTCCACTTGCACTATTTGAGGTTGTAGATTGGTCATGGAAACCTCTGCCGAAAGATAATCGTATTCGGCAGCTACTCCTGTTTCGAAGCGTTTTTTGGCTTGCTTGTAGTTTTCTTCGGCAAGAGCATAACCGTCTTGCAGCACTTTGTATAAACTCTGGGCCAAAAGAATGTTGTAATAAGCGATACTTATTTGGTTGCGCAAGTTTATCTTGGAGGAACGTGCTTGTTCGACTGTCATTTGCAAGTCTAACTCAGAGAGTTGAATGGACTTCCACAAGCCGGGGGCTATCAGAGGCAAGGCAGCCTGTAATCCAAGCGAAATATTCCAATCTGTAGGCATATCTATTTTCATACCTGCCAAGGACATGGTACCCGGGACTAAATACTTGGCATATTGCCCCGTACCATCTAATGTGGGCAACAAGCCTTGCCATGCCGATTTTTTGGAATAATCCACCCGTTTAATTTCTTGATCCGCAATTTTAATCGTAGGGCTTTCACTGAGTGCAATTTCAATAGCTTCCTCCAATGTTACAGTTAATGGCGCAGGCTTGTCTTGTGCATGCAAAAGCCACGGAAAAAACATCACCAGCCATAAAATACTTTTCTTTTTGCCTAAATTCACTTTCATAAAAATTTTATTAATCTAATTTCATTATTTCTTAATTCATGCAGACAATTCAGCCTGCGTTTTATTTTATATTTCCTCCGTTTTTTTCAATTTTCCCAGAAATGCGTTGATTTTTTCCATGCCCAGAGGCGTAGCAATTCCACGCACAAAGTTCAAAATAATCGTTTGAATAAATTCGCCTGTCGAATATTTATTTACCGGAATCGATTCGTCGTCCATCAACACCCGAAATTGCGCTTTCAACAGGTAGAGCAGGATTTCGTAATTCACATCCTCGCGAATCAGCCCTTCGGCTATTCCCTTCTTAAACAAGGGGTTAAACATGCTAACATCTTCTTGTTGCCGGCATTCGATTTTCCGGTAAATATTCGGGTGATATTTCCGCAAATCGTGTATCACCGATTTATTCACATCGCGCACTTCCTGAAGGTGTATCGCATAAATGCGCATAAACGTATCGATGACATTTTCGGAAGTCGTGGCCAGCCTTTCAACTTCGCGGTCGGCTTTCGCCATGTGAAAATTGATACAATTTTCCAGCAATTCCTCTTTGTCGCGAAAAACTTCGTAAAGCGTTCGTTTAGAGACACCTAACTCATTGGCAATGTCAGACATCGTCATACTCCGAATGCCTTTTTTGAAAAAGAGCGTCGAAGATTCCCGAACGATTCTGTCTTTTAAGTCCATGTTTAAATTTACTTTTTCCAAACCGGGTGCAAAGTAAATGAAAACTTTTGAAACAAAAAAAGTTTTTTGGTTACAATTGTGTTAAATAATCTTGAATTTTGCAGTTTCAAAAATTTATCGTACGTTTGAAACAAATTTTTACTTATGTATGAAACTGCCTTTTCACGATAAAAAATTTTGTTATTTGCTTGTTTCTGTGGCGATTGCCATTGTTCTCGAAATATTGTCGCTCACCGGAATACAGCTACCTCTACCCTACGCGCCGTTTATTTACGGATTATTTATCTTGATTGTGGGACATGAGGTTTTGATAAATGGAATAAAATCCCTGATTAAATTCAACTTCGGAAATATCGGATTGTTGATGTTAATTGCCGTTGTAGCAGCTTTTTACCTCAAAGAATATCCCGAAGCAGCGGTAGTTATTGTGCTGTATGTGTTGGGTGAGAAATTGGAAGACATCGGCATCGAAAACAGCCGGTCGGCATTAGACCAATTGGTAAGCCATTCGCCGAAAACCGCTTTCGTGAAGGAAACAGAAACGAGTGTGCCGGTAGAGGAAATTCGTGCAGGTACAATTATTCAAGTGAAACCGCACGACCAAATTCCATTAGACGGAACAGTGGAATCGGGCGAAACTTCGGTCGATGAATCGCCGATAACCGGCGAGCCTATACCGGCTTTCAAAATGAAAGGTGACCCGGTTTTTGCGGGAACACTCAACAAAAACGGTTTTATCGAAATCCGCGTAACAAAGGAAAACAAGGATTCGACTTTTTCCAAAATTATTGAACTCACGCAACAAACACAAAACAATCCGTCCGAATCGCAAAAATTTATCGAAAAATTTGCAACGATTTATACGCCGGTGGTGATTCTTTCGGCACTGCTGTTGATACTTATTCCGGTCGTTTTTCTACATCAGGATTTTCAACATTGGTTAAATCAGGCAGTTAGCTTACTGGTGATTGCCTGTCCCTGCGCGTTGGTAATTTCTACGCCGGTGGCCATTTATGCCGCTATCGGCAACGCAAGTTCCAAAGGAGCGTTGATTAAAGGCGGGAAATTTCTCGAACTGCTGGCGGGCATCAAAGCCGTCGGATTGGACAAAACGCGGACAATTACCTACGGCAAACCCCTTGTTTCCGACATCATTCCTCTGAACGACAATGAACGGCAGGAATTGTTGGGTTGCGGTGCAGGCACAGAATTATTTTCGGAACACCCGCTGGCACAAGCGATTGTGGAAGCCTCATTGAAAGAAGGCATTCAACCGCACGAAATCTGCGCGTTTGAAAGCGTGGTCGGTGAAGGAGCAAAATCGCGCTGTCTGGTCTGCAACAACGAAACGGTGCTCGTCGGAAAACCCGATTTTATCGAAAAACACCAGGAAGTCAGCTCCGACATCAAAAAAACGACGGCACAATTAGCTTCGCAAGGAAAAACCAGCGTGTTAGTCAGTTGCAATCGCGAAATTAAAGGCCTTTTCGGTTTGACGGACGAAATCAAGCCCGACAGCCAGCAAGCAATTGAAGAACTGCAAAAAGAAGGTATCGAAACCATAATGATTACTGGCGACAATCCGCAGGCAGCGCGTTACGTGGCCGAACAAGTCGGCATTCGGAAAGTTTTCGGCGGATTATTGCCGCAGGACAAAGTCGCTCATATTCAGGAGTTGAAGCAAAAATACGGCTCGGTGGCCATGGTGGGCGACGGCGTGAATGACGCGCCTGCGTTGGCTGCTGCGACGGTGGGCATTGCGATGGGTGCTGCCGGAAGCGACACCGCGATTGAAATTGCCGACATCGCCCTGATGAACGACAAGTTATCGTTGCTTCCGTTTTTAGTACGATTGGCAAAAAAGACTGTCCGGACAATTCGATGGAACACGTTCGGGGCGATTGCCGTCAAGATTATTTTTATCCTGCTGGCTTTTTTCGGATACAGTCACCTGATTTTAGCGATTACGGCCGATGTGGGCGTTACGCTGATTGTAATTTTGATTAGTTTGCGCTTGATGAACAGCCGGTAGTCCGCTCGTAATAATTTACAAACGACCGGTTGACGATTCTATTCCCGCCCGGTGTGGGGTAATCGCCCGAAAAATACCAGTCGCCTTTGTGCGCGGGACAAGCCTCGTGCAATCCTTCCAGCGATTGATAGACGATTTCAACTTCTGCGTGCGTACCTTCGGGTGTCAGGATTTCAGCCGTTTTCTTGGAAATCTCTTCGGCGGTGAATGGACGGTAAATGTCTTTCACATAATTGATTACTTCTTCCTTCGGCAAATCCAACTGCGCCTTACACTTCCGGTAGGTTTCGTCTATAACCGGTTGCATCCCTCGTTCCTGCAATAATGCAATGGCTGCACGAAAGGCCACAAACTCGTCCATGCGATTCATATCAATACCGTAACAGTCGGGATAACGTATTTGGGGCGAAGACGAAACAATCACGATTTTTTTCGGTTTCAACCGGTCTAAAATCTTGATAATGCTCTGTTGCAACGTTGTCCCGCGAACAATGCTGTCGTCAATAACCACCAGATTATCCACATCTTCTCGGATTGAGCCGTAAGTAATATCATAGACGTGCGCCGCCAATTCGTCGCGGCTGTCGCCTTCGGCAATAAACGTACGCAACTTGATGTCCTTAATCGCTACCTTTTCCTGACGGATTTTCATGGAAAGTATTTGATCGAGTTCCGTTTCCGTCAATTCGTACAGACGATTTTTGAGCAGTTGTTTTTTCTGATTTTCCAGATAATTTTCAAAACCTTCCATCATGCCGAAAAAAGCCACTTCCGCCGTATTCGGGATAAAAGAGAAAACCGTATGTTCCAAATCGTGGTCGATCGCTTTCAAAATCGGATTTAAAAGCAATTTACCCAACATTTTACGTTCCTGATAAATATCTTTGTCCGAGCCACGCGAAAAATAAATCCGCTCGAATGAACAAGGCTTGACATTTCTCGCTTCCTGAATTTGTTCCAGAACGATTTGGCCGTTTTGCTTCACGATAAACGCCTGTCCGGGTTGAAGTTCTTTTACCTCTTCCACCCTTACATTCATAACGGTTTGTATTACAGGACGTTCGGAAGCAACTACCACTATTTCGTCATCAGCATAATAAAACGCGGGACGAATCCCCTGCGGATCCCGGAACGCAAACATATCGGTATTTCCGGTTACACCGCAAATCACAAATCCACCGTCCCACAGTTGCGACGTACGCCGTAAGACATCTGCCAGATTGATATTTTCATCGATTTTCCGGTTAAGAGCCTCACCGCCGCCTTTAAATTCAGGCTTGTACAAATCGTACAAACGTTGCACTTCACGGTCTAAATCGCTGCCCATCAGTTCCAAAATCATTAAGGTATCCGAATAGAGACGCGGATGCTGTCCCTGTGCAAGCAGTTCCTCAAATAACTCATCGACGTTGGTAAGGTTGAAATTTCCGCACAACATCAAACTTCGTGCGCGCCAATTATTCCGGCGCAAAAATGGGTGAATATAGGCCAACCCCGACCGTCCGGTCGTGCTGTAACGCAAATGCCCCATATATACTTCCCCGCAAAAGGGAATATTTTCGTAGGGAGTGCCGGGATTTGCCTGCTTAATCGCTTGATATGCATTTTGAAAAACTTCTTTAATTGCTCCGCTGCCCATCGCCCGCTCACGCGACACGTATTCAGTTCCGGGTTTGGCTTTGGCACTCACACAACCGATTCCCGCGCCTTCCTGCCCGCGATTGTGCTGTTTTTCCATCATCAAATACAATTTATTCAGTCCGTATTGCCACGTACCATATTTTTCAACATAATATTCAATGGGTTTTAACAGACGGACTAACGCGATACCGCATTCATGTTTAAGTTGTTCCATATTTACTTTTAAAGTCGGCACAAAGGTACGAAAATTTCCCGTACAATCCTCAAAAAACATTTTTATAAAAAACAAAGAATTATTATTTTCACGATTACAAAATGAATCTACATCACAGATAAGAATTTTTTCTTATTTTTGTGAGCACTTTTTCTGAAAAATCATATCTTTGTTGGAACTTGTCAGGACATGACTTTTACAGAACGAAAATATAAATATTATGAAAATAGAACATTATAAATTGGATTTTAAAAAAGCGTTAGTTGCTTTTGCGGAAAGACTTCGCAAATATGTGGCAACAGAAACAGGCGAGTGGTCAGTTAAAGGTTTTATTGATGTTTATAAAAACATTTACACGATTTCGTCAGACACAAAAATCGTGTCGAAAATCCTTGAAATTCATATTTTTCCACAGATTATTCAGTTCGCAGAAGAAATCGGATACAATATAATTCTTGCTGAACAGCAAAATTATTATCCAGACCTAACTTTCGTCAATAAAAAAGACGACAGTATAAAATTTGCTGTTGATTTGAAAACTACTTACCGAAAAAAGAGTGGTATTTCAAGTTTCACGCTTGGCAGTCACGGCGCATATTTTAAAGAACGTGACAAACAAAAAAATATACAGTTTCCATACAATCAATATTTAGGGCATTTTTGTTTGGGCATTATTTACACAAGGGCAGATGATGATGTCTCCGAAACTGAAATTTACCGTGTTGAAGAATTACAGGAAGAATACGAAACAAAAATCAAAAAAATAGGCGAGCGTGAAGTTACGACCATTAAACATTTAAAATCAATTACTTCCGTAATTAAGGATTTTGACTTTTTCGCTGCTGAAAAATGGAAAATTGCAAGCGATAAACAAGGATCAGGGAATACGGCAAATATCGGCTGTACACTCAATTTTGAAGACTTGAAAAACGAAAACGGTATTTTTTCACAACTTGGAGAAGAATGGTTTGACGAGTATTGGATGAATTTCGGCTCTGCAACAATGCTGAAAAATGGCAAAACGATAAAAATTACCAGTTTGCGTGATTTTTTAGAGTTTAAAGGCAGAACTGATTTATTGGATAAAATCACAAAAAAGTATTGATATGAAAGTGATTGTACCGCCAATAAAAAGTCAGGGAATCAAAACTAAACTTGTGCCATGGATTATGGCCGTTGCCCCAAAGGTCAGTGGCAGATGGATAGAGCCATTCGTTGGCACAGGAGTTGTGGCTTTCAATTCTCGTTATAAAAAGGCAATTCTCAATGATACAAATCCTCATATTATCAATTTTTACAAATCGGTGCAAAACAAAACGGTTTCCGCACCTGCAATGAAACGGTATTTGGAACAAGAAGGAAAATTATTAAGCGAAGCCGATAATAACGGTTATGAACATTATTTGGCTGTTAGAAAGCGATTTAATAGCGGAGAATATTCACCTTTTGATTTTATTTTTTTATCACGATCAGGATTTAACGGAATGATGCGTTTTGGCGGCAAAGGAAATTGGAATATTCCATTTTGTAAAAAACCCGACCGTTTTGCACAGGCGTATATTACAAAAATTGTCAATCAGTTAATTGCGGTTTCTCAAATTTTACAGCCTGAACCGGATTGGCAATTTTACAACAAATCATTTACTGAAATTATCCCTTTGGCAACCGAAAACGACATAATCTACTGCGATCCGCCGTATTTTGGGCGACACGTTGATTATTACAACGGTTGGACGGAAGAAGACGAAAATAATTTATTTCAATTATTAAGCGAAACGAAAGCAAAGTTTATTCTTTCCACTTGGCACCACAATGATTGGCGCGAAAACGAAATGATAAAAAAATACTGGAGCAAATTCAATATCATTACCAAAGACCATTTTTATCACAACGGCGCAAATATTGAGAATCGGAAAGCCGTTGTAGAGGCGTTAGTTTGTAATTTTGATGTAGCAAAAATGGAACAGCATAATCATGAAACAAAAGAAAAGCAGAAAGTAGAACAATTGGAATTATTTTGAGTGCTAAAAAATAATCTTTATCTTTGTCTTATAATTTTTATACAAATGAAAAAGCTATATTTTATTCTTTGCCTGACGATTTGTGCAGTTACTGCCCTCAATGCCCAAACGCCGGAATGGGAAAATCCCGAGATTTTCGGTATCAACAAAGAGCCGGCGAGGGCTACAATGGATTATTCCGCTTCACCTTATTATCAATCGTTGAACGGTACATGGAAATTCAATTGGCACAAAAAGCCGGCCGACAAACCGGAAGGATTTTATCGGGAAGGCTACGACGTCAGCCGTTGGGATACGATTCAAGTACCCGGTAATTGGGAACTGCAAGGTTTCGGCGTGCCGATTTATACCAATTATAATTATCCTCACCCGGTAAATCCACCTTATATCGACCACAGTGATAATCCGGTAGGCTGTTATGTGCGCGATTTCGTCCTTCCCGAAAATTGGAACGGCCGACGCGTTTATCTGCATTTTGAAAGCGGATTGACGGCCATGTATATCTGGATTAATGGTGAATTTGCGGGTTACAGCGAGGTAACGAAAAGTCCGTCCGAATTTGATATTACCGCTTATATGAAACAGGGAAAAAATACGATTGCGATTGAAGGCTACCGCTGGAGTGACGGTGCGTATCTCGAAGACCAGGATTTTTGGCGTTTATCCGGCTTTGACAGAAGTATTTATCTCTACTGTACCGGACAAATCCGCATTCAGGATTTTTTCGCCAAACCGGATTTGGACGCTTCCTATAAAAACGGCCTTTTCTCGCTGGATTTGACCTTGAAAAATTATACAAAGGAAAATCCAAAAGTGCAGGCGGAAGTCCAATTGCTGGATAAAACCGGAAAACCGGTTTTCACCCAACGCAAAGAGGCTGCATGCAACGCCTCCGGAACAACAGACATCCGGTTTTCCCAAAAAGTAACGACCCCGCTGCTTTGGAGTAATGAAACGCCCAATCTTTATACGTTGATTATCAACCTGAAAGACCATGCAGGAAATAGTATTGAAACAACTTCCTGCAAAATCGGCTTTCGTAAAATAGAAATCAAAAACGCCCAGCTATTGGTCAATGGCCGGCCGATTTTGGTGCGCGGCGTCAATCTGCACGAACATAATCCCTACACCGGACATGTGCAAACCGAAGAAACGATGCGCCGCGATATTGCCCTGATGAAGCAGCACAACATCAACGCCGTCCGCACCAGCCATTACCCGCAAAGTACGCTTTGGTATAAGCTTTGCGACGAATACGGCTTATATTTGGTAGACGAAGCCAATGTAGAATCTCACGGATTGGGTTATGGGCCGGAAAACGTGGCTAATTTTCCGGAATGGCAAGCGGCTCACCTCGACCGCGTAATCCGCTTGGTAGAGCGCGATAAAAATCACCCGTCCGTCATTATTTGGTCGCTGGGAAACGAAGCGAGCAACGGAACGGCCTTTTTCGCTATGTATGATTGGGCAAAAGCGCGCGACAACAGCCGTCCGGTACAATACGAATTAGCCAAAGAAGAGCGGAATACGGATATTATTTGTCCGATGTATCCGAGTATGGAACACATGAAAAATTATGCAGCGCGGACAGATGTTACCCGTCCGTTTATTATGTGCGAATACGCACATGCGATGGGCAACAGCACCGGCAATTTTCAGGAATATTTCGATATTATTGCCACTTCGCCCCACATGCAGGGCGGATTTATCTGGGATTGGGTCGATCAAGGGTTGAAAGCCAAAGACGACAGCGGACGCGATTATTGGGCGTATGGTGGAGATCTCGGCGGATACCAATACACGACCGACCAGAATTTTTGCGCCAACGGTTTGGTAACACCCGACCGGAAACCGCACCCCGGATTGCAGGAAGTGAAAAAAGTGTATCAGGATATTTTGTTTCATGCCAAAGACTTGGAAAAAGGAATCATTACGATTGAAAACCGGTTTCATTATACCGATTTAAAAAATTATGATTTCAAATGGGAATTGCTGCGAAATGGTTATAAAAAAGCGGAGGGGACTTTTTCGGTCGAACAGCCGGCCGGAACGAAAAAAGAGGTAACACTCGCGTTGCCCGAAATCAATCAATACGAAGGCGGCGAATATTTTATCAATGTTTTTGCTTATACGAAAAACGCTACCGAAATGATACCGGCCGGACACGAAATTGCCCGCGAACAATTCGCCTACAGCAATGAGCCGGAAATCGGTACGACAGCCTATCCCACGAACGAAATTGAACTGACGAAAGAGGATGAAAATCAGTTGGTTATGAAAATAAACGACATAACAATCGTTTTCAATAAGAAAAACGGTTGGCTGGAAAAATACCAATACAAAGGTAAAAATCTGATCGAATCAGGTCCGCAGCCCGATTTCTGGCGCGCGCCGACCGATAACGATTTCGGAAACCGTATGCCTGAAATCAGTGCGATTTGGCAGCTGGCAGGCATGCACCAAACGCTTCAATCGTTCGATATAAAAAAGAACGAGAACAATATCATACTTACTGCCGGTTATATTTTAAACGACGTTACAAGTTCATATACAGCAACTTATACGATTACTTCACTCGGAAGAGTCAATGTAAAAGTAGCTTATCAATCCGAGCGGAAAGATTTGCCCGAAATTCCTCGCTTCGGTATGCAAATGCGTCTTCCGGCCGAATTTGACAATTTTACTTATTACGGTCGTGGCCCCTGGGAAAACTACGCCGACCGAAATACTTCAAGTTTTATCGGTATCTACAACAGCACGGTTGCCGGGCAGCAAGTGGATTATATGCGTCCGCAGGAAAACGGAAACAAAACTGACGTCCGCTGGCTGACGCTGACAAACAAAGACGGTTTGGGCATAAAAATCACAGGCACACAGCCGTTGAGCGTCAAAGCGGCGCACAATCCGGCGAGTGATTTGGATTTCGGCGTTACCAAGAAAAATGCACATCCGAGCGATGTAACGCCCCGCAAAGAGGTTTTTCTAAATGTGGATTTAAAGCAACGCGGCTTGGGCGGCGACAATAGCTGGGGATATTTGCCTCATCCACCCTACCGCTTGCTCGACAATGCGTATGAGTACGAATACGAAATCAGTCCGGTGAAAATGAATTAAACTTTTTGGCACGTTCTTTGCTGCAATTTGCACTCGTAACAATTTGTGATGCGAACAATTTCTAAAAAAATACATTTTTATGTTGTAAAACATGTAGAAATATTTGTTTTATTTACTAAAAATTTGTTACACACACACATTACTCACCTGGCGGTTTAACAAAAATTCACGCGTTATGTGCCCTGTAACGCGTCTTTTTTCTTATGCGCGTAATATACAAAATTTATTTTTAATACGCAAGATTTCCGATTTCCGGCTTCCGTCATTGCGAAGGCGGACAACAATCTGGGATTGCGGGCTTGACCCGCAATCCCCTGTTTCCCCCCAACCCCCTAAAGGGGGAGCAAAGCCCTTGCAAAATTGTGCACTGCCACTCCCTCCCCTTCAGGGAAGGGCTGGGGTGGGGTCATTCTCAACTCTCAATTCTTCAACTCATAACTCATAATTCATAACTCATAACTCAAAAAAAGTATGCGAACAATTAGACTTTTAGCTTTAGTATTTTTCTTTGGCATTTTTGTTTTCCCAACTTTTGCCGCCGATTTCCATTGGACGGGAGCAACCAGTACCGAATTTCAAACAGCAGGCAACTGGATCAATGACAGCGGCTTGGGCGGTTATCCCCAGCAGGGCGATAATGTGTTTTTCGACCGCAACGATGCTATCAACCGGAACATTACGTCGGGGACGATTTCGGTAAACAATATTACCTGTACGGCTACGGTGGCTTATACGCTCAATGCAACTATGAGTGTCTATGGCGATATTCTCAACACCAGCGAAAAGCTGACTTTTACCGGAAACAAAACCATCACCATGCTGGGCGCTACGCAAAATACGCTGGCTCTGGGCGACAATGTAACACATGCGATCATATTGGCCATAAATAAACCCGGCGGCGGAATTACGGCAACCAATAATATCCGGTTAAATACTACAGATAGCGAAGCCGGCTTACGGATTTTTGAGGGAGATTTTTCGATTAACGGTAAAGATATAACTGTAGGAACTGTTCTTTTCGGAAGCGGAGCAAGCATTCCTACTGTAGCCCGCACTATCAATTTGACAAATTGTACTATCACCTCAAATTATAATGGTAGTAGTGGGAACGGCTATTATGCTACAACTCAATTCCGAGGAACAAATACGACTTTCAATATCAGCAATAGCAATCTGATTGTCAGCAATCCGTATATGACGATTTCCGCCGATATTCCGTTTCAGTCGCTTACATTAAACAGCAATACGCTTGGACGCAGCAATATCACGCTGACGGGGACAGTAACAGCAGGCACGTTGAATATCAATACCCCTGAGGTGAATGCCGGAGCCGGTACTTATGCAATCGGTACGTTGAATATCAACCAGCAGACAACGATTGTAAGCAACAACGGTACAATGACTTTCAATGCAATTAACGACCCGGTTGCGAGTTGCAGCAATGCGTTCAGTGTCATTCTCAATGCTACACTGCAAGCAACAGTCGGTACAGCCATCGAAACCCATCACATCAATTACTCAGGTTGTACGTTCAGTGCTTCCGGCAACGGATTTATCGCCGACGAAAACAACAATATGGGAAACTCCGGCACCAATGTAACGTGGAATCCGGTAGCCGGAATCGATTATTATTGGATTAGCGGAAAAGGCAGCTGGAACGACCCCGTCATGTGGGCAATCAATCCGGCACGCGACCAAAGCAACGGTTGTGTGCCGACGGCTGTAGATGTGGTACATTTCGACCCGGCACTGACCGATACGGTAACGATTCCGATTGCTTCCGCCTGCCGCGAAATGGACTGGCCGGGAGCTGCTAAAGGCGGTGTATTGACAGGCAGCCAATTGAGTATTTGGGGTAATGCCGATTTTTCGGGAGCCGATCAAATCGCTTCCGACTTGTATTTTGTCAACAACAAAAGCGCATCGAATAGCTTTACGCTCAACTCCGGCCCTGATCCGGTTTATACAGGTGCAGTAACTTTCCGCCATCTGGGAACTTATACTTTTACAAGCGATTTCTTGTCGTCCGGTGCTTTAATTATGCAAACCGGTACGGTGACTGCTTCCGGACTAAACATCGGATTATCCTATCTGCAATGCACAAGTACCTCGACTTACTTGTTGAATATTTCCAATTCTATCGTAACCAGCCGATATACAGTAACTAATGCTAATTTTATTAATAATATTTACTTGACGAATCCGGCGAAGGTTAATATAAGCGGTACGGAATTTCATATTTATCCGGCAACCAACGGCGGTCGAATTGATTTGTTTACTCAGGGTGGAATATATAATTTTCACAATGTAACGTTTCACGAATATCCCAACAGCACGATTATTTCCACAGCTTATTTGAGAATGGCGAATTACGCTAATAAATTTGATAATTTTACTTTTGATAATGTAAATGGCAATTTGACAGGCAGTTATTCGTTTTCAGTCGGAAATCTTACACTGTCTCCTTTCAGGACTTACACGCTGGGAAACAATTACTCCTATACCATCACCGGCAGCCTGAATGCAGGTTCAGGAGCGTGCAGTGTCATTACGCTGATCAGCGGTACGGCGGCCACCCATCGAAGTACGATTATCAATAAAACCGGTGGTGTGCTGACTATTCCGGGCGGAAACCTGACCCGCATCAATTATACCCGCGATACTACGGACAACTCCATGCTGCAAGTACCCAACGGCGTGGATGGCGGAAGCAACGATATGACGGACATCTATTTCACGACCGGCCAGTCGGAAAGATTTTATTGGGTAGGCGATGCCGGAGATTGGTCAGACCCCACGCATTGGAGCCTCGGTGTGGACGACGGCGTTTTCCCCAGTCAGAACAATGCAAATGGTTGTATTCCGAATTTGGCAGATACGGTATATTTTACCGGCAATTCCTTTACTCAAACCGGACAAACGGTGGTCATGGATCAGCCCGCGACATTTAACACGATGATTTGGACAGCTGAAGCGGGAATAAACGCGCCCCTATTGAACGTAAATGCGATCACTGCTTCAGGCTCGATTATGCTGGCTTCGGGCATGACCGTCGGACTACAGGCAACCGGCAATATCAGCTTTACCGGGTCAAGCGATGCCGCTGACGCACAGACATTCGACACACGCGGCGTTACTTATGCAGGCGGTTTTAGATGGGGAACACCTGCCTTCAGCACAGGACGCTATGATTGGTACGGAAATTTTCCATTTGACAGTTTTGCTTTTACCGTTGCCGGCAGTTTCTATGCATCAGGTGCTACGATGGACGTGGTTAACCCCAGCGGACAGATTACGCAGGCAACGGGTAAAACAGTGGATATATCCAATGCTACTTTTACCGGAAGATGGGATGGCCCAATCATTATCAATCAATGTGCTAACTTCAACGGAGAAGGAGCGGTGTTCAATACAAGGGCTTCGATGACTATTACCAACAACGACGGATCCTGCACCGAGCATTTCGGCTCATTTATAACAAGTGGAGCCAATACTTCGATCACCAATACCGGTACCGGAGTGGTTTGCTTCGACGATAAGATAATTTTTAACTCTACAACAGTGGCACAGACCAATACCATCACCGGCTTGTTTGAAACCGATACATTGGAAGTGAAATCGCAACGCGGTACGCTTGCCTTGGGCGCGGCCAATACGGTTATCGTTCATAATGCGTTGATACAGAACGGGTCGCCCTGCGATGAGTATTACATAAAATCTACCGTTGCCGGCATACCAGCCAATTTAAAGTTGCCCGCTTGCGATCTGGTTTCGTATGATTTGTATCTGAAAGACATCAATATTCTTTTGCCGGATGACTGCGAAGACGAAGATGTATGGACCGTGTATGGAACAGATCAGGGTGACAACAGCTCGAATATTCAGTTTGAAGCCCGCTACCAGTCGGGGATACCTACCCTGTTTCCGCCATTGGTTGCAAGTTGCAAGCCGTATATCATTACCTTGCCCGGAAATGCAGCCTCCATCAACAGCATTGCGTGGAAAAAAGATAACGTACCGTTGACTGCCAATGCCAACCAACAATCGCTGAGTGTCTCGGAGCCGGGATTTTATGAAGCAACGGTGGTGTTCAATTCCACTTCTTCTACCGGCTGCAACAGCCCGTTTTCGATACCCATTTCTTTTTCTACGGATTTTGAATGGACAGGCGCAGCGGGCGACAACGACTGGAACAATACGGCCAACTGGGATCAGGCAAGTCTTCCCGACGCCTGCTCGTATGTTACCATTCCGGGCGGACTTTCTTCCTATCCGGTTTTGGAAGAAGCCATACCGGAAGTGATTCCGGCCGCCGCTTGCGACACCATTGATATTAAATTTGGCGGAGAAGTGAAAAATACGCATTACCTCACCTACAACGGTGCGAAAGTGGAATTGGATATTAATTCAAACCAATGGTATATGCTTTCCGCCCCGCTTCGCAATACCTATTCCGGCGATTATTATGTAACCGACCACAATCCGCACGCCGATTTGAATAATCGTGGTATGCTCGTTCACATGATGCGGTTCGACATCACCAATCCGCAAACCGGCTATTTTCTTGCCCACGACTGGACGAACGGTTTCAACACGAACGACATCGAATTGCAGGCCGGTCAGGGATTTGCGTTGTTTGCCAATCCGAAAAACTCGGACTACGGCGAACAAAACGAAATCGGCGAGCCGTTCTGTTTTCCCAAAGCTGACCCGGTGCATTATTATTACAACATACAGGGTGCTATTACCGGAGTGGGCGGCTCGTTAGACCGCACCAACAGCAGCCGGTTTATCTACGAAGATGCCATTGACGGGAACGGGATTGTAACATTATCTCATTCCTCGCTCGAAATAGGCGAAATGGTGCTGGTCGGCAATCCGTTTATGGCGCATCTCGATTTCGATGCTTTCTCGACCAATCCGCACAATACCGGTTTGATTTACGACGAATATAAAATTGCTTCGGATGTGATAGATAATCTCGGCAGTATGGGCGATTTTGTAACTTACAAAAACGTAGCCGGAACGCCGTTCACAAGCGACCCAAGCACTTTGCCGCAATACATCGCGCCCATGCAGTCGTTTATTGTCTATGCCAAAGGCAACAGCGGACAGCTGATTGCCGACATTGCTGCCCACACAGCTGTTGCGCCGGCCGCAGCCGGCAGTCCGTTGCTTAGTCCTGCACACAACGATACGCAACAGCTGTTTGTTACAGCCATTCGGGGAAAGCAAAAAAGCTCTGCCTCGCTTGTTCGTATCGCCGGCGCTTCCAAAAATTACCATGCTGACGAAGACAGCCGCAAGCTGTTTGACGAAAAAGCAACTGAACCGGTGCTTGTCTATTTGCTTTCGTCAGACGGCATTGCACTCGACATCAACACACTCGACAGGCTCGACGAAAACACCATCGTCAAAATCGGGATACGCACTTCCAAAATCGGACGAATACTCTTCACTTTCACCGGCATGGAAGACTTTGACGGCAAAAAAATCTATCTGCACGACGCAGTAGATAATACCAAAATCGACCTGTCTGAGCAAAGCGAATATGCTTATATCAAATATGACAGCAATTTCTACACCGACGACCGCTTCTATCTTTCGTTTGAAGATATAACCGGCATTAAGGACTTTAATGGCCTTAAAGACTTTCAAGTAACCAGTCCGGTTCCGCAAACAATCCGGATTACTTCCAACAGCGGCAATTCGCTCGGAAACCTGGAAATCATTGACACACAGGGTCGAACATTGGTGAAAGAAAACACCGTCAAACCGGCTTACAGCTATCAGGCAAACGCCACAGGCGTGTATATCGTGAGAGTGAATGGTGAAACGAAGAAAATCATTGTAAAATGAAAAACAATAAAAATACGACAATATGAAAACAAAATATAATATCGCAAATCCAATGGCTGAAAGCCAACATTTTCATAACCGTAGATCATCGACCTGCGGGAAAACAATCATCATGCTGTTTCTTTTATTTTTGACGGCGACCTTCTCGCTTCGTGCCCAGCTCGCGTATGACGACATTTTTTCGCCCTACGCAAACAGTTACGAAATATATCAAACACCGATAGACGGTTTGTATGCAACAAATCCGCTGTCGCTCGATTTTGAAACGGCCTTTTCGCCATTTTCCGAATTTTTGCCGGCAGGTGATTTCCTGACCAACAAGTTCGGTGCAAGCTATGCCGGACAAACGGCGCAGGGGTATTTGGATACGCAATACAGCACGCAAGAAACGGCGTTGAAAATTCCGGTAGGAAATGGAACAATGTGTTTGTTGCTCATTGCAGGGATTTATGTATTAACGGTGTTCCGGGGATTGTGCGTCAAGCGCGCAATGACAGGAGAAAAATAATAATCGGGATGTTCGCATAACTTCAAATTCCCGAAGTAGGGGCGTATTGAATACGCCCCGATATCACGAGGGCAGACACGCCGGTGTCTGCCCTTTTTCATATTTCAATTCAAATGCCAAATGCTTTTTGAATTTGTTCCGTATAGTCCAATTTTTCCCACGTGAACAATTCGACTTCGATTTCTTTGGTCGGCTCTTCCTGGTAGCGCGAAGTGAATGTCTTTTTGACTACTTCCGGCTGACGTCCCATGTGACCGTATGCGGCCGTTTCAAAATAAATCGGGTTACGGAGTTTCAAGCGGGTTTCAATCGCTTTCGGACGCATATCGAAAATTTGAGCAATTTTTTCGGCAATCTGACTGTCGGATAGCGCAACGTTGCTTTTACCATAAGTATTAATGAAAATATTCATCGGCTCGGCAACGCCAATCGCGTAAGCCACTTGTACCAAAATTTCGTCGGCCACACCGGCAGCAACCAAATTCTTGGCAATATGGCGGGCAGCATAAGCAGCCGAACGATCCACTTTCGAGGGGTCTTTTCCCGAAAATGCACCGCCACCATGCGCCCCTTTTCCGCCGTAAGTATCCACAATGATTTTTCTTCCGGTCAATCCGGTATCGCCGTGCGGGCCGCCGATAACAAATTTGCCGGTCGGATTGACAAAAAACTTGATTTTATCGTTGAACAACGCTTGGATATGCACCGGATACTTGGCTTTCACACGCGGAACTAAAATCGTTTTCACATCTTCCGCAATTTTTTTCTGCATCGCCTCGTCACCGGCAAATTCGTCGTGTTGGGTGGAAATCACAATCGTGTCGATTTTTTCCGGTGTACCGTCTTCGTGGTATTGAATCGTTACCTGCGATTTGGCATCGGGACGCAGGTAAGGCATCAATGCCAATTCATTTTTACGGATATCCGCCAATTCAATCAACAATTGGTGCGACAAATCCAACGGCAACGGCATATAATTGGCCGTTTCTTTCGTAGCATAACCGAACATCATGCCTTGATCGCCGGCACCCTGATTGAGCGGATCAGCGCGCTCCACACCACGATTGATGTCGCCCGATTGCTCGTGAATCGCGCTGAATATCCCGCACGATTTGGCTTCAAACTGATATTCACTTTTGGTGTAACCGATTTTTTCGATTACTTTCCGCGCCACTTCGGGAATGTCAATGTAGGATTTAGACTTTACTTCACCGGCTAAAACGACTTGGCCGGTGGTTACTAATGTTTCGCAAGCTACTTTAGAATCAGGATCATACGCAAGAAACTGATCAAGCAGAGCATCTGAAATTTGATCGGCCACTTTGTCGGGATGGCCTTCAGATACGGATTCGGACGTAAATAAATAACTCATTTTGAATGTTGTTTAAAAATAAAAAAATCTGATAGTTACTATCAGAAAGCGAAAAAATCATGTATTCTAACCAACAACGGGTCTTTAGCATTTTTTTCTGTGGTTGCAAGCATACAAATCTATCCACTCTCTAATATGGGTACAAAGGTATAAATTTTTTCCGGGAAAAAACAAGAAATATCTATATTTTTTTTATCTTTGCCCGAAACACTCTGAATAATGAGAAAATTTACATTACTAACACTCCTTTTAGGGATTTTTTCGGCTTTCCCCTTATCGGCCAAAATTTGGATTAACGAACTGATGCAAAGTAACATAGACCTCGTTCGAGACGATTTGCAAGAATTTCCGGACAGCTGGGTAGAATTGTATAACGATTCAGACCAGGCAGTCGATATTCAAAATTGGTATGTTTCAGACAAACCCGATTACCGGACAGGCTGGAAAATCAACACGCCGGCGGTGATTGAAACGAAAGGTTATTTGTTGATTTATGCTGATACGGAAGCAAAAGGGTTGCATACCTCTTTTCGATTGGAAAGTGGAAGCGGGGGAGCATTTTATCTCTTCGACAAAGATGGAATTTTAATCGACGAAATACCTTATATCCCGAAACAACTCGCGCCCAATATTGCATGGGGACGGATTAGCGACGGCAACGATACGTGGGCATATTTTGTGTCAGCGACACCCTACTCGCCCAACACAGGAAAAATATCAGACAGATTGTTGCCTCTTCCTATTTTCAGCCGGGCGGGCGGAATTATTAGTAATTCGGTAGATTTGGAATTGTCTCTGCCTTCCGATGTACCGGCCGAAGTTGCTTTGTCGGACATTCATTATACGTTGGATAATTCGGAACCGACAATAGATTCTCCGGCTTATTCGGAAAGTCTGACGATTTCGCAAACAACGATTGTAAGAGCAAAAATCATTCACCCCGATTATTTAAGCGGACGCTCGCAGGTACAATCCTATATTTTTTCGTCAAAAGATTTTTCTTTGCCGGTCATTTCCATCAGCACGGACAGTACCTATTTGTGGGACGAAGAATTTGGCATTTATTGTAAAGGAAATGGCAAATATGGCGTAGCCGGTAGGTGCGTGGAGTATCCGGTCAATTGGAACAATGATTGGCGCAGGCCGGCCAATTTTGAATATTTTCCGTTGGAAAGCGATACAAGCATACTCAATCAACTGGGCGAAATGCGAATTTCCGGCGGCTGTTCGCGTTCCAATTCGCAAAAAACATTCATCGTGTATGGAAACAAACGCTTCGGCGTCAAACGATTTGAATACGATTTTTTTAAAGATAAGCCCAATCAGGAAATCAAATCATTTATGATACGCAACTCCGGTAATGATTTTTGGTTCACCCATTTTCGCGATGCCGCTATTCAGCTGTTTATGGGACAAAAGGTGGATATCGATTATCAAGCCTATCAGCCGGCTATTTTCTATCTGAACGGCAACTATTGGGGCATTCAAAACTTGCGCGAACGTTCGAACGAAGATTTTGTCTTAGCTAATTACGGACGGGAAGATATTGATATGATCGAAAATTGGGGAGGAGAATTAAAAACCGGCGACCTGACGGCGTGGAATCAATTAATGAAAGAACTACGAAAATCGTCTTCCTCACGCAATTATGAATGGATTAAGAGCCAGGTCGATGTGAATGAATTTATTAATTACATGATTTTGGAAATTTACGTTTCCAATACCGATTTTCCGGGTAATAATATGGTGATGTGGCGTCCGCGTGAAGACAACGGCAAATGGCGGTTTATCTTGAAGGATATGGATTTCGGTTTGGGTATTTGGGGCACAAATCCGGTTACGCATAATGCACTGAAATACAATACGGAAAACAACAACGACGATCGAAAATTGTTTAATGCTTTGTTGACGCAAAACGATTTTAAGAAAGAATTTTACAGCCGTTTTGCGATTTATATGGGAGATTTGCTGCATTATAAAACAACTTCGCTGCTGATTGACAGTATTCAAAAATTGATAGAGCCGTCCATGCAAACACATTTAGATCGCTGGAGACCCGAAATGTGGTATCAGGATATGGACGGTTGGCGGCGTGAAGTTTCATCAATGAAAACGTGGTGCTTCGGCCGTAATTATGAAGTCTATAAACACTTGCAGGATTATTTCAAATTGGGAACAATTATGAAATTAACGCTTGAAACAGCCGATAATTTGAATGAAACGCCGGTCATTTCCGTGAATGGCGTCCGGTTGCAAAAGCCTGCACTGAACGGATCTTATTTTCAAAAGGAAACGCTTCAACTGCATTACGACGGAAATGCGCCGCTCTATGCTTGGGAAATCACGGAAACCATCGATGGGACAAAAACGGTGAAAACCTACAACCAGCAGGATTTATCCTATCCGATTGTTGAGGATTGTACTACGTTGAAAATCAGACTGATAAACAAGCTCAATTCGATAATGGAACTTGCGTCTGCGGAAATCGGCCTTTCGGCTTTCGACCGGCAGTTGCAAATTTCCAACCTGCAATCTCCTACCCTGATTTCGATTTACGACATTAGTGGAAAGTTGATCGGGCAAACCACTACATCCAGGCAATCGATTGTTATTCCGTTACATCAAAAAGGAATATTTATCGTGAAAGTGCAGAATGAGGGACAAGAACTGACAAAGAAAGTGGTTTTATAAAACGGTTATTTCTTATACGCTCTGTCCATTTCCCGTTTGTCGTCTTTCTCCCTTAACGACTGCCGTTTGTCGTAGGCTTTTTTCCCTTTGGCTACCGCGATGACCATTTTGGCCAGCCCTTTTTCGTTGATAAACAGTTTGGTCGGGATAATCGTAAAACCATTGTCGCGCGACAAGCGTTCGAGTTTGTTCAGTTCTTTGCGGTTTAAGAGCAGTTTGCGATCGCGCCGTGCCACGTGGTTGTTGTAGGTTCCGTAAAAATATTCGGTGATATTCATGTTTTTCACCCACAATTCCTGCCGGATGAAAACGCAATAAGTATCTACCAGACTTGCCTTTCCCAAACGGACTGACTTAATTTCCGTTCCGGTAAGGACAATTCCGGCCACAAACGTTTCGACCAATTCGTAGTCGAAAGTCGCCCGTTTGTTCTTAATGACTATATTATTGTTTAACTGCGTCATCGTTTCAAGCACCCAATCCCGGCATCAGCCAATAAATAATTCCCTCAATCACCACAGGAACGGCCAGAATTAAAAGGCTCGCAAAAATAGTGAATTTTATCCATTGTTTTTCTTCTATCCCCAAAAACTTTATTCCGCCTGTCCATACAATATAAACGGTATAAAAAATGAGTATTTTCATAAGGAAATAAGGAAACAGGGTTTCAACCATCGCCACGACATAAACCAGCGACGAAGCATAACCGGTGAAACGCTCCGCGAACAATTTATTTTTTCCCACATCGAAGCGTGGAAACACATATTCCGAAAAAATAAACGAAATAAGATAAAAACTTCCGCCGTAAATCAGCACTTGCTTAATTACTTCTTTCATAGCCGCTTGGAAAGTAAATGTCCGGTCAGACAACAACAAGCCGGCGAAAGCCAAAAGGGCTATTATTCCCACAATCGGAAAAAAATAGCTCTTTTGAAATTCCTCGTTATTTTCCAACTGCTCTTCCGACAATGTTTCCCACGTTTGCGTAGGTGCGGTGATCAACTGAAAAAGCAGAATAAAAAGTTTTTTAAACATGTTTTTATTTATAAACAAATATTTCGAGCGGAGTAGCATTCATCTGTTTGAAAACAGGCACTCCATTATCCACTTTTTCCAAATAATTCAAATGAACCCTTATATAACGTGTGTATATCTTTTCTCCCGCTATGGTAAAAGTCGAATCTCTTCCAAAATCGCCGTCTATCAACGGTTTAAAATCGAAAGCGTGGTGTTTGGTAACCGCTGCGGTTGTTGTATCGTCGCGCGACGTCAATAAATACAAATTTCTCGCGCCGGTTTGCGCATTGATACTGTCCCTGCCTAAATACATACGGTAATTCACCGTCCGGTCTTTAGAGCCTATGTAGGCCAATTGGAAAAAGATTTTTCCGTGCATAATCGGGTCATAAGCTGCCGGTGCCATCGCCTCAATCGGGGCAGTAAAGTTATCACGTCGATCTACACTCGAAAAAATAGAGTCAGCTATATAGACCGGATCTTGTTCCACCGTTTTATATTTTGCACCCTGTGCCGTATAATAGTTCGGATTGGGCTGGTTATCATAGTCCAACACAAATTGAGCCAACACACATTGCCCTTCCGTCAAACCTACCTGAGATTCAGCCGGAATAATAATTTCCAAGCCGTAGGAAGACAAAAACGTTAAACTGCCTGTATAAATATTCCGATTGACTACTGCCGGGTGATCACCAAACGATTGAGTATTGCCCGTCATGTCTGTATTGAGGCAACTCGTTGTACCTAAAGCAATTCCAATAAATAATAATGCGATAATTGTTCCCTTTTTCATATACTCCTTCTTAATTACATATTAAATTTGTGTTACAAAAGTAAGGATTATTTCTCATTTATTCTGAAATTTCACAGGAAAAAACTATCTTTGCTTGTTTTTTCAATGAACGCCCATCGGAATAATATGAGTGATAATAATGTTTTTCAGCTGAATGTCAAGGAGATACTTCGGACGAAAGCTCCCAAACTGTACAAAAAAATTCCGGGTTTTGTGATTACAGGGTTGGCCAAACTCGTGTGCCAGGAAAAACTCAACGAAATTATACGAAAAAATGCCGGTGTCACCGGTGTGGATTTTATGCAAAATCTGGTACAGGATTTTCATCTGACACTGCATTTGAAAGGAACGGAAAACCTGCCCGAAGTGGACAAACCTTGTATTTTTGCATCTAATCACCCGTTAGGTGGTCTGGACGGCATCTGTCTTTCAGCTATATTGGGCAAACATTACAACAAAAAAGTCCGCTATTTGGTCAATGATATTTTATATTTTATCCGGCCGTTGCAAGATATTTTCGTTCCGGTTAACAAACACGGTGCGCAAGCAAAATCGGCGGTAGAAGCAATGAACGAAGCCTTTTTATCCGATAATCAGATTATTACGTTTCCGGCGGGATTATGTTCGCGGAAAACCAACGGCGTCATTCACGATCCGGAATGGAAGAAAATGTTTATCACTAAAGCCGTTGAATATCAGCGAGATATTGTTCCGGTTTATTTTGAAGCACGTAATTCCAATTTATTTTATACGATAGCGAACGGACGAAAAAAATTGCATATCGGGTTTAACTTGGAAATGTTGCTTTTGCCAAGTGAAATGTTTAAAGCAGCCGGCTCAACATTTACCGTTTATTTCGGAAAACCGGTACCCTGGCAAACATTCGACGCCTCAAAAACGCCTCAACAATGGGCAAAAGAAATGGAAAATAGAACTTACGATACTAAAAATAACACGAAAAAATAGCATGGAAGAGATTATTCCTCAAATAGACAAAGCGATTCTCAAGTCTGAGCTAACTCCTGACAAACTCTTTCGGAAGACAAACAAGTCGGGCAACGAAATTTATTTATTCACCGCCCACAATGCGCCCAACCTGATGCAGGAAGTCGGACGGTTGCGCGAAATCGCCTTTCGATATTACGGTGGAGGCACGGGCAAGTCCGTCGATTTGGATGAGTTCGACACGATGGAAACGCCTTACCGTCAGTTGATTGTGTGGGACCCACAAGCCGAAGAAATCTTGGGCGGTTATCGTTTCCGCTGCGGAAATGAGGTAACGTTTAACGATGCCGGCCAGCCCAACAATATTGCTACTTGCGAATTGTTTCATTTTTCCTCTCGTTTTTTGTCCGGTTATCTGCCGAAAACCATCGAATTGGGACGCTCGTTTGTGTCGCTGGATTATCAATCTACCAAATTCGGCACCAAAGGTTTGTTTGCGCTGGATAATTTATGGGACGGATTGGGTGCGCTGTCCGTAATCGATCCCGATTTCCGCTATTTTTTCGGGAAAGTGACCATGTATAACACCTACAATTCCGAAGCACGTAATATGATTTTGTTTTTCCTGAACAAATATTTCAAGGACAAAGATGATTTAATTCAACCAATCGTCCCGCTGGAAACCAACATGGACTATGCAAAACTCGAAAAACTGTTTGACAAGCCCACTTACAAGGAAGATTATAAAATCCTGAATCAGGAAGTGCGTAATTTCGGCATTAATGTGCCGCCCTTGGTGAGTGCCTACATGAATCTATCACCCAGCATGCGTGTTTTTGGAACAGCCGTCAACATGGAATTCGGCGAAGTGGAAGAAACCGGCATCTTAATAGACTTCGACGATGTGTTTGAAGAAAAAAAACAACGACATATCGAATCGTTTCTCAACGAACGACCGACGAAAAAATTGATTAATCGCATTCGGAAAATGGTTAGCCAATATCACACAAGAGGTTTTTCGTTCGACAAGCATCGACTACTTGCGAAATAATTTCTTTGGCTCGCTTTTCTAATAAGCCTGTTTCATTGGCCACTTGCAAAATATCTTTCATAACCGGTATACCCTGCCCATTGATGGTTGTGGTATGATAACCGTTAAAACCTGTGCTGGGCAAAAGATCATAAGCAGGCGACAATTTCCATTCGCCATTCCGATATTGGAACGAGAAATTTTTAGCGTGATCATCTCGATTACCTATAGCTACATTGAAAACCATCAATCGAAACAATGAATATACTTCTTCCATATTTTTGGTCAAATTTAAACACACTTTCAACAAAACGGAGTAATCGAGGCTAGGTATTCGATAATCAGCGTGTAACAGTCCTGCTACACTGACGGTATGAATTTTCCCTGCATCCGTTCTGTCAAATCGTTCTACGCCGAAATATTTGTTTTCAAACAACCGGGTTTCAGGCATTTCAATCCCGCACTCGCGGGCAAGCAATGAATATTCGTATTCGGTTTTACCGATGTTCTGCGGGTCGGTTGTTGCTTTGAACTTGACCAGCCATTGGCGATTCTCAAAAGTTACGAATATTTTGGGGCGTGCCCCACCCGACGAGCCTCCATATTGATATAAAGTATCCAATCCCTCACCGGAATATTCGCTGGTCAATATTTTTTCGGCCTCTACCGCCAATTGTTCCAAATCGAAATAAGAATTTTTAATGGATACGCTTTTGTCGGGAAAATATTCTAAAGCCCCTCGTCCGGTTGTTCCTACCAAAGCAAGCCGTTGAAGGACAGAAAGTTTATCAGATTTAATTCCTTTGCCAAGCAAGTACCGGTCGAGTATCAGATTTCCCCAACCATCGGGCAGACTGTCATCAAAAACACCGAAATTCCCTCGAAAAGGAGTCCAAGTGGAAATGAATACACCCGCATGAAGAGGTAAATGATAGGGTGATAAAGAAAATCCTGTTTTCAAAAATTCGGTATCGTATTCAAAAGCGCAAATACCTTGTTCATTCAATGCAATTCGCCCAACTTTTTCCTTCCCTAAAAATACTTCTATTACCTCAATTTTGTTCATTTCGTTTTCCCCTTTGTCGTTTCTTGGTTTGTTTTAATAGTTCGTCGATACTACTGTATGTTTTTGTAGCAAATAATTCGGAAAATTCAGTGGTCATTCCCAACGCAATACCCAGCATGATTAAAGAACGAAGCGAAATTTCGCCCGTACGCTCAAAACGGCGATAAGTAGGTAGCGGAATCCCGGATCGTTGGGCAAGTCCTTTTTGAGTAAGAGCCAATTCGAGCCTTCGTTGCTTCATCCTTTCGGAAATACCTTGAATTATAGAATTAGGAGTTCCTTCTATAAGAGATAATATATTATCATTAATTTCCATTTTATCGCTAAAAAATGCTTATTTTTATCACTTACAAAAGTAGTTATTATTTTTCAAAAATCAAAACTTTGATTTTGGCACGTTTTTTGCTGTTATTTTTTTTAGAAAAAAGCACTTTTATGTTGTATAACATATAAAAATGTTTTAAAAAATGCAAAATAATATGATACACACACACATTACTCACCTGGCGGTTTAACAAAAATTCACGCGTTATGTGCCCTGTAACGCGTCTTTTTTCTCACGCGCGTAATATACAAAATTTATTTTTAATACGCAATATTTCCGGCCTCCGTCATTGCGAAGGCGGCAGTTCTTCTGTCATTGCGGGCTTGACCCGCAATCTCCTGTTTCCCCCCCAGCCCCCTAAAGGGGGAGAAAAAGCCCTTGCAAAATTGTGCGCTGCCACTCCCTCCCCTTCAGGGGAGGGCTGGGGTGGGGTTTTCTTCAACTCATAACTCATAACTTATAATTCATAACTCAATAAACATGCGAACATTTAAATTTTTGACATTGTTTTTTCTGCTTCTTCCCTCTGGTGCTTTTGCCCAATGGGAAGTAGAGACGCGGCATGCCGCGTCTCTACAATCCGATAACGATTTTTTGCCGCAATCCGACCTGTTTTATCGCGACAATCTTATGTTGTCTCGCGATTTTTCATCATTCAATCCTTCTGGCGATTTTTTGACGAATATTTTCGGCAGCTCTTATCTGGAAACCGGTCTTTCCACCGACGACGGTCACCGCAACCACTTGGCCATCTCGTCTATTCCACTGGGAAACGGAATAATCTTTTTGCTGATTATTTCAGTGCTTTATTTCACAGTTTTATTAACTAAAAAACATTTGCTCAAAATGCAAACAACAATACACCCCTCTCAATCTCCCCTGAAGGGGAGACTTTGGCTGACGCAAAACGTTGAAAATTCGCAGACTCTCAAAGCCCCCTTCAGGGGGTTGGGGGGTAAACTATTTCTATTTTTCCTGCTTTTCTGCGGAACCAACACGTATGCCCAACTCCCCTTCAAAGCCGTTCCCGACAACGCCTTTGTCCTACCCAATTCGACGGATTCAACCGTAATCCAGGTGCTTCGCAATGATGAATTAGGCATGTGTACGGAGACGGGTATTCAAATAGCCATTACACAACCGGCCAAACATGGCGGTGCAGATGTTTATTCAGGTGCCACCGGCGATACGATAAAATACAAACCGGCCGCCGGCTACACCGGACAGGATACGTTGCAATATACGATTACTTGTGATGTAACATCGGCGCCGGTTCTTGTTTTGATTAATGTGGATGATAAACCGGATAACATTTATGATGATATTTGTGCGATAACTCCCATACCGGTAAGTTGGGGAATGACCTATATAGAAACAGCCAACGCCAATCACTGCCCGTATGCTATTCCGGTAGTAGGGGATATTGATAGTGATGGCATTGTAGAAATTTTAGTATCTACCGATCCAATAGTGAATAATACAACAGCCATCAATGGGGTTACAATAGCAAGACCCAGTAGTAAAATAACCATATATAAAGGAAATGACCTTACGGCACCGACTACTACCATTAATACGGTAAAGCCCTATTACTGGAGCGGTTATATGCAGTACAGTATCGTTCGTACTCAAATAAGCGGCATAGATACTACGTTAATTGTTGTTTGCGAGGGCGACCGGTACTTGCGGGCTTATTACCCCACCGGAACGCTGGCTTGGACCAGTTCGGTAGTTTACCATGCTTCAACAACTTATCAAAGTATAGTAAGTTTTGCAGATTTTAATAAAGACGGCATTCCGGAAATATTGACTAACGGAAAACTTTTTAATTCTGCGAACGGACAACTTCTTTGCTCAATAACAGAAACATTGGCTTCCTGCATTGCTGCCGATTTGTACAATGATGGTACGCTGAATTATATTGCCGGTAACCTGATTTATGATGTCAATCCGGGCGGTACCTGGACGATGACTCTGAAAAAAAACATCACCCCGCCAACCATTAAAAGGGTTGGAAGTACGGAAACCGGTATTGCTGATCCGGACTATACCTCAGCCACCGCCTGGACTGTTCCGGCGGGAGGACATGTTTCTGCAGTCGATATGGATCATGACGGTCAATTAGAACTGATTGTCAGAGTAATTGCCAGTCCTAATATAGCCATTTATATTGTCGATCCGAGAACGGGAACGAATGGAACCATACGCGCTGCTAAATACATTTCGGGAACGACAGGTAGTTATCCTTTTGTCGGGGACATTGATGGAGATGACAATAATGAAATAATTCTAATTAAATTAGCTGGATCCGGAACCACGGGTGGTACGCTTATGTTTGCATATAAATATATTCCCGGGAATCCGGTATTGACGGAATTTTGGCGCTTAAGCCATCTTGATGCTTCGGGAACTACCGGTATTACTTTATTTGATTTCGATCAGGATGGTATAGCGGAATTGGTGTATCGGGATGAAACGGAATTACGTATCCTTGACGGAACAGCCAATGGCGCTATTAACTATCCGGATAGAAATAAAACCGTTATGCCCAGTAAGTCCGGAACAGGCTGGGAATATCCCGTGGTAGCTGATGTGGACGGAGATGGTCAGTCCGAAATCCTTATCGTCGGTGGAACTCCGGGCGAGCCGGGTGGCATGGACTATTGGTTGGGGCCATTAAGGATATATAAGAGCGACGATCCGGCTTCTCCCTGGGCGCCTGCCCGTAAAGTCTGGAATCAATATGCCTATAATCCGGTCTATGTCAATAAAGACGTAACGATTCCCGCCAATCCGCTCAATCCGGCAACATTCTTTATCAATAGCGACGGTACGACTCACCAGCCCTTCAATAATTTTCTTCAACAGGCCACTTCGCTCAACGATGAAGGCAAGATGTTACAAAGAGGCCCCGATCTGACTTTCGATACAAACGAAGGCGATAACAATACCGGAGTGCAAATCGTCCAGAATGGAAATGATTACGATGTGGATATCTGGGTGACGAACGAGGGTGACGCCGCATTTCCCAGTCCGCTAACCGTCAATGCTTACGGATTTACCGGCAGCGGTTTTGCTAAATTGTCTGTAACACCCAATCCGATACCAATTGGAGGTGGAAGTATTGCGGTGGGTGAAACAAAACAGCTTATGTTTAAAATTATCGGCGCAGTATCCAAATTCGTTCCAACCAATATCCAAATTCGTTTGAATGAAGACAACAATATATTGCCTGTCGGCATGGAAGAATGTCGTTATGCGAATAATTATTATAATACGGATTTGTATGGTGTACCCGACCAAGTGCTTTGCGAGGGCGACAGCACGGTCTATTTTTATCCCTTGAATTCTCCGTTGGATTACTCCTGGTACACCGATCCGACGAGTATCGATCCGTCCGATTTTCTGGAAACCAACAAAGGCAAATTAAGTAATTCCGCTTTGTTTGTCAAAGACGGAAACGCTCAACAATCCTTGTATGTCGATGTGTATGACGGTACAACCAAGAAAACAGTCAATCGCATAGAAGTAAAGATTTTTCATCATTCGGATTCGTTGATTTGGACAGGATTGGGTAATACGCAGGATTGGCACGACCCCGCCAACTGGTTAAATCCCGACCTGCTTTCTCCGGCAGCCGGTTTCTCGCTAACTTGGATTCCCCGTCCTTGTACACACGTCTTAATTCCCGATGGAATCAATATTTACCCCGATTTAAGTGAAAATGTTACCGACCGTATGATTTACAACGAAGCTTCCTGCGACCACATACTCTTTGAGTTTGGCGGCGAAGTCGCCCGTACCGATTCTCTGCATTATACCAAAGCGTGGATTCAGTACAATTTCGGGTATTACAATGCAGGTGGAACAATCACTGACCATCCGGGTTATGAAAACACTCAACCCACTTCGGTAATGGACCGCGACCAATGGTACGCCCTTTCCGCACCATTAAAAAAGATTGTTACCGGCGACTTTTCCTTGGGCGGTAAACCGCACACGTGGCAGAAACGCTTTATCCGCTCGGATGTATCCGGAACTTTTACCGGCGCTTTCGACTGGCCCGACGACAATATCAAGCCCAACAACGAAGCCGAATTGAACGACAGTCTGGGCTATGCCATCGCTCTATTGGTTGCAGACAACAATCCGGGCTATAACGGTGAAGACTGGTCGGGCGGTTATCAAGCCGGATTAGATACTTTGAAAGGAATTATCACTCTTCCCTACTTTGAAGGCCCGTATGACGAAAGTGATTTCGACAACAGCGCAAGTCATATTCATCCTCACCGCGTGCATCAATATGATACCGGAAGCAAAACAAGTTTTTTCAAAGAGTATTGGTATTATGATACGAATTTGGCACTGACCACTCACCCGCAGGGAAGCATTCTACGCGAAGACGAAGCCTATCGCTTTATCTTCGACAATCAGATTGTGCCAATCCCCAGCGGAACATTAATCGGTAAAAATGCGTTCAAAATCACAGTCCCGACCGGCAAGGAAATCATGCTCGGAAATCCGTTTATGTCCTCGCTGAAGTTCAATAATTTCTATCAGGCAAACAGTACGGCCATCAACAATTATTTCCGCCTTTACAACGGCACGTTTAATACTTATGAGTACAATGTTGGAAGCGTAAGCATAACGGATACGATTACGGTTTTGCAAGCGTTCTTTATCACAACCACCGGAACGCCGGGCAGTACTGTCGATCTGTATTTTCCGTTTGAGACAACATCAATCACCAGAGAAACCGGGAAAGCGCACTATGATTACTTTAAATCACCAAAAGCAAACAACGATGTGATTTATGTAACGGCGACAAGCCATGCGAACAAGAACAAAGCAACTTCGGCAACGCTTGCAATAAATCAAGAAGGCCAAAATGTGTATCAGTTGTTTTATGAAGCATCCAACAATATTCCGCAAGTGTATTTCACTGATGAAAGCGGGCAAAAGAATGCGGTGCAATATTCCACAGAAAACGAAAATCAAGCAACAACGATTATTCCGCTGGGTCTTCGCAGTGGTTTCGGCAACCGCATTACGCTGACATTCGATATCAATGCGGATGTGGAAGCACTGACATTGTTAGACAAAAAGACCGGTCAAACGCAGGATTTGCTGCAAAACAATTCTTACACTTTCACACAGAGCGACAACACAACACCTTATATTGACCGCTTTGCGTTGAGTTTCAAATCGCCGACGGCCATCAGTGAGATAAAAAACGAAAGCAAAATCGCGATTTATCAAGACGATGAAACAGTAACCGTTTCTTCGCCGGAAAAGATTAATTCGGTGGAATTATTCGATATGCAAGGAAGAAGAATCAAACAAGCGGATCAGATTGAGAATAATGTATATCAGATGAATTTGCGTAGGGGCGTTGCGCGCAACGCCCCTACCGGGGTTTACATCGTGAAGGCGGTATTAGGCAACGGGGAGGCGCAGACACACAAAATTATTGTGAAATAATGTTGTCATTGCGGCGAAGGCCGCAATCCCCTGCCCATCGTTAAACAGTCATTAACGGACATTAGGGGATTGCGCGTCAAGCGCGCAATGACAGGACAGAACGACAATCGGGAAGTTCGCATAACATTTAATTTCCGGCGTAAGGGCGTTGCGCGCAACGCCCCTACATTTTTATTCGTATAATAAACAGGGTGTCATTATTTTCATTATTTTTGTATCGAAATTTTCAAACATTAAATAGAAAAATAGCGTATGTCTTCTGTTTCAGAACGTTTAGCAGCGTTGTCCCCGTCGGAAACGCTGGCCATGTCCCAAAAAAGCAATGAATTGAAAGCACAGGGAATTGATGTCATCAATTTGAGTGTGGGGGAACCCGATTTTTTTACACCCGGTTTCATTAAAGAAGCGGCGAAGAAAGCGATCGATGAAAACTATTCGTTCTATTCGCCCGTGCCCGGCTATCCGTCTTTGCGCAACGCGATTGTCAATAAATTGAAGCGGGAAAACGGGTTGGATTACACGGCGGAACAAATCGTTTGTTCCAATGGTGCAAAACAATCGGTCTGTAATGTGCTTTTATCCATTATCGGGAAAGGCGACGAAGTGATTGTGCCTGCACCCTATTGGGTGAGCTATGTGGAAATGGTGAAGCTCGCCGAAGGCACGAATGTGATTGTAACCGCCGGAATTGAACAGGATTTTAAAATTACGCCGGCACAGTTGGAAGCAGCGATCACACCGAAAACGAAGGCATTGATCCTTTGCTCTCCGTCTAATCCAACCGGAAGCGTTTATACGAAAAAAGAATTGAAAGACTTGGCCGACGTGTTGGCTAAGTATCCGAATATCATCGTTTTATCGGACGAAATCTACGAACATATCAATTATGTGGGCCGGCACGAAAGTATCGCTCAATTTGAAAATATCCGCGAACGGGTGGTGATTATCAACGGCGTTTCCAAAGGTTATGCGATGACCGGCTGGCGTTTGGGTTGGATTGCGGCTCCGCAGTGGATTGCTTCTGCCTGCAACAAATTGCAGGGACAATATACTTCCGGGCCTAATTCGATTGCGCAGAAAGCAGCGGAAGCGGCTTACAATGGAGCGCAAGACTGCGTGGAAACCATGCGTCAAGCATTTGAACGTCGTTGCAATTTAATGGTTTCGCTGGGCAAAGATATTCCCGGATTTCAGGTGAATCAACCTCAGGGCGCGTTTTATCTATTCCCCGATTGCTCGTATTATATCGGCAAATCGTTTAACGGCAAGAAAATCGAAAACTCGGCCGATTTGGCGATGTATCTCCTGGAAGAAGGACATGTTGCTGCCGTTGGCGGATTAGCGTTTGGCGCGCCGAACTGCATTCGTTTCTCATACGCTGCTGCCGACGAACAGTTGGTTGAAGCCATGAAACGAGTAAAAAAAGCGTTGGAAAAATTGGTTTGAAAATTAAAAAATGTTTTTTATCTTTGTCCGTCAAATCATTTAAATACCATAATTATGTCAATCGACGAACAACAAAAAATCAGAGAGAAGCAGTATGCCGAGGCCATCCGTTATATGGACAATGCGAAGGAAATGCTGAAAAAAGCAGGAAAAGAAGGCCATTTTTATAATGACAAGAAGTATGTGCGTGTAGCTTGTGGTACGGCGTATAGTGGCGTATTGATTGCCTTAGACACTTATCTGCTTTTTAAGGGAATTAAAAAGACCAAAGGACGGAAATCTATTGAGTATTATTGCGACAATGTTGGTAGTCAGGACAAAAAACTGTTGAAATATCTCGACAGTGTTTATACTATTCTGCATTTATCCGGTTATTACGACGGAACATTGGACGCACGCGCCGTTTTAGCGGGCTTTGATTCTGCTTACAAAATTATAGATAAAATCAGACCGCTGGAACAAGCGGCTTAATTCCCGAATGAAATCCCTATGCGTTTACCTTGAATGATTAAATCGTGGTCGGGCGGAACGAGTTTAAGTTTGCCGGAAACTTCCGACAAAGGAAGCGAGGAGATTTTATTGTCTTTGAGGCAAACCATCCGGTTGAATTTACCTTTGGCAATCAACTCGGTAGCATGACCACCCAAAAGCGTTGCCAGATTGCGATCGAAAGCCGAAGGACTTCCCCCGCGTTGCACATAGCCGAGAATGGTTTCACGCGTTTCGATACCTGTGCCTTCTTCAATCAATTGGGATAAATGCTTGGCATTCAAGCCTTCACCGACAGCAACAATTGAATACGGTTTTCCTTTTTTGACACGTTCCAAAATCGCTTCATTCACCCGGTTGATGTCAAAACCCAATTCGGGTAAAAGGATTACGTCCGCGCCACCGGCCATTCCGGAATACAGCGTAATCCAGCCGGCTTTGTGTCCCATCAATTCGATCACCATGACACGCTTGTGCGAACTGGCTGTTGAATGCAAACGGTCAATCGCTTCGGTCGCAATGGCTACGGCCGTATCAAAACCGAACGAACAGTCAGTTCCCCACACGTCGTTGTCAATCGTTTTCGGAATACCAACCGTATTGATGCCTAATTTTGATAATTTGTAAGCTGTTTTTTGCGTACCGTTTCCGCCGATACACACTAAGCAGTCCAATCCTAATTCGTGGTAAGCGTCAAAAATGATTTGGGGCTTTTCTTCCGTGCCGCCGTCCAATAGTTTTTTAAACGGTTTTTCCCGGGAAGTACCCAATATAGTACCTCCCAGGCTTAATAAACCGGAAAGAGATTCCTCGTCTAATGGCAAGCAGTCTTTGTTCAAAAGTCCCTGAAATCCATCCCTGATACCGATAACTTCCATTCCGAAGTTGGTCAAAGCTGTTTTTCCCACTCCCCGAATGGTGGCATTAATACCCGGACAATCCCCGCCTGACGATAAAATTCCTATTTTCATCAATTTTCGAAACCCAAGTTCTGATCGATCACTTCGATTTTCTTTTCGATAAGATTTAACTCTTCCTTCAAACTTTCGATTTTGCGCTGCATTTCTTTCAGCAGACCGCTACCGCCTTTCGAAGAAACGGACAAGAAACCGATGTTGTTTTCGTAAGTTTGAATATCGCCTTTCAATCGTTCGTAGTTGCGCATCAACTTTTCGCGTTCGCTCAACAAACGGCCTCTCGATTTTTCGCCCGATGCACCCATTTCGCTCAAATTCGAGCGGAACGATTGCAAACGGCGTTCCGATTCATCGACTTTCAACCGGTCGAAATGCTGGTCGACAGCCGTGCGGTATTCTTTGTAAATCTTGTCTTTATCACGGAAAGGAACATAACCGACCGCATTAAACTCCGACATGTATTCGCGCAACTGCAGGATAGCCTCATTGACGGGAAGCGACTCGTTGATGGCTTCAATCTTGGCGATAATATCCTTTTTCTTCTTCAGGTTTTCCGTTTCTTCAGATTTTTGAGAAGAAAAATGTGCGTTTTTCTGTTCAAAAAAGTAATCGCACGTGCTGATAAAGCGTTTCCATATCGCATCGGAATATTTGCGCGAAACAGGACCGATCGTTTTCCACTCTTTTTGAAGAGTAATCAACTTGTCGGTGGCTTCTTTCCAATCCTGGCTGTTTTTCAACGCTTCGGCTTGCTCACACAAGCCTTTTTTCTTTTCCAAATTGACTTCCATGCCTTCTTTCACCGATTTGTAGAAATCACTTTTATTTTGGAAAAAAATATCGCAGGCAGCACGAAAACGTTCAAATATCTTCACGTTATTCTTTTTCGGTGCGAAACCGATTGTTTTCCATTTGTCCTGCAATTCTAAAATGCGCTTGTTTTGTTCGTCCCATTCCTTAAACGACGTCAATTTGGAATAATCGACCGCTTCGATTTCTTCGCAAAGTGCGGTTTTTTCTTCCAGATTGCGTTGTTCCAACACGCGTAGCGCGTCAAAATGTTCCTGGTGTTTTTTGTTAATCACGGACGACGCTTTTTTGAAGCGCGCCCAGATGTCTTCGCGCAATTCGTGCGCTACCGGCCCGATTTCCCGCCATTCCTGGTGTAATTTTTGTAATTGGTAAAAAGCGGAAATTACATCTTTTTCTTCGTCCAAGCGTTCTACCGCTTCGCAAAGTCCTTGCTTCAACTCCAGATTTTTCTTGAAATCATAGTCGCGCATTTCGTTGTTAATCTTCAACAAATCGTAGAACTTTTCGCTGTAATGTTGATAATCTTTCCAAAGGTCATTGACCGCTGCCTGTGGAATTTGTTTAATCTCTTTCCACTGCTGTTGCAACTTTTTAAATTCGTTATAAACCTTGTAAAAATCTTCATTACTGTCGATTAGTGCTCTCAATTTCTCGATAATAGCTTTCTTGGCGACCAGATTTTCCTCTTTGATTTTATCGGATTCTGCCGTCAAAACCGCCTTTTTCTCACGAAATACCGCCAACAATTCTTTTAATTTTTCTTCTAATGCATCTTCTTCGGTTTTAAACTCATCTTCCGCGCCACCGGCTTCGACGAAAGCCTTTTTTGCTGCCTCCGTTTCCGAGCGTTTCAACTTGTAAAAAGCCTGCTTCAGTGCATCAACTTCATTTTTGACGGACTCGTCGATTTCTTTTTCAACGGCTTCCGTCACTTGTTCGACGATTTCATCCTTACTCAACTTGTCCAAGTCAATTTGACTCGGGGTGCTTAGTTCTTTGTTTTCCTCATTCGAGGTCGTGTTCGCATTCATCTCATCAACTACATTTTCATTTTTCGCGTGTTCAGGATCCATAGGTCTAATAATAGAATAACATAATTTATAATAGCGTACAAAGCTATTAAAAAATTTCACACAATACTGTTTTTCAACAGTATTTTTTTGTTTGACATTTAATTTTTGTTAGTATAAAGAAAGAAGCTGTCCTCAAAAAAAGACAGCTTCTCGCATTTTATCCGGAACAAGAACTTATTCTTTGTTTCCTTCCATTTTTTCTTTCAACTCGGCTAATTCGGAGATGTCACCCAAAGTGGTTTTTTCGATGGCCGGTTGTTGGAAAACTTCTTCTTTTTCCTTTTTGACTTTCTTACTTGCTTTCTTTTCAGTGCCGGCGGCTGCCGCTTCTTTTTTAGCTTCAGCGCGTTGTTCGTCTTCGAAAATGCGGCTGTGCGAAAGGATAATCCGTTTGGAATCTTTGTTGAATTCAATTACTTTGAATTCCGATTTTTCGTCCAACTGCGCCTGTGAGCCGTCTTCTTTGACCAAATGTTTTGGAGTGGCAAAACCTTCTACTCCGTAAGGTAAAGAGATAACAGCCCCTTTATCAAGCAATTCGATGATTGTTCCTTCGTGGATAGAGCCAACGGTAAAGATAGTTTCAAACACGTCCCAGGGATTTTCGTCCAATTGTTTGTGTCCTAAACTCAAACGACGGTTTTCCTTGTCGATTTCCAACACTTGTACGTCGATTTCCGCACCGATAGAAGTAAATTCGCTCGGGTGCTTGATTTTTTTCGTCCAAGAAAGATCGGAAATGTGAATCAAACCTTCTACGCCTTCCTCGATTTCTACAAAGACACCGAAATTGGTGAAGTTGCGTACTTTCGCATTGTGTTTGCTTCCGATAGCGTATTTGTTTTCGACATCTTCCCACGGGTCAGATTTCAACTGCTTGATACCCAACGACATTTTGCGTTCGTCGCGGTCTAATGTCAAAATAACGGCTTCTACTTCGTCGCCCACTTTCATAAAATCCTGTGCACTGCGCAGATGTTGCGTCCAGCTCATTTCCGAAACGTGGATTAAGCCTTCTACGCCCGGTGCGATTTCGATAAATGCACCATAATCGGCCATAACCACCACTTTGCCTTTCACTACATCGCCTACTTTCAGGCCTTCGTCCAAAGCATTCCATGGATGCGGAGTTAATTGCTTCAAACCGAGTGCAATACGTTTTTTATCGTTGTCGAAATCCAAAATAACTACACTGATTTTTTCGTCCAGCGTAACGATTTCTTCCGGGTGAGAAACACGTCCCCAACTCAAATCGGTGATGTGAATCAAACCATCTACGCCACCCAAATCAATGAATACGCCGTAGCTGGTGATGTTTTTAACCACACCTTCCAAAATCTGGCCTTTTTCCAAGCCGGAAATAATATCTTTCTTCTGTTGTTCCAATTCGGCTTCAATCAATGCCTTATGCGAAACCACCACGTTTTTAAATTCCTGGTTGATTTTCACCACCTTGAATTCCATCGTTTTATCCACAAATACATCGTAATCACGAATGGGTTTCACGTCGATTTGCGAGCCGGGCAAGAATGCTTCGATGCCAAACACATCGACAATCATACCGCCTTTGGTGCGGCATTTTACATAACCTTTTACGATTTCGTCATTTTCGAGAGCGGTATTCACTCTGTCCCACGAACGGCTCGTGCGGGCTTTTTTATGCGATAATATTAATTGTCCTTTTTTATCTTCCTGACTTTCGATATACACTTCCACTTCATCACCCACTTTCAGGTCGGGATTGTAGCGGAATTCGGTCATCGAAACTACGCCGTCGGATTTGTAACCGATATTGATAACGACTTCCCTTTTGTTTAAGGAAGTTACTTTGCCTATCACCACCTCGCGGTCGTTGATTTGGTTCAATGATTGATCATACGTTTCAATCAATTTGTCTTTGCTTACTTCGCGATTCGTATCGCCTTTTTCGTAAGCATCCCAATCGAATTCATCTTTAGAATCGGCAGGGGCTTTTTTAGTTTCTGCTTTTTTTGCAGGGGCAGCCGGCGTTTCTACTTCGGGGGCTTTTTCTTCAACAACTGGAGCATCTGCGACTACCGGTGCTTCTTCCACCGTTGGTGCTTCTACCGGAGTAGCAAATTCTTTCGTTTCTGCAGTTTCTACCGGCTGTTCTTTGTTCAGTTCTTCACTCATTTTGTAAATAAAATTGTTAATTAATAAAGTTAGACATTATGTTGTCAATAAAAACGGGTGCAAAGATAGGGATTAAATTCTGATTATCAATAGTTTTCTCGATTTTTTATAATCAGCCATAAAAGCATGAAATGATATAGATATTTCAAAATATAAATTTATAATCAGCCATAAGTATGTTTTTATGTAGAGATACGGCTGATTATAAAATCAGTTTCAAAATATTGCCGGTGCGTAACTATCAGCGTTGCAAATTTTACCTCCTCCCCCTGTTTTATAATTAAAATATAGTATCTTTACCTGCTGAAACAGAATAAAAATATGGAAGATAAAAAGAAAATCATGCTTTGCACTTCTTGGATTAGTGTGCTGGGTAATATGGTTTTGTCGCTGTTGAAAATCGTGATTGGCGTTATTTCCGGCAGTTTGGCGGTGTTGAGCGACGGTCTGGATTCGGCTTCGGACGTGGTTACGTCGATTGTGATTTTGGTTGCCGTGCCGATCATCAACCGTCCGCCAAATTCCAAATATGCTTACGGGCAGGTGAAAGCCGAAAATATGGCATCGACCATACTTTCGTTTGTCATCCTGTTTATGGGAATCCAGATGTTTATTACAGCTATAAAAAAGTTGATACACCCCGAAATCGCGGAAATGCCCACCAAAATCGCGATTTGGGTAACGGTGATTTCGATTGCCGGGAAATTGCTGTTGGCACTTTATCAGTTCCAGCAGGGGAAACGGGTCGATTCTTCCATGCTGAAAGCCAACGCGATAAATATGCGCAACGACGTGATTATTTCGCTGGGTGTGTTGCTGGGATTGGGTTTTACTTTTTTCCTGAATATGCCTGTGCTGGATTCTGTGGTGGCCTTATTAATTAGTGTGTATATTATTTATTCGGCGGTCGGCATTTTCAAAGATGCGAATTTGATTTTGATGGATGGAATGTCGGATACTTCTGTGTATCAACGAATTATTCAGGCAGTCGAAAGTGTTCCGGGAGCAACCAATCCGCACCGTATTCGTTCCAGCCATGTTGGAAATATGTATAATATTGTGCTGGACGTTGAAGCTGACGGCAATATTTCTTTAAAGGAAGCGCACGAAATTGCGCACGAGGTGGAGGATAAAATCAAGCATTCGGTCGAAAATGTGTATGATATTGTCGTTCATGTGGAACCGAAAGGCGATACGCATTGTGAGGAAAAATACGGAGTAAGCAAACAAAATTTAGATAAAACAATATGAAAATCACAGAAGCTATACAGCAACGCCGGTCTGTCCGCACTTATACGGGCGAGCCGTTGAACAGTGAGCATATCGCTCAAATTCAACAGTTTATCAGTCAGACGCATGCGCCTTTCGGGGCGAAAGCACGGATAGAATTGATTAGAAGTCAGTCGAGTGGCGAGCCGATAAAATTGGGAACTTACGGCTGGGTGAAAGGCGCGGCCGATTATCTCGCATTGATTTATGAAGACTCTCCGTTTGCCGAAACGGCTGCCGCTTATTGGTTTGAGCAGGTCGTTTTGTTTTGTACGAGTTTGGGATTAGGAACTTGCTGGTTGGGTGGCTCTTTTAGTCGCGGCGATTTCAAAAAGCAAATTTCGTTGCAATCCAACGAAAAACTGAAAATCGTGTCGCCGATCGGTTATCCGAGCGACAAAAAACGTTGGTTTCTGGAACAGGTGGTTGTGAATGCCGAGAAAAATCATGCTTCACGCAAACCTTTCGGCGAGCTCTTTTTCGACAACGATTTCAGTCGTCCGCTCACCGAAGCGCAAGCCGGAATTTTCGCTATTCCATTGGAAATGGTGCGTTTATCTCCTTCGGCCAACAACAAGCAGGAACGGCGTGCGGTGTTGGAAAACAACACTGTGCATTTTTACAAAATCCCATACATGGGCTTTGATACCATCGACATCGGCATTGCGCTCTGCCATTTTGAACAAACTTGCAAAGAGTTGAATATCAGCGGCAAATTTGCAGTTTTAAAAAACTACCCGCAAACGAATAGTGCTAAATATGTAATTTCCTGGATGGACGAATAATATGAATATCGAAGAATTGCGCGAGCACTGCCTCGCGGTGAAAAGGATGGAAGAATGTATGCCGTTTGACGAGGATACGATGGTGTATAAAGTGATGGGCAAAATGTTTGCTTATTTTGGCTTGACGCCCCGTAACGGCGAATTTATTGTCAATCTGAAATGCGAGCCGGAAAAATCTGCCATTTTGCGCGAACGTTATGCGGGGATTACTTTCGGTTATTATTCCGATAAAAAATATTGGATTACAGTTTCTATCGCGAGCGATGTCCCCGACAAATTAATTGTGGAACTGATTGCCCATTCGGTCGGGGAAGTGGTCAAAAAACTGCCGAAATACAAGCAGAAAGAATACAACGAATTATAAAGCAAGTGCTTGCAATCGTCTGTATTGTTCCTGCACGTCCGAAAATTCGTAGGGTGCAGGATGGACAGAGTTCAAGTATTTGAGAATTTTGAAAGCCGTGAAATATTGAAAAAAACGTTTCCGGAAACTTTCCGGATTAGCCGTGTAACAGTTGATTTCTTCGATTTTATTCAAAAAATCGTCTTCTCTTAAAAAAGTTTGAAAATACGGCGGCAAATCCTGCAATTGATTTTCGACTTCTGCGGTCGAAGCCCGGAAAAAGGAAGGAATTTTGTTGAAGAATTGTTTTAGTTCCGTAAATGCGGAAACTTGATAGGAATATTTTTTCAGTTGCTTGTCTTTAAGCATCTGTGCAATCGCCGGACCTGTTCCGAAAGGCACGCGGTCGGAAAGCCGGGCAGCCGGATAAACGCAAGTCGTATCGATAAATCGTGTTTTTCCCAGCGGAAAGACTTTTTGAAGAAAATAAAAATCTTCGCCCGCTTGCTGTTTGCCCATTCCGCCGATTTGCGAATAAGTTTCAGCCGTAACGGCAAAAGCCGAGCCGATAGTATAATACGCATACGGATAACCTGTATATTCTAATGCCGAACGGTAATAACGGAGATATTCTTCGTAAGTTTCAGCGGCTCGACGCAACTCGCTGTCTTTTTCCAAATGTTCGACCGGGTGATGAAATTGGATTGTTGCCGATTTCAGTTTGTATTGCTTGAAACAGCGGTCAATTTCCGTCAAATAATTTTTCGCCACCGTACAGTCGGCGTCCAAGCTAACGATAATTCCGCCGGATTGGGATTGTTCCTTAAAGCGTTTAACGGCTTCATCCATACCGGTTTTGCGTGGAAGTCCGGCACCGGTCTGATGTCCCGGCAGGTTTTCCACCCACAAAGGCGACAACCGGAAATCCGGCGTATTGTGCTTTTCTGCAAAAGCGGTTAATTCATTGAAAGAAAGGCGATTGAATTGTACAATCGCCTCTGATGATATCGCATAAGAATTAACTACGACAAGGATTTCGACTTCAAAATTTCCCCTCTCGCACACAAACAAACTACCGATAGTTGCTAAAACTTCCGGCTCGTGGTAACAGGGAATAACTATTTTCAATCGGCTTTAAATCGTTTGTTCAAAAATTCAAGAACGTCCTTCGTAATATCGTATTGCTCATTGGCATATAAAATATTGCTATTGAATAATCCTGCCTTGGTGAATATCATTTGATATTTCTGCGATTTATTAAATTCTTTGATCCCCAAAGCCAGCGAATCGGACAGTTGTTGCTGGATAAGTTTCTGTTCTAAAGCTAATTCCTGCTCGGCTTGGGCAGCGCGCCGTTCAATATCCTGTTTCATGCCCTGTAAGCGAGTTTGTTCTTGCATCATTCGTTCCTGACTCAGAAATGCATTGTTCTGTGCTTTTTGTTCAAAAGCAATCACTTCACTTTGGAATTTCTGATAAGTCGAATTCAACGAATTGTTATGCTTGCTCAATTTAGATTCGTAAGCACTAATCAAGTTGTTGTAAAATTTAAAATGCGTCAGCAGCGAGTCTGCATCGACGTAGGCAATCGGTAACGTTTGGGAAAGCGTATCGTTTCCGGCCACCGCTTCGTTTGGCGTATTTGCCTGATTTTTACCGCATTGCACAAAAAATAACATAACCGTTGCAAGAGTTAGAGTTGCACGAACAAAGTACTGAAATCGTTTCATAAGATTATTTATATTGAACATAAATTATTTTTAAGTCCGCAAATATAAGGCATTTTCTTGGGAATTTATCGTTTTTTCTTGATAATTATCGGATTTTTTCGTTTCTTTATCCTTTCAAATCAAATTTTATAATTACTTAATACGAAATGAAAATGAAAATAAATGATTTACAGCCGGTTTTGCTGTGGGATTTGTTCAATCAAATCACTCAAATTCCTCGTCCTTCCAAGAAAGAAGGAAAAATAGTGCAATTTTTGCTCGATTTTGCCGAAAAACATCACTTGCAAGCGGAAAAAGACGAAGCATTGAACGTGATTATCCGCAAACCTGCCACGCGCGGGAGAGAAAAATCGCCGACGGTTATTTTGCAATCGCACGTCGATATGGTGTGCGAAAAAAACAGCGACATCGTGTTTAATTTTGAAACCGACGGCATTCGGACGTACATACAAGACGGTTGGGTGAAGGCGCAAGGAACGACTTTAGGCGCGGACGACGGCATTGGTGTGGCGGCAGTTTTGGCGATTTTGGCTTCCAATGACATAGAACATGGGACAATTGTTGCGCTTTTCACGACCGATGAAGAAACCGGATTGACCGGTGCCAATGCCCTGAAACCGGAATTTTTGCAGGGTGATATTTTGTTGAATTTAGACAGTGAAGAATGGGGTGAATTTTGCGTAGGCTGTGCCGGCGGAAGAAATACCATCGGTACATTCACCTATCAATCAACACTTTCGCCTCAGGATTATTTCTGGTTTGACGTACAAGTTTCCGGTTTGAAAGGTGGACATTCGGGCAGTGATATTCACAAAGGGTTGGGTAACGCAAACAAAATCCTCGCCCGCTACTTGTATGTGTTGTTGCAGGAAAGTCCAATCGTTTTGTCGAAAATCGACGGCGGTAATTTGCACAATGCGATTGCGCGTGAGGCGAGTGCGACGGTCGGTATTCCGTTGGCTTCCAAAGAAAAAGCCAGCGCGTTTTTGAACATTTTGCAGGCGGATCTTCTCAATGAATTGCCGCCGGAAGACCGCGAAGTGCGGTTAGATATTCATTCCGTTGCAACGCCGTCGCATGTTATCGACGAAAAAACCGGTAAAGACTTGATTTTGGCTTTGTATGCCTTGCCTCACGGCGTAATGGGCTGGAGTTTGGATATGCCCGGAACGGTGGAAACTTCCACTAATTTGGCGTCCGTCAAAATGAAGGAAGGGCACAAGATTGTTGTAACGACCAGTCAGCGGAGTTCGACCGCCTCGTTGAAGGACAATACGGTAGCAATGGTTACATCGGTGTTCCGTCTGGCAGGCGCAGCAGCCAAATCGTCCGACGGCTATCCGGGTTGGAAGCCCAATCCCGATTCGCACATCTTGCATTTGTCGGAAGAAATTTTCAAGCAATTATTCGGCACGCAACCACACATCATTTCCATTCATGCCGGTTTGGAATGCGGATTATTCTTTGAAAAAAATCCGAAATTAGACATGATTTCTTGCGGGCCGACCGTTTTGGGTGCACACTCGCCGGAAGAACGGTTGGAAATTAAGACAGTCGAGAAATGGTGGGAGTTCTTGACGGAAGTGCTGAAAAAGATATAAAGATTTATTTATAAAAATTGATTATCTAATATTTCAGTCGTTGTATGTCGGTAAGTCCGAATAATCTTTTGCGTATCGCAACATTTGTTCGGCGTAGCCTTCTATATAGGAAATTTTGATGTCCGTAATGTTTCCTTTGGCGTCTTTCACCACTTCATAAACCGGATTGACAAAACCTTTGTAGGGCGCGATATGCAGTTTGCCGTAGCGTTCCAAGATTTCTTTGTGCAGTTCCACATCAACTTTGACTGCATATTGTTCTACCAGGTTTTTTGCACCGTTAAAATCACCTTCGGATTTAATCCTCTGAATTTCAGCCAATAACTCACCGATTAATGTGCGCATTTTGTCGTAGTCATTGATAATGACGTATGTTTTGCCGTCTTTTTTCGACAATTCCACGACATTGTCTTTTTGTCCGTGTTCCAACACCCAATGAGCAATCAGCGCGCGGTTGCGCATGTGTGCTTCTTCGATGTCTTTGCCCAATTCGATACGCGACAACTGCGTGAGCAAACCGTTCATCATGTATTTGTAATATTCGGCTTTATAAGCTTCCGCATTGTCTAAAAAGCCCATTTCCAACATTTTAGCATCGGGAATATAATACAGTCCGAACAAATCGGCGCGTGCTTCTTCAATCGTTGAGCCATATACTTTTAAAGCGTCCTGGTCAATGCCCGAAAGCAATTGTCCCGACGCATGTCCCAGACATTCGTGCAAATCGGTATGCAGATTGTCCGTTTGCGCGCCGTATTTTTCCATCAATTCCTTTTCGTGGGCGCAGCAAACAAACTCTTCGAGGAAACCGTTGCCGGCAGCCGCTTTGTCGTAAGCTTCCGTGATGTTAGTAATCGTAACTGACTTCGAGCCGAATTCTTTGCGTATCCAATTGGAATTGGGCAAGTTAATTCCGATAGGGGTTGCCGGATAGCAATCGCCTCCCAAAATCGCCGCCGTAATCGTTTTAAACGTAATTCCTTTCACCGATTTTTTCTTGAACTGCGGACTAACCGGCGAATGGTCTTCAAACCATTGAGCGTTTTCTCCCAATTTTTGGGTCAACGCAGTCGATTGCAAATCCTTGAAATTCACCATCGACTCCCAACTGGCTTTCAATCCCAGCGCGTCGCCATAGGATTCTGTAAAGCCATTGACAAAATCTACGAGCGAATGCGTGTCATGTACCCATTCGATGGAATATTTGTCGTATTTCTTCAAATCGCCGGTTTTGTAAAAATCGACCAGCAACTCGATAACTTTTTTCTGTTGGTCGTTTTCTGCATATTTTTCCGCTTCTTCCAGCCAATAAACGACTTTTTCGAGAGCAGAAGAATACAATCCGCCGACTTTATACACTTCTTCCGTCAATTTTCCGTCTTTCTTGACTAACCGGCTGTTCAGTCCGAAAGGCACAGGCGTCAAATCGTTCGGATTTTTCATCGCATTGTAAAACGCTTCAACTTCTTTTTGCGTAACATTTTCACCATAATAATTATTGGCGGAAGTCAGAATAACGTCTAAACGGCTGTCCTGATTGACTTTCTTCGCATATAAATTCGTATCAAACATCACCGGTGTGATTTCTGCCAAAAACGAATCTACGGACTGCCCTGCGCGTATCGGAACAAGCGACTCAGGCAAAGTTTTCACCGCTTGCTGAAAAAATCCGGGCGAAAATCCGGGTGTAAATTTTTCTTCTCCATAATGGTGATGAATACCATTTGAAAACCAGACACGCTTTGTATAAACGACAAATTCCTGATAATCTTGCGTAGTTTTATCGCCATTGTAATTGGCATAAATCGCTTCCAATGTCCGGCGAATAGCCAGATTATAGCGGTTGTTCTGATCGAACAAAATGTCGCGTCCATGCAACGCCGCTTCGGTCAAGCAATACACCAACTGCTTCTGGTTGAGCGAAAGGCTGTCCCAATTACTCACCTGATAACGCAAAATTCCCAAATCGGCAAACTGTTCTACATTGTAATTAAACTCCTCTTGTTCAACCGTTTTCGTTTGTTTCGCACAAGAAAAATACAATGCAGTCATCATCATAAAAATAAAAATCTTTTTCATGTATTGCTACGATTTTTAGAAATTCACCCCAAAACTGATCGCCAGGCCAAACTGGGTGTAGCTTTTTGTAAAATCTACGCCAAGAGCTTTTTCGCCCGCTTGAAAATAAATCGCCGGCTCTATAAATACGTTGTCGGCAATGTAATAAGTAGCACCGAATTCCACTTTTCCGCTGCTATTAATACGTTTATAGTCATACAGACCTTGATAAAAAGCACCGCCGTAGAGATAATTCCAGAAATAATATTTAAAACCGATTTCACCTTGGAAACTATTATCCTTGTTTTGGTAAGCATAATCGAAACCTGCCGTAAGCGTCAGATTATCAATGAGAAAGTAATCACCTTTCAACCCTAAATTGAAATTCACTTCGCTATCCTGCCCTTCTACTTTATTAAAATTCAAATTTAAGCCGGATACTCTGGTGGAGATAGCTTTTTCTCCCTGCGAAAAAGTCTGTGCGTTCAATACGTTCAATCCGATAAGCGAAATTATCGCTACTAAAATTCCTTTTTTCATTTTCTTGTGTATTAATTGTTTATTAAATTATGTCCTGTCATTTCTTTCGGCAGTTGTATGCCCAAAATATGCAAAATGCTCGGCGCAACGTCTGCTAATTTGCCGTTTTCAACTGTCGCCTTCGCGTTTTCGGAAACGTAAACAAACGGCACCGGATTGAGCGAGTGAGCCGTATTCGGCGTTCCGTCGTCGTTCAACGCATAATCAGCGTTGCCGTGATCGGCAATCACAATCGCTTCATAGCCGTTGGCTTTTGCTGCTTCAATCGTGTCGTGTAGGCAAGTATCGACCGCTTTCACCGCACCGGTAATGGCTTCATAAACGCCGGTATGTCCAACCATATCACCGTTGGCGTAATTCACCACGATAAATTCAAATTTTTGCGATTGTATCGCTTTCACTAATTGGTCTTTGACTTCGTAGGCCGACATTTCCGGTTTCAAATCGTAAGTCGCCACTTTGGGTGAAGTCACCAAAATACGTTCCTCGCCTTCGTAAGGGGCTTCGCGGCCGCCGTTGAAGAAAAACGTAACGTGTGCATATTTTTCCGTTTCCGCAATATGTAACTGCTTCAAATTCAGATTAGAAAGGTATTCGCCCAACGTATTTTCCACATTGTCCTTATCAAAAAGAATATGCACATTTTTGAACGTCGGGTCGTATGGCGTCATCGTGAAATATTGCAGATTGGGAATAGTGTACATGCCGAAATCGGGCATATCTTGCTGGGTGAGTACGCTGGTCAGCTCTTTCGCACGGTCATTCCGGTAGTTGAAGAAAATCACGACATCGCCCTCTTCAATCACCGACACCGGTTTGCCGTTTTTCGTACAGACAACCGGCTTGATAAATTCGTCCGTAACACCTTCTGTATAAGAATGTTCTACAGCTTCTACCGGATTTTCGGTTGGCGTGCCGACTCCATTTACCAACAAATCGTAAGCCTCTTTGACCCGTTCCCAACGTTTGTCTCTGTCCATCGCATAATAGCGTCCCACAATCGAGGCAATGTGTCCGGTGGTTGCCTTCAAATGGTCTTCAAGTTTCCGGATAAAGCCCGCACCGCTTTTCGGATCGGTGTCGCGTCCATCCATAAAACAATGCACAAACGTTTTATCCACGCCGTAAATCTTACTGATGTCCGTCAATTTAAACAAATGTTCGAGCGAGCTATGCACCCCGCCGTTGGAAACCAAACCCATCAGGTGGATTTGCTTATTATGTTCTTTCGCATACGAATACGCGCGTTTGATTTCGGGATTTTCGAGAATGGAATTGTCGCGGGCAGCGATGTTGATTTTCACCAAATCCTGATAAACCACCCGTCCCGCACCTATATTTAAATGGCCGACTTCCGAATTGCCCATTTGTCCGTCGGGCAATCCCACATTTTCGCCCGAAGCCTGCAATTGCGAATACGGATACGTTTTGAGCAAATATTCCCAATAGGGCGTGTGTGTGCTATATATTACATCTCTTTTAGTATGGTCGCCCAAACCCCAACCGTCGAGGATAACCAATAATGCCTTCTTATTTGCCATATTTTTAATTTTTATGCTTTCAAGCCACAAAGGTAAATTAAATTTCCCAAATAAGTGTTGTTTTTTATTTGAGAAAAATGTAGTAACTTTGTAAGATAAAATTAAAAGTCAATGATATGAATGCGATGAAAATTGGCGATAGCGTTTTAATTTCGCCTGATTTGACAGGTTTTACTCAATGGACTGACGGTAAAGTTATTGAAGTTGAAAACAATCCCTATAATGGAGTCGTCATTGCTGCCGAAACAAATGATAGAAATGTATTTTTTTGGCAACGAGATTTATTCCGTAATAAACAAGCAGAAGTATGTTTGCTATAAGTTTTGACATGGTTATTTCCGATTTGACTGCTAATTACGGAAATCCGTATAACAGAGCCTATTACGAAATTAAATCTATATTAAGCAAACATAATTTTGAAGTAGAGAATTGGTCGGATTTTACCGATATTGTGAAAAACAGTTGATAATGATTTGCGTTAATATAAAACAACTCGCGTAAGCAATACGCCCTTTTTTTCAATACCTAAAACTGCTTCCGCCCACAAATTCGCGCAACAAAGAAGTGTTCGGCAATTCCTCCTTGTCCACATAATTGAAATAGCCGAGAAATTTCAGCAGGCGGAAGGCTTCCGAAAATTCGGCTTCTTTTTGCGGGACTTCCTTCAAAATCGGCTCGGCAATTTTGCGCAAAGCGGCTAACTCATAGAGCATCGCTGAGTTAAACATCGAGTCGGCATTTTCCTGAAACGGGAAAATCCATTTGTCCTCGCCCCGCCGGACAGACGGCCAACGCGAAATCGTTTCTTTGGCCGAATAGCCACGAAACTGAAAATCGCGCACAATGCGCCGTATCAGGCGGTTGTCGGTCGTCGAAATCCAGTTGTGGTCGTCGAGCGAAATAGACGTCAAAGCCGACACATAAATTTTATAAATCGCTTGCGGCGGAATGTTCGGCACTAACAACGGATTCATGGCGTGAATGCCTTCCATGACTAACACCGAGTTTTTTTTCAGCTGAACGGTATTGCCTCTATATACCCGCATGCCCGAAGGAAAATCGTAAGTCGGCAACGCCACTTTTTCTTCGGCCAATATTTTTTGCAGGTCTTCATTGAACTGCGGTAAATCGATAGCATACAGGGACTCATAATCGTATTCGCCGTTTTCGTCCAACGGCGTATCAACTCTATTCACATAATAATCGTCCAGCGAAATGCTGATAGGCCGCAGCGTAGTGGCTAACAGCTGAAGTTGCAGGCGTTTGCAGAAAGTCGTTTTTCCCGAAGAAGAAGGCCCGGCAATAAGCACAATCCGGACACCTTCGTCGAATTTCCGAAAAATCTCGTCGGCGATTTGTCCGATTTGTCGTTCCTGAACGGTTTCGGCCACTTTCACCACCGTCGAAATGCCCCCCCGCTGAATGGATTTGTTCAAATCGCCCACGTTCGTCATACGCATGGCTTTTTGATATTGCAACAAATTCTGAAAAACGGACAACATTTTCCCCTGTTCAACATAAGGTTGCAATTCTTCTGTCGCGTCGGTATTCGGCACGCGCAACAAAAATCCGTTGGCGTAGGGAATCACGTCGAACAGATAAATCCATTTCGTCGTGGGCAGCAGACAGCCGTAGAAGTCGTCGATATAACCATCGACCGAATAATATCGGCTATACAATTCGCCGATGGTTTCCAGCAGCAGCGTTTTGTCCGTACGGTTATTTTTCCGAAACGCCTCAATGACTTCCGGCGTCTGTTCCAGACAGGCCACAAACGGTAAACCGGCTGCGATAATTTCTTTCATTCGCTGTTTGAGGGCGTGAATATCCTCTTCCATCAACGTGCGTCCGATTGCCAATTCGCAGTAATATCCTTTAGAAACCGGGTGTTCGATAAACAATTTTCCTTCGGGAAACAATTCATACGCGGCTTTCGACAGGACAAAACAGAGCGAACGGACATACGCCCGAATGCCCGAAGGATCATTTACGCCGATAAATTCAATATCTTTCGGCTTATAACACACATAGTTAAGTGATTCCGTCTTGTTATTTACTTTAGCACAAGCCGCTTGGCAGGGCAGATGAATATCAAAAGCCTCATACATATCCAGCAATGACGTTCCCGGCTCAAATTCTTTATACATTTGATTATTTTTGCAATAAATTTTAATTTTATTTCCCATAATAATAAATAAATGTGCATTAAAAAAACGTTATTCGATGACAAAAATACAAAATAAAGAATTACTTTTGCACCACAAAAAAATATTAATTTAAAATGTACAAAAGAAAATGAAAAAGTTATTGAATGTATCCATGCTATCGTTATTAGTATTTGTAGGTATTGCTTTGTTTTCCTGCAATGCACAAGTGCCTAAAGCAGAGTTGAAAAACGAAGTCGATTCAGTTTCTTACGCACAGGGCGTAATGCTCGCTTCGCAGCAAATCGACCGGATTTATCAACAATTCGGATTTGACGAAGCCAACAAAGCTGACTTTATTAAAGGTTTCCAAGAAGGATTTTCGGTTGATCCGAAAGACAAAAAAACCAAAGCAATCATGATTGGTCGAATGATTGGACATGATATTGGTTCGCAAGGTATTCCTTATTTCAATGAACAATTGTTCGGCAACGATTCTACTCAATCGCTGAATAAAAAAGATTTCTTGGCCGGTTATCTGAGTGCTATCTCCCAACCGGATTCTTTGTTGCCCATCGGCAAAAATGAAGCGCAGATGTATGCTATGGCTACTGCCGAAAAAATACGCAAAGCATCGATGGAAAAACAATATGCCGCAGCTAAACAAGAAAATGAAGATTTCTTGGAAAAAAACAAATCGGCAGAAGGCGTTGTTACATTGCCCAGCGGCTTGCAGTACAAAGTGATTACCGAAGGCAAAGGCCTGAAACCGGCTGCTACCGATAAGGTAAAAGTAGATTACGAAGGCAAATTGATTGACGGTAAAGTATTCGACAGTTCGATACAAAGAGGTACGCCGGCCGAATTTCCGGTTTCGGGTGTTATTCCGGGCTGGGTAGAAGGCTTGCAATTGATGCCTGTAGGTTCAAAATATATGTTCTATATTCCCTACAACTTGGCTTATGGCGAAAACGGCAACAATGCTATTCCGCCTTTCTCTACGTTGGTTTTTGAAGTAACTTTGCACGAAATTGTAAAATAATTGTACCGGATTTATGGAACGGATTGACAAATTAGACAGAAAAATATTAGAAATCATTTCTCAAAACGCACGCATTCCTTTCAAAGATGTAGCGGAAGTATGCGGTGTTTCGCGGGCTGCCATTCATCAGCGCGTGCAGAAAATGATTGAGATGAAAGTTATTGTCGGTTCCGGTTATCACATTAATCCGAAAGTGTTGGGATTTAACACCTGTACTTATATCGGAGTGAAATTGGAACGAGGTTCTATGTATAAAGACGTGGTTCCCGAATTGGAAAAAATTCCCGAAATAGTCGAATGCCATTTCACAACCGGCCCCTACACCATGTTAATCAAGTTGTATGCAAAAGACAATGAACATTTTATGGAACTGCTGAACGGACGCATTCAAGAAATCCCGGGCGTGGTTTCGACGGAAACACTGATTTCACTGCGCCAGAGTTTCAAACGCGAAATTCCAATCGTCACAGCGAAATAATGTCCCGTCCTAAAAATCGGGTAGGAGAAACGGGATTATTTCCCGTTTCTCCTACCCGATTATTGGCATATTCCCACGCTTTCGCTTTCTTCACCCCCAATTTAATCAGGTTGGTAAATTTGGTCTTTATCCGTTTCCACTGTTTCCAAATGACCATCCGTAAGCGTCGTTGATGCCATTCATCTATTCTCGCAAGTGCGCCCTTCATATCTGACCCAGCCCCTTATGTAGGTGTTGCCCGTTTCCTTGCGCCATGCGTCGCCCTTGCCGTTGCTCCGGGACGTGATTGCGCGTAAACGCTCTTTCATCCTTGACATACTTTTAGGGTGGACGCGCAGTCGGCATTTACCTTTGTACCTGTAAAAACCGTAACCCAGAAACTTCAACTTTGACACATGCGCTATCTCCGTCTTGACTTTGTTTACCCGCAGAAACAACTTGCTTTCGATGAACGGAACTATGTGCTTGAGTGTACGCTCTGCACTGCGTTTGCTCTTGCACAGTATCATCATATCGTCTGCATAACGTACAAATGCGTGTCCGCGTGATTCAAGCTCCTTGTCCAACTCGTGCAACATGATGTTCCCCAACAACGGACTTAACG
>BNTW01000005.1 GCA_025996895.1 Bacteroidia bacterium | reverse complement strand
GAATAACCGGGACAATCGTATCCGTCATGACTTTAACGGCTTCTTCAAGTTGCGTTTCCTCCTCTTCTTCTGCAATCACTTGCAGTTCCTGCGCCTGGCTCAATTTCCACCGTTCCACCAGATTTTTGTTGTTTTTGCCAAACTGTTTTTCAAAGAATTTCATGTAATCGTCCAAACTTTTACCCCGCATCAGAATGGTATAATTTTCCAGCGAGATAGGCACAATTATGGCCGATTTTTCCAACGTTGGCGCGTATCCTTCAGGGCCATAAATCATTTGGAGATATTGTTGTATTTCGGTGAAATTGTTAAATCCTTTGATTTGAAACAGATTAATATTGCCTATGGTCGTCCGTTCCAAATCGAACTTACTCACAATGAAATTGCCGAAATTGAAATTCGACACCGCATATAACAACAAATTGTCGTTAATTGCGCCCTGCGGATAGACTATTAACAATTCGTAAGGCGTTTGCGTTTCCGTCAAGAAAGAAATAGAATCAATGTCTACGGAAATTTCATTGCCCGGTATGCTTAACCTAATATTAAACAGACTTCCCCGTGCCAGCAGGTTGTCGCCTGAAGCAGACAACAGCAAACCACGTTGGAAGCCTTTCATCATTTCGGCTGCCAAAACGGAAACATCAGCTTCAGGATATTCGCTGATTAAATTTTTCAATGCTTCTTTAAATTTGTCTGCGTCGTTGGTTTGCACATAACTCAACGCATTCAGAAAAGCGAATTTTGGGATTAACTTCGACTGGCTGAAACGGCTCGTCATTAACTGATAATTTTGCCGGATTTTCTGCGTATTTCCCACTAAATAAGCCTGATAGGTTTCACGATAGAGCGAATCGGGAAGAATGTCCATCATGTGCAGGTTGTATTCGTAATTGGGGTCGGCCATAGCCACAGCATATCCGCTTTCGGGAAATTCCGACCGGATTTTCAACTTGTACAGATCAGACATCGCCGTATTGCCTTGTCGCAAATAAATCAGGTAAATGTGATAATAGGACTCCAACTTATTTTCGTTGTCCGGAAAGCGGATGTTCAGCCGGTCAAATGTTTCCAACGCCAGCGCATAGTCTTCCAATTTGTCCTTATAAATGACCGCCATGTTATACAGTCCGTCGATAATAATCAGGTTGGACGCTTCCATGTCTTCTTCCGTTACCGGAATTTGCTGTAAATAAAATTGCGGGTCGTGCGGGTCGGACGACAATTCGGCCGTCTGCTCTTGCGAAGAAAAATCGCCCTTTTCATCGGTATTTTTGGTTGTCGTCGTATCTTTTACATTCTCCGTATTAGCCGAATCGTCGTTATCGAAAACATCCGACATCGGGTTGTTTTTGTTTCGCCGACGCCAATCGTCTTCCAGTTTCCGGCGTCCCCATTTTTGCTGAAAATCCGCTTTTCCGACCGACACCACTTGCGGACTGTAAAAATAAAACAAATTGGCTTCCGTAGGCGGCATCATCATTCCGCCCGGCCGGCTGGAATTCATGCGGGGATTGGCCATTTCAGCGCGGGTATTATCTTGTTGCGCCATGTATTCGTCGCGGTCTTGCTTTTCCTGTTCCTCTTTTTCTTTCTTAATCAAATCGGCAATGATTTTATTCACCACTTTCAGGCGTTCGTCTTCCGTCATTTTCGACAGGCGTTGCAAACTGTCCTGCAACTCGACGGCTTCGACATACACCACCAATTCGTCCAAAATTTCCGACCGCTTGGAAACGCGCGGATAGGCTTCGTCCCCTTTTTTCAACTGTCCGAGAGCTTCCGAATAATTGGGTTGTGCCGGTATAAATTTCCGCTGATTAAAATAAATATCGCCTAACTTAATCTGATTTAAGGCTTTATCAATCCCTTGTTGAACGCTTTCTTCCACACCCAACGTGTAGGCAGCAATCGCCTGCGCCGTGTCGGGAATAGCCATATACACATTGCCCAGCGCGTAATAGACCTGATCTAAATAGTCCTTATTTTTGCTGCTTTTAGCCATTTTCCGCAACTCACCAGTGATTTTGGCTGTATCGTTTCCGGCATAGACTTCGGTCTGACGGATTTTCGCACTAAACTCCAAGATGTAGGGAACGCTCGCGCCGGCAACCTCACCGAATGCCTGATAAGCCAAATCTTTTCGTCCTAACTGGCTGTAAATCTGCCCCAACAAGTATTTTTCACGGTTTCTTTGCCAATTATTTTTTTCGCTTTTAATGGCCGTTTGCAAATACGGAATGGACTCGGAATATAATTTTTGTTTTATCAAAAAATCCGCATAAACTGTTGAATACCAATCTTGTAAATTTTTTGGCAAGCCGTCTTTCTTGATTTTGGAAAGAATATCATCGGCTTCGTAAAACCAATCCATTTCGGCGTAACAGCGGGCTTGCCAAATCTTGGCATTCACTGAAATTTCGGGTTGCGTGGCATACAGGCGCGAAATGTAGGAAAACGAACTGGCCGCTTGCAAAAAATCGCCATTTTGGAATTGTGCTTTCGCCATCAGCGTCCAAGCGTTGTGCAGAAACGGATTATATTCTTTGCGATTTATCCAATCCCGATATTTCGGATCGTTGCGTTTTCCGGCCTGCCTGTCCGGCTTAGTTTGAATGGAGTGCGTTTTAATCGCTTTGACGCCTTTTTCAATTGCCTTATCAAACGGCCCGCCCGGATTAGGTTTGTCTTTCGGCAACGAACTGACCGGAAACATCAAAATTGTTTCCGTATAATTTTCCTTATATCCTTCCAATTGCGCCCGCAACGCTTCCTGATAGGCCATATCACCGTTGAAATATACATTGTAGCGCGTATTAAACGAGTGATACCACCTTGTCCCGGCGGTATTCTTGGTCGATGAACAAGAAGCCGACAGCACAAGGAGAACGAAAAAACCGACAATGTATTTGTATTTCAACATGAACAAAACAAATTCTCCCGAAATTTAAACAGAATAATCCGGTTTTTATTGTTTGAAACCGGGGATTGATAAAATCTTTTTTAGGTTGCTAAGACTTATAACCAGTGGCCAATGCTTTCCTCCGCCCGATTGCAAGTATCGTTATGCTAAATCCAATAGAACTGTTTCAATATTTGATACGAATAGGCGTTTTACCGGGAGAACCGGCGAAACCACGAATGAACAAACACGAAAAGGCATTGAAACATATTACGGAAGAGATTTATCCGGCGGAGGAATAAAAATCATTCAGAAATCGATGTGTTTACTTTTATTTTTGTTGTATGCAATTTTATTTGTAATTTTGCGTTCTCATTAAAGATAAGATTAGTGGAATATGAGTAAATTACCTAATGCACCACTTTTGGAAGTAATATTTGAGTTATCATGGATAGCAAATACTTCCAAAGAGCAAGAGAAATTTCAATTTCTTTTAGGGGATATGTACACCCAGTTGAAAGATAAATATCCATTAAGATTTAATCTTGTACAAATTCCAATTCCCGGAATAGAAATTCCACTTGATTTTTTTAATAATAAACCTTTGTATCGATTCCGAAAGAGTGAAAATAGCTATCCAATATACCAATTAGGTCCTGGATTATTATCTGTTAATACAATAAATGAACCTTATATTTGGGAAGATTTTGAACAGGAGATAATTAATGTATTTACAAAATTTAAAGATTCTTACGATTTTGATTCTTCTTCCACGTTCAATATTGCATTGAAATTTTTGGATTTTTATGTATTCGATTTTAATAATAATGCTTACGATTTTTTGAAAAATAATTTGCATTTACAAATTGTACATAGTATGCAATCCCAAAAATGTAATCCGTCTTTCGTGAATTTTGCAACAGGACACAGGGAAGATATTGGACAGTTTAATTTCTCTATTAATAGAGGTATGATTCATCAAAAAGGAGAAGGTTTTTTAGTAGAGACAAACATTGTCAATACAGAAATGCTTGATTCCAATAGCGATATATCTTCATGGTTAAAAAGAGCTCACGAATATTTGAGTGATGTTTTTAAGGATATGACTAAAGGAATTATGTATAACAGTTTTTTAAATTAAATTTATGACAAATATTCATTCCGCAAGTACATATACCTCAGAAGATAATGTAAACTCAATATCTTCTTTATATTCTGAAACCAGTCATTATATTGAACGTCAGCCCATTCAAAAAAACAGTTGGTTGGGTTTAATGTTTTTACTCGTTACGGCCTCTATTTCCTCTGAAATTGATATAAAACATTCGGATAGTTTTTCTCTCTCATCTGTTTATCAATGTAGTGTATATGATTTTGACAAAAGAGAAAATATGGATATATTGCATGATTTCGTTTCCAGCCTGATAAATAATAGTGAAGATTTAGATGGGCGAATAGTTGATATGGTAAATGAAAAATTTTGGGATTTAATATGAGTTTGAAAGATGATATTCGCCTATATCTACCCAAGTATCTTTCGGAAGAATCAACAAAAGAACTTATTAAAAACATAAGCGAATTTCCCAATAATATATCAAACAGCCTTTATACCAATGCATTAAATAACGATACTATATTTCAGGGTGATGGATTGAAATCACTGAAAATTATAAATTTACCTGATACTAAAATAGGAGAAGTACCGTCAGTTATTTTATCGAACACATGTGATATTGAGCCAAGCAATAAACGACCTTTTCCTTCTCAAGTTTGTTATACTCCAATTTTTAGATTAGAAAAATACATTGACAACTTGAAACAAGTAAATTTTTATACTGATCAGTATGCTTTAAATCAGCATCTTGAACGCTTGAAACAACAACATATTACTCAAATACTTTATTTGCCAATTGGTTGTGGGTTGGAATACGAGGGAATTGTTTTTCTCGATAGAATAAACAACTGCCAAAATCGCAGTATTTCAAGAGATAATTTAAAACAAAACCGCCTATTTAGTTTAAGCAACTATGGATATTATCTATTATTGACCAAATTGTCTATTCATTTTTCTCGTTTACAGGAAAAAATAGATAGAAATTAATGTAGCTTTATAACATATACAACAAAAGCAAAAGAGATTCACATCTTCTGTAAATCTCTTTGTTTTTTGTTGTCCCACCAAGATTCGAACTTAGGCTGGCTGAACCAAAATCAGATGTGCTACCACTACACCATGGGACAAACTTTCGCTTTTTTGAAAAGCGAGGCAAAGATATAACTTTTTGCTTAAAAAGCCAAATCTTTGTCAAGAATTTTTCAATCCTTACTTCAACGCTTTCTTGAGCAGGCTAATATCTACTACGAAATCGTCCAGATCTTTTTCGTGTTCCACTTCGTCGCCCAAAATTTGAACGGCCAATTTATGGGTAACGTAATCGGCTTTGTCAGTGTAAGCGGCAATTTCCTGATACCGTTGAATGGCACAACGTTCGCCCCGAATGTTTTGAGCCAAAATGGTTTCCACATACGGATCTTCGGGTGCTTCGTATTTGCAACGCGCCAATTTTGACCATTCTAGCGGATTGAGTACCGGTGTTCCGTTCAATTCGATGATACGTTTCGCCACGAGATCGGCATGTCCCAATTCTTCGGTGGCATGTTGCAACAATTCGGCTTCCACTTCGGCACGCATAGGGCCTTCCACTAATTGTGCCCCAATCCAATACTGATAATACGCCAACCATTCTTCCGACAAAGCGGCATTCAACATGTCAATCAATTTTTGTACGTCCAACGACAAGATGGACACTCCTTTTTTGTTTATTTCTTCTTTCATAATGATAAATAATTAATGAATAAATAATGTTTTCATTTTAATAACAAAGGAAGCAATAAATTGTTTAGAAAACAAGCCGGGAAGCAATAAAAATAGAGCCTTTTTGGTTTTTGGGGCTAATTCGCTGTACCCATTCGACCCGCAAAAACCGTAAAACATTCACTAACCCGATGTTGATTTCGGTGTAGGGCGTGTTTCCCAAAGGCTTAATTCCTTCTCCGAAAGGGATTAACCCGGAATGAACGGTTGGATTATTATTGTCCGACAAGGGGCCGTAAATCGTTTTTATACCGCCACTCGTTTTAATTTTACTTTCGGAAAACAAACTAAACGGCGACCAATTAAACAGACATTGCACATTTCCCGCAACAAATTGGTCGGTAGTAAATTCGTAATAATCCATTAAATTGTAGCTTTCCGTGTCAAAAATATAGCTTTGATTTCCTGCCGGAACAAACAGCAAAGGAAACGGCACACTGTTCCATACTTTCCCTGCTGAAAACTGCACGTCGGCCGTTCCGATAGTTGCCGGCAGACGGATTTTTTTATACGCCTTAAAGTCCGTAATATTATACGCATAGTCCGATCCAAAAACATTTTGGAGGCCTATCCGATGATTGAGATTGAGTTCGATTTTTCCACGACGCAAATAAATCCGTTTCTCGCGGTTTTGAAAAAACACTTCCTTGGGAGCGTAACGCAACGAAAGGTCAACCTCCGAACGTGTCATAGATGGATAGCTCAAATCACCCACAGGTTGGTCGTACAGATATTTTCCACCGATTTGAAACGAAAAATGATTAAAAAATTCTTGCTCATAATAGAGATTCACGATTTTTTGCAACGACATACGATTAGTTTCCGAATGAGAAAAAGAATAGAGAAAAAAATCGCGGTGACTGTTCAACAAATCTTCACCGGGAATATTCAAATCTTTGACGTAAGTGAAACCGAAGAGGCGTTTGGGAAATTCCCAAATGTCTTTTTCTTTCGGACGGAACGAATAAACAACCTCTCCGCGATATTTGAATTGCCTGTCTTTCATTCCGTAAGCGAGTGAGCCGCCAAAAAGCCAGTGCCGGTTGAGTTGAAGGGTGGTATTGGCACCGGCTTTCAAACGCAACCCTTCTAGTGTATTGTAGCTAATTGCTTCTGTTATTTTTCCCCATTCCATCGGGATTTTTCCGTTTCCAACAGGAACATGGTCGGTCAATAAAAAATGAATAACCGGCTTCATTTTCCGCAAGACCGGGATAGAAAAATCAACATTTTCGGGCAAATCCGTCCAAGTATCGGGTTCGCCGGTGTAAGCAACTGTTCGATGAACTAAAGAATTGCCTAACCCAAGATTTCCCCAATTAAAAACCGTTTTCTCTCGAACAGGCAAATCCTTTCCTTCTTTCGTTTCAAAAATCTGCGTGAGCAAAATATCTTGTATGGAATAATACGGATTGGTCAGTGTAAAAAATGCACGCACCAGCCAATATGTTCCATCGGCCGTAATATACAAATATCCGGAAAATCCCTTTTCATCGGTATTTTTTGGGAAAAATGCAATTTCATATACCGGCTGATTTCGCATCGTTCGTTCGGCTGAAAAATAAAATCTGTATTTTTTCAATCCTTCGGATGTCAATGGAGCGACAGGAAAAGAAAGCAGCCAATCATTATTTTTTTCAAATAAATCGACCGAAGAAAATACTTCGTCCAGTACGCGGTCAGTGTTTTCTTTGCCAAGCAGACTGTAAATAGTTTCCTGCTCGCTGAATACGGTATTTTTTTGCACTTCCATAATGGCCGAAATATCGCGATTTTCGTTCCGTTCAACCGTATTTTTCACGATGGAATCGGCCGAAACCGTAAAAGGATAATACCGCAGTGCGAGCAGATCCAAGACGGAATAATGAATTTCAGCCGGTGTGTTTTGTGCAAAAACACCGCAAGACAACAATAAAAACGGAATCAATAAAAACCGCATAAATTTACGTTAGGTCTGCAAATATACATTTTTTCGCAGCAATTTGTTGCCAATCCGGCAATAAATACATTTTTTCGGCTCACAATATTCTTTTTTCAACTGAATAAGGGCTTGCGAATCGCCTGCATGCAAAACACTTATTCCCGCTCTTTTGAATGTATGAACGATATGATTTTCTTCTGCCGGAATGGCTTCGAGCAGCTGAATGGCGCGTTCCGTAAAAATTTCCTGCTTATTTTTCCCGCCGTAAGCAAATAAAACCGGCACCACCGTATTAATCAACAAGATATTCAGCGCAGACAATCCCAAACGCTTCTTTCTAGCCACTGATGTTTTGCCGAAATGATAATGGGTTTCCCAATAAGCATTTACATCGGCATAAAACAGGGCTTGAAAATTTTTCAGTCCTTCGGTTTCCAGCAGTTGAGAAAACAGCGATTGTTTTCGCCCGATATATCCGGCCAACTGTACGATTTTGATGTACGGAAAATTGTTCGGACGAATGCGCAGACTTTTGAAAAGGTGTGGCTCCAACGGTTGCAAATCGTATTTATGGCTCAAAAAACGGTATTCCTGCTGTAGAAGCAGATAATAATCGTCCGGAATATCGTCGTTTTCCAATAATCCGGCCTGCCCGAGCCATAAGGCTTCGGTTTGCACTTCCGAATCATAGTGCTTGAGCAAATATTTCAACGGCAGACTTTTGGCCAAGCGTTCAAAAGCGTCATTATTAATCCCAAAGCCGAAATTCCGAGCCAAGACAATGTAAAAAACTTCGTTCCAGTCGGCCTGATAATCGTCCAATAATTGCAGGATTTGATTGGTTTTGCGTTCCAGCCGTTCGGTGAGCAGGGCATTTTTCCAATCGGTCAGGTAAATTTCCGGAATTTCCGAAATCCGTCCCAAACAGGGAATCGTGTCCGTTTTGTTCATCAGCGAAAAATAATTTTCTTGAACAGACGACGGGATTTTCATTATCCACTGGGGAATCACGCGGCCGCTTTCGTCCCGGATAGTTTGTTCGTCGGCGGAAGCAACCACGTGCAGTATAACAGAGTTATACGCCTTGTTTGTGTGGTGGCGATGTTTGTACCAATCGGACGAACGCGTATGAATTTCGATGTTTCCCACCCATAACTGATTGCCTAATTTGATTTTTGTATTGAAAAAATCAGGGCCTGCATCGGAGTTGTAAATCCCGGTGTCAATAATTTCTAACGGCGTTCCGTCGGTTGTTTGAAAGGCGTCCGAAACATACAATTTATGTTTCCAGACATAATGTAATAAGGTTTCTTCACTCATTTCGGTTTTCTTTTTTAGTTTTTGATTCATTTCAAAGCAATACACCTGCAAAAATAAAACGAATTGTTGAGATTTTGGTGGTTTTTGAGAAAAATTTATTTTAATCATTGCTGTAATTCTTGATTTTTCGGAAAATAAATTAACTTTGTGACTGAAAACTGTATTTAGCCCGGATTTATACGGAAAAATTAGTAGTAACGCAAAAAATTATTGTCCGGAAATAAGCGAAAAGTTTTAAGCGGAAATTTAAAAACATTCAGGGATTTTCATTAAATTCCCGAATGTTTTTTATATGAAAACAGTAATTGTAAAATCACTCCGACATCATGCTCATATATAATTCCGTCGGCGGAACGCCAACGGAATTTAAACTTTTAATCATTCCTTTATAGCGAAGAAAAGGGGCCTTTTTATCGTTGAAAACGGCAATTTTTTCCAGTTGATAATATTCCCGAACGACGTTAAAAAAAGTTTCTTCCATTTCATCATCGCAAAAATAACATTCTTTGACGAAAATTTCTCCAACTTCGGCAAAAGTGAAGGCAAAGCCCCAATCGTTGGCGAATAAAATGCCCTTTTCATCGAAAAAATCCCACAAAACAACTGATAGTTGCGGTTTCGTTTTCAAAACGGCTGCCGGCTTTTCCAGCAGGAAACGATAATACAGCGTATAGAAATCGTCCAAATCCACACTTTCCAAAGAAGAATAAATCCGCACTTGCTTATCGCGCAAAATAACCGGGTAGTTTAATACGGTTTTTTTCGATGGATAGGTAGTTTTTTGTTCAGGAAATGCTTCTATATAGCCGTATTTGGCATATAAATCAAACAGTTCTTCATTTTGCGGAATTAAAAATGTATAGGCATAGCCTTTTTTCTCCATTTCATCGAAAGAAACGGTCAATAGTTCGCTCATATATCCACGTTTCCGAAAATCAGGGTGCGTCATCACACCCGAAAGATATCCTCCCAGCTGAATACGGTTGCCGGTTTTTACTGGATAAGGGATCATTTGCAAAGAAGCCACCGGTTTGTCATCAATGAGATAAAGCAGCGTTTCATTATTTTTGTAGATTTCATCGAAATAAAAGGAAATAAATCGTTCCGTGTCGGCCGGAAAACACAGTTTCCACATTGCCTTTAAACCGGCTTTGTATCGTTCTTCTCCCCGGATAATCATACAACTTCGCAGACAGAGCCTTTTTCAAGTAAAAATTCCGGTGAATAGGATAATTTTGCCTGCCGAAGAGATTCCAAACCCAAATCTTCCTCGCGGTTGATGTAGCGGTAGCCGGCGCAGTTATGTTCGGCAAATTGCTGGTTTATCAGGGTGAAGCCACCGTCGATTTCATACAAACATTTTTCCGCATGTATACCGAATGTGTCCTCCGTCAGCGGTTGTCCGTAGGAATAGGCCAGGATTTCACCGTCTATCCGCAATGCTCCGCCGATAAGTCCTAATGCTTCATAATTCGCAAAAACTTCTTGGGTAGCGATCCGTTCCTGGATAAGGGATTCCTCGGTGTTGCATCCGCCGTTTTCTCGACACCAGCGGTCGTACAAAATCAGACAATCCGGAATAATCTCCCTTTTAATCGGAAGATATTCCCATTGATAGGTGCGTTTAAACTTATTGATATGATTGCGTTTCGCTTGGTAGCGTTTTCCAACCAGCGAAATCAAATCTTCCGATGAATACATGTATTCGTAAAAACTCCGGTTTTTCTCATAAACGAACTGTCCGGGTAGATTTTCTTCGATCAAATCGAACATTTTTTGCGTAATGGCGTGTAATTGGAAGGCATCACCCCGTTTTTGTGCGTCTTGCCGGAGGCGTTCCATCCGTTTGGGCAAACTGCCTTCGCCCAAAGGAAACAAGTAACCGGGCAATTCGTCTTTTGCCTGAAAACGAATATACAAACATTCCTCTTCAACGGCGAAAGTCGTTTTGTAGTAATTCCGCCAGCTGAAAATATTGGAAAAGGAAAAATCGCAATTTCTAAAAGTACTCCGGCTGAAAAAAGGTTGGATAACCTCCCTGTCGTTGATTGTTACCGGTCGAAAATCAAGCATATTTATAAAATCTTGTTGGTTGCCGTGTCGGGAAAAACGATGACCGGTTTGAATTGTTTGGCCTCTTCAAAGTCCATGAAGGCGTAGGACATAATAATTACGATGTCGCCCGGCTGGACTTTCCGTGCCGCCGCTCCGTTCAGGCAAATCACACCCGAAGCGCGTTCCCCGTTAATCACATACGTTTCAAAGCGTTCGCCGTTGTTGTTATTAACAATCTGCACCCGCTCGCCCTCAATCAGATTAGCGGCGTCCATCAAATTTTCGTCGATGGTAACACTGCCGATGTAATTGAGATTAGCCTCCGTGACCGTAACGCGGTGCAGTTTGGATTTAAGCACTTGAATTAACATTTCGTTGAAAATTAATTAGCCGATGCAAAGGTAGGGAAAGTTTGGGGTAAAGCAAGAAATTTGTATAAATTATCTACTAACTAATCAACAATAATCCTACAATAATCCAAGAACAAATGATAGATAGAAAAATTTTGTTGGCTTGAATTGCGTTTATGTTTCGACAGATATGTTCCATCATATTTATCACTTATGAAAACTGCATTTAAGGGATTTTCTGTGATTACTTCTATTGGCAACTTCTCATTGATTTTCATTGCCATTCTTTTTGAAGCCCTAATTTATTTACATAAATATCTATTTTGTCCAATTTTATTTTATTGTCATGTGAATCAATATATTCTTTGTTTGTTTCGTATGCGAAGTCAATATTATTCAAAGCAGATGTTTTTTGTTTCAATAAATCTTTGTTTTTGTTTAAGTAATCTTCAACAAGTCGAATTTTCAAATAATCTTCAAATTTTATGCTTGTATTGTTTTTTACCCAAATTTCAGAATATTCTTTTTTATCTTTTCGAGTAAGCAGATAACACTCAATCACATACCAAAGAATAATTTTTATTCGTTTTTCTGCAATGGTACTTTTCCGGTTTAGTAGAAATGTTGTTTCTTTGCTCATTCTTCAATTTGGTTAAATCGTTTCAGTTCCGCCTTTTCTATTGCTTCCGTAAATTCCGCCACATCATACCAAGCCATTGCTCTATGCCAACATTTGTACTCGTTTGGTTTTATTATATAGAATGAGTTTGCCTCAAAACCTTTTATATCTTTTTGAATAAACAGATTTTTTGTTGGGTCTTCGGTATTGGTAATTTGAGAAACGCTTAAATTATTTGCCAAAAGTTTTAAAACTTCTGTTTCTTCTGTTTTTTTAGAATAAACAATTTGTTTTTCGGGTTTTTCATCTAAAAAAACAAAATTCATTGCAATAAAATGGTTAAGCGAATAAATTTCCACTTGTATAAATTCATCAGTATAAATTTTCCCAAATTCCTGTAAATAAACTTCGGCATACTTTTCAAGAACAAAATTTTGATTTCTATAATGATTTTTATCGATAGTGAAATTCAATAAATGCTGTTTGCTTTCTTGAAATTGATAGCGAGAAACATTTAATACATAATCAATCAAATCTTTTTCGTACTCATTTATTCCGTATAAGTTGTTTATGATATTATTGATTTGGGCTAATATTGCTTGATTTATTGGCAAACTTTCAGAGCGAGCATCTTTTTTATAGTATTCTTCAAAAGGTTTCAAAAACTGATTAACCAAATTGATTAATCCGGTTTTTGTTTTTTCGTCAGGTTCGATAAATGGAAAATTAACATACTCACATAATCTAATGGCAGGTCTTGTTGCGAGTCCCCAAGTCGAAGAAGTTAAATATTGAAAAGGTATAAAGATTAGAAATTAAATGTCCATATAAATGTTTAACAATTTCTTCTTCCGATACTAATAAAAAAGTATCATTTCGATAAATAGAATGTCCATTTGAATAAGACATTACTATATCGGTCTCATTTTTAGTTTGACCTTTTAAAATAATTCTATAATCGCCAAAATTAGAAAAAATCGGCGATAAATTATTTTGCAGATTTTTATTATTATGAGTATAATATCTTTTTATATGTGCCTTTTCTGTAATATAATTATCAATGTTTTCAATATTATACTTTGATAGTTTATCTCTTTTGAAACCGTCTAATTTATGTATTGATTTAGCAAAATATTTGTTTATTGATTGATTTAAACACAATTTTTTTAGCAACACAAAGTCCAAAACATTCCCATACAAAGCCACTTTAAATAACCAATCATTCTCAATAAAATGCTTTTGCTGAATTTCTTTTTGGTCAAATTTTTCAATGACCAACATTTTAAAATATTTCAAGAAACGATTGATTTTTACAGATTGATGATTGACAATATTTGTCAGATGCTCGCCTTTTTCTTTTGGTAATCGAAAATAAACAATACTTGCGGGACTGTCTTTCTCTTCAAAAATCAAACGGCGAACGGGCGACAAATCAAAAAATTTATTTACGCAATAGGTTGTAAGAAACTCTTTTTTAAATTCCCTGTTTGGGTTAGACACATTATAAAACATTGTGCTTGTAACAATCAAAGCCGCTTGCGTGTCCGCTTGCATAAAATCTTTTGTCCGCAGTAAAAACGATTGTGCAATTTCATAATTTCCGACATTTTTTTTATTTTGTTTCAGCCAATTTGTATGTATTGTGTCGTCTTTTTTGCTTTTCCAAGGCGGATTTCCCAAAATAAAAAGCGGTTTTTCTTGCTTAATTATCTCATTAAAAAGGTGTTCCGTATCAAAGAAATTTGCCTTGAATAAATTCGAGCCAATTAAATTAGGGAACTTATATTTTTCGCTTATTTCTTTGGGTTCTTGATAGTCCAACAATGCAATGTAAATAGAAAAACAGGTAACTTTTAGTGCGCTTTCATTTATATCAATGCCAAAAAGATTGTTTTTTGCAATTTCTCTAATTCTGTAACTAAATTCTTCATTAGTTGCTTTGGGGTTTAACTTTTTCTCTTTTTCAATCATTCTACGCAACGATTGAACGAGAAAAATTCCCGAACCGACTGCTACCTCAAATACCTTGCAATCAGAGGTTTGCGCTTTTTCTAAATATTTATCTACTGTATCAGTTAATATATAATCAACCAAAAATGAAGGTGTATAAACAGCCGAATTAAGTTTGCGCGTGTCTTCATCAATTAGAGATTCATAAATGCCTGAAATCAGCTCAACAGGAATTATTGAAAAATCGAAAATTTCAAAGAAGTAACCTTCAAATAAAGAATCTTTACACTGTAACTCGCCGCTAAAAACATTTGCCAAAAACTCCGATTGTTCTTGATTGATAGTAATATCTAATTCTTTGAACAACACTCCGTTAAATCTACCATTTAAATATTCAAAAAACTGATTTAATTTTTCGAGTTGCGTTATTAATTCGCAAAAACTTTTCCGTTTTTCATTTACAGTTGTTCCCGAAATAAATTCGTTTTTAATTTCAACTTCTTTATCAATTAAATATCTAATAAATATCAATCTTAATATCAATGAATTAGCGTTGTGGTCAGTTAAAGCATTTTGTTTTGTTGCATCTGTTAATTCTTTTCTGACATCTTTTATATTTTGAAAAAGTTTTTCATTAACTCTTTTTTTGTGGTGTAAATTTCTGTTTTTCTCGATATATTCTTCTTGAAACCATTTCCATGTTTCGCCACTTTGTAAATTCCAGAAAGAAAATTGTTTGTTTCGTTCTTCTTCCGATATTTTGATTTCTTCTAAATGTTTGTCCTTCTTGCTATAATTCAAAGCATTATAAATAGAAATGTCTTTGTCTTTAATAATAAAAATTACAGGAGAATTATCAAATGACCAAACCTTTTTATGTACATCGTTTTCTCTTTCTTTTGAACTTTTGGTTAAATCAAAAAACAAAATAAACGGTTGATTATTGAAAACATAAATTGCATCAGGTTGAATAAGTTCTAATTTTTTTTGAATCTCAAAATGTAAAGAAGCAACATTAAACTGATTCTCTTCGTTTTTGAAGAAAACAGTATCTGTATTATTCAATTCAAGTTGAATCAATAATTTATCTAATCCGTCGCTTGTCATAGTGAATTCCCCTTCGCAAATATACAACTATTTATTGATAGAAAAAAATGCTTTTACTCCAATTTTACCGTCCTAATTCAAACGCAAATTTAGCACCGATGCCTTCATATTTCCCTTTATTGAGCGATACGAAAATGCCGGCGTTCAACAGGAAATTTCCTACACCGTAACCAATTTCTGTGTAGCAGGGGTGTACAGGAGTGTATAATTGACTGACGTAAATCCGTTCTTTGACAATGTCTTTCGCCAGCCCCTTAAAAAATCGCAAAATGAAAAACGGCGACTCATACATGAAATGGCTTTGCAGGTATTTGTCGGAAGCATTGTACCATTCACTACTCAAAAGGTGGAACGTCCCGCCAATCGGGTCGTTCCACGAAAGCGGAATATTGCGCCGTTGAAAATTCTTAAAGTCCGCAAAATAAACCGATTGCGTGTTGGTAAAACAGCCGGCACCGATGTAATAATGGAACGAACGCAACAAGCCCAGCGGAATTTTTTGCTGTATGTCCATTTCAATCCGTTCGTAGTGGCTGTTGCTCTCAAAAATGCCTCTTATCCCGCGCGCATATTCGATAGAAAAAGTTGGAAAATGCGAGCTGATATATTCCTTTTTTTCTCGATGAATACAGTAAAATTGGCCGGGTGTCCAAGTCAATCCGATGACCGGTGCAGCCGAACGATATTGATTTAAGACAAGGTCAATAACATCGTCGTTTATCTCGCTCGGCATGCTTCTCAGCGGAGATTTAGAATTTCCTTCCTTTTCCTTTACCGGAATATACCAATCATAATCCCAACCGCCGTTTAAAATCAGACCGTTCGTAATTTCGTATTGCGCTTTCAGCTCCATGTAAAGGTGGCGATAATATTTCAAATCCAAGTCATCGAAATCAATGTTTCCCTGCATTTTTTTATTGATTTCATCGATCGTTTTGGAACTGAACGCTTGATTTCGATTACCGAAATTATAGTAAATTTTCCCGAATTTTTTGGAAGCAAACAGCCATGAAACCGGTATCCGAAAATAGACTTCTTTCCGTTGAAACAAAATGCCCAAATCAGGCTGAAATTGAAATTCCCTGCCGTTCGGAAATTGTTTATGCAATTTGAGTTGTTGCCAATACACAATACCGTCCAATTTAGAGTAACTGATTTTCAATGGATTAATTAGCCCCGAATATGAAAATTGTGTATCGTTGTAACTGAATTTTTTCGGAATAATCAACCCTTGTGTAGCTTGTGTAAGAGATTGTCCTCCGACAATAGTAGCATTATCCGGTTTCTGAACTGTTTTTTCGGCATCAATCAGCGAAGCTTCGTAAGGCGATAACGGAACCGGGCGATTTTTTTGCCAAAACAGCGTATCCCGAATAAACGGAATAGAATCGGATTGAACGGTAAAATATTCACTCAAATCATAATCGGTTTTCGGCTTTTTGTTTTCCCAATTATTCAATTTTATTTCATGATATTCGTATTGCGAATAATACCGGCTTTCGGTTTCGTTGCCCAATAATTTAAGATGAAAGGTGAGCGTTGTAGTAAGCGGAAGCAGAAAATTTTTCTTTTCCAATCCAAAATCCGTTTCCATCCGGAAGTCGAAAAATTCCCAGGTTCCCCAAAGGTCTAAATGCGAAATATTGCCCATTTCATCGACAATATCGATGTATCCCGATACTAATTTCTGACTGCGTATTTTCGGAATAATCCGGATATGATGAATCTTTTTGTCTAACGTATCTTTGGTCGAAACATATTCAAAACGGTAATAGTTGAAAACGTCGCGAATGCCGGGCATGACCACCTGATTGTTGAAAATGGTCGAACTATAAATATTACTGTTCAAAAACGGCATTACCCTGTCCCGAATATCTCCTGCGTGCAGTTTATTGCCGTTCAATGCTTCGATTTTCTGCGTGAAGAAATGCGGACGGGTGTAATGTACATCGACCAAGGCTTCGACAAACGAATTGTTTCGTTTCTTGTCTAAATACAAAAAATCGGGTGCAAATTTAGACAACTTATTCTTTTTCATCACATGCGTACTGCCCTTGATATACATTTGCGCATCATATTCCTGAATGTATTTGCCATATAAATCCCTGTGTTTCAAGGCTTCTGCTATGATACTATCGGCTTTGTTTAACGGATTTTGAGAAAAAAGAAAAACAGGATAAACAAGGAAGTATATCCCTGTAACAATCCTGTATAATAGTTTCCGATACATAATAAGCGATAAAGTTAGATAAATAACTTGGAATTTATATCATTATTGAAAAAAAAATGTACCTTTGTGCTGTAAAACATGGTTATAAAACACAAATGCACGAGAAGCAGAATAAAGTAATTGATTTCTCAACGAGTTTAAACGAAGTATGGAGATTACTGAATGCTCAGGAGCGTGAATTGCTTCGGGAAAGTGCTGTCGTGCAGGATTACAAGAAAAACCAGCAGATTTATTCCGAAGCCGAAGTGCCCAAAGACCTGATGTGCCTGCTCAAAGGCAAAGTGAAAATTTACAAGAAAGGTGTGGGCGGACGCAGTCAGATTACGCGTATGATACGTCCTGTTCAATATTTTGCTTACCGTGCCTATTTTGCCGGAGAAAAATATTTGACCGACGCGGCATCTGTGGAAGCTTCTACCATTTGTTTAATCCCGATGGAAGTGATAACGGAAATCATGAAGCACAATTATGATGTTTGCCAATTTTTCATCCGACAACTTTCGGTCGATTTGGGCGTTGCCGACGAACGGACTGTCAATTTGACACAAAAACATGTGCGCGGACGGTTGGCAGAATCGTTAATTTTTCTGATAGACAGTTATGGATTGGAAGAAGACGCCAATATTAATATTTACTTGTCACGCGAGGACTTGGCCAACCTTTCCAATATGACCACCTCGAACGCTATTCGCACATTATCTACCTTTGTCGCGGAAAAAATCATTGCATTGGACGGTCGTAAAATCAAGATAATCGACGAAGAAAAATTGAGGAAAATCAGCAAATTAGGATAAAATTTTCATTTTTGCAGAACAATTTGGCGAGTTGTTTGTTTATATATTACATAGTATAAACATTAAAAATAAATTTTATTATGAACTTAGAAAAAGTCACCCAGTCAGATCATGTTCAAGGACAACCGAATGCAGTTATCACGTTGATTGAATATGCAGATTATCAATGTCCTTATTGCCGTCAGGCACATTACATCGTAAAAGATTTGCAAAAAAGATTAGGCGACCGCTTGCAGGTGGTTTTCCGTAATTATCCGTTGCAGCAGCTACACCCACATGCGGTGAACGCGGCTATTGCTGCCGAAACAGCAGCTGTTCAGCAGAAATTTTGGGAAATGAACGACATGCTGTTTGATAATCAACGCTATCTCGACGATGCTTCCCTTGTGAAATATGCCAAAGAAATCGGCATCGACATCGAAAAATTCAAGAAAGATTTCGGCAGCCAGCCAACTATCGAAAAGGTCGAAGAGGATATAGAATCCGGAAATAAAGCCGGGGTGGAAGGCACACCTACATTCTTCGTAAATGGCCGATTTTTCGATGGAAACTGGACAAATCACGAATTTTTGGACTATTTGCAATCACTCCTTTAATTCGTATCTTTGCCGTAAAGTTAGTGTAAAATGACTTACGACGAAACGATTCGGTATTTGTATGATTTTGCCCCGATGTTTCAACAAAAGGGCAGTGCAGCCTATAAGGAAGGTATGGAAAATACCTTCCTTATAGATAAGCATTTGAGTTTTCCGCATACAAAATACAAAACCATTCATGTGGCCGGAACGAACGGCAAAGGCTCGGTTTCGCATCTCTTGGCGTCTGTCTTACAGGAGGCCGGCTATAAGGTCGGACTTTACACATCGCCTCACTTGTCGGATTTCCGCGAACGAATTAAAATCAACGGAAAAATGATTTCACAAGCGTTTGTCGTAGATTTTGTCGCTCGACACAAAACTTTTTTCGAGGAAATCCAACCTTCTTTTTTTGAACTCACGACCGGAATGGCATTTGCGTATTTTGCCGAAGAAACGGTCGATGTTGCCGTTATCGAGGTCGGTCTCGGCGGACGGCTGGATTGTACGAACGTGATTACGCCGGTGTTGAGTATTATTACAAACATCAGTTTCGACCACACAAATTTACTGGGAAACACTTTGCCAGCGATTGCCCGCGAAAAAGCCGGAATTATCAAGCCCGGCATACCGGTCGTAATCGGTGAAGCGGAAGGGGAAGTGAAAGAGGTATTTTTGGAAACACACCACCGCACACATGCAAGCGATTTGATTTTTGCCCAAGAGGAAAATCCCATTCGTTCGTCCAAGCTACTACCTTCGGGCTATTGGGAATTTGAAACAGATGCTTATCCCGAATTAATAGACGAATTGGGCGGTTATGCCCAAGAAAAAAATGCAAGTACGGTTTTGTGTGCTATCGAATGGCTGAAAAAGGGAATTTTCAATATTCCACCAAAAGCCGTTTATAAAGGATTTCGCTACGTGATTGAAAACACCGGACTGATGGGACGCTGGCAAATTATTCAGCATCATCCGAAAATCGTGTTAGACACCGGCCACAATGTGGGCGGAATGCAATACATCGTCCGGCAGTTGAAAGCGGAACACTACGACAAACTGCACATCATTTTCGGAATGGTCAATGACAAAGATATTTCCGCCGTTTTGGCTTTGCTGCCTAAAGACGCTATCTATTATTTCACGCAGGCAAACATTCCACGCGCGTTAGATGCGCATCTATTGGCCGAACAAGCGGAAAAATTCGGATTGAAAGGTAGTATTTTTCCGACCGTTGCCGAAGCTTTTTCAGTTGCGAAGCAAATCGCTACGAAAAAAGATTTTATCTTTGTGGGCGGAAGCACATTTATTGTTGCCGATTTTTTAAACATTCGTAATTTGTAATTCGTAATTATTATAGTATGGGTATTAGAGATTCAAAAGTAAAAAGATGGACGGTGTTAGGCCTTATATCGTTCCTGATGTTGGGAGCCTATTTAGTTACCGACCTCCTTTCGCCGTTGATGGATTTGTTGCGTGAAACCGAAGGCTGGAACGCCGACGATTTCGGCTATTTTATGAGTGCCTACGGCTGGTTTAACGTGTTTTTACTGATGTTGCTGGTCGGTGGGATTGTGCTGGATAAAAAAGGTGTCCGCTTTACCGGCATGCTGGCGGCAATGATTATGGTGGTCGGAACAGCCATTCAGTACTTTGCCGTTGTCGGAAATTTTGACCCTACTCAGCTGATTTTCGGTTACAAAGCGCAAGTCGTTTATGCGGCGTTGGGTTATGCACTGTTTGCCGTTGGCGCGGAAACTGCCGGAATAACCGTCAGCAAGATTATTGTCCACTGGTTTAAAGGAAAAGAATTAGCGTTGGCGATGGGCGTTCAAGTCGGTATTGCACGTATCGGGACGGCTTTTGCGTTGGTCATTCCGCTTCCGTTTGCGCGACTGTTTTCTCCGCCTTCCGTTTCCGCTCCGCTTCTGCTCGGAATAATTTTGATGTTAATCGGGTTGGCTGCTTTTTTCATCTATACCTTTATGGAAAAAGATCTTGAAAAGGAAAATTTGGCAAACGACGTTGAGCCGGAAGAAAGTTTTAAATTGGCCGATTTAGGTTTAATCGTGAAAAACAAAGGCTTCTGGCTGATTGCCCTGCTCTGCCTGCTGTTTTATTCTTGCGTATTTCCGTTCCTGAAATTTGCTACGAGTTTTATGATACATAAATTCCATGTTTCGGACGAATTGGCGGGTGTCATTCCATCAATGTTGCCGTTTGGAACACTGTTATTGACGCCGATTTTCGGAAGCATTTATGACAAAAAGGGGAAAGGCGCAACAATTATGGTGATTGGTGCAGCGTTGCTGGTGTTTGTCCATGCCTTGTTTGCCGTTCCGTTTCTGAATAATTGGGTGATTGCCGTTGCCTTAATGATTATTTTGGGCATTGCGTTTTCGTTAGTCCCGTCTGCCATGTGGCCGGCATTGGCTAAAATCATTCCCGAAAAACAACTCGGCTCGGCGTATGCTATGACTTTCTACATTCAAAACATCGGCTTGATGGGCGTACCGTTTTTGATTGGCAAAGTACTTGAAAACTATTGTATTATCTCCACGTCTGGGGCGGAAGTCGGCTACGACTACACCCTGCCGGAAGTAATTTTTACCGGTTTTGCTATTCTGGCCTTGATTGTTGCATTGACCTTAAAAGCCATCGACAAAAAAATGGGCTACGGATTGGAAAAACCAAATATTGAAAACAAATAAAAACAAATGATTATGCAATGCAAAACAAACAAACCGGCCAAGAAGGAAAAGACCGTTCAGCCGAAAGCAAATATTGTAGGTGAAACCTACGACTATATTATGAACAAAAAGAAAAAAGCACACGACGATTTTCTGGACAGCGAAATTCAGCAATTCATTGAATTGATCAATCCGGATCCAAACAGCATGGATAGTCGCGGGTAAATTCAATCGGATTTTGACAGAGCGATGAAAATGATAGAATAAATTACCTAAAAAAGATTACCTAAAAAAAGTAATCTAAATTAGGTAATTTAAAAAATAAACAGTAACTTTGCAGAAACTTTTAACAGGTAAAAATATGAAAGTAAATCCTTTTATTACAAGTGGTTATATTTCAAAGAAATATTTTTGCGACAGAAAAAAAGAGATTGCATCGTTGCAAACTTATATGCGAAACGGCGTGAATACCACGCTTGTTTCGCCGCGCCGTATGGGAAAAACGGGTTTGATACACCGTGCATTTGAAGATTTAAAGGACTTCGGCTGCGTGTATGTGGACATAATGCCCACGCGCTCAATCGAGGATTTCAACCGCCTGTTGAGCGAGGCAATTTTCCACAAGTTCCCCGAAAAAACCTCTATCGGCAAGAAATTTTGGGAGTTTTTGCGTGGTTTTCGCCCGCTCATCAGTTACGACAGCATCACGGGGCAGCCGCAAATCGAAATTTCCTACCAAATGGAATCGCAAAAACCGCAAACGCTCAAAAGCATTTTGCAGTTCCTCAACGCACAGGACAAAAAAATAATTGTTGCTATCGACGAATTTCAGCAAATAACCACTTATCCTGAAAAAAATATGGAGGCGATATTACGCTCTGAAATACAGACGCTTAACAATATCAATTTCATTTTTTGCGGCAGCAAACGCAGCGTGATGTACGATATGTTCTCCAATGCCAAACGTCCTTTTTATCAAAGTACAAGTTTTTTGAGTTTGGAAAAAATAGACCGAAAAGAATATGCTAAATTTATCGTTAAACAGTTCAACAAGAGCAATATAACGATTAGCAAAGTGTGTGTTGATTTTATTTTGGATTGGACAAAAAACTACACTTTTTACACACAATATATTTGCAACAAACTTTTTTCATACAGCGAAAAAGAAATCACGCTCAAAATGGTAACTCACGCCTGCCGCGAAACGCTTGCCGAGCAGGCAACAACCTTCAATCAGTTGCGGCAGTTGCTTACCACTGCGCAATGGAACTACCTGATAGCCATTGCAAAAGAGGGCAAAATAACCCAACCAACTGCCCAAAATTTCCTAATGAAATATAAAATCGGTACACCCTCAAATTCCAAGCGACTTTTGAAAACTCTGTGCGAAAAAGATATAATTTTAGAGCAAATTTCACTAAAAGAAACAACTTATGAAATTTATGATATGTTCTTATATCATTGGTTATTAGATAATTATGATGTTATCTAAAATAGATTATTCTTTTTAGATTATCTAAATTAGGTAATTTTAAAAACATAAACAGTAAGATATTATAGAATGAAAATTAATAGGCCGACAAAAACAATCCGATGTCGTGTGCCGGCAGGTTGAAGTGCTTGGCAACATAATTATTCACCAATTTGCCGGCATAGAGATACAATCCCGAACGGAAACCGCTGTCGGCAGTGGGAAAGGTCGCCGCCCCACCCTGTTCGCCCATTTGCACAATCAACGGAACAAAAATATTGCTCAATGCCATCGCGGTCGTGCGGGCAACGCGCGAACTCAAATTCGGAACACAATAATGCAGGACACCGTGCCGTTCAAAAATCAGCGGGTGATCGGCCGGAAGGAACGAAGTCGTTTCAAAGCAACCGCCCTGATTAACACGCAAGTCGATAATCAACGCGCCTTTTTTCATAGTGCGGATTGCCTCTTTCGAAATCAGGTAACGCACCGGATCGTTGATGTACCGCATCGCCCCAATCATTACGTCGGCCGTTTGGAAGGCATTCACCATTACGTTCGGCTGAAAAACAGACGTGAAAACCGGCACGCCTAAATCGTTCTGCAATTTCCGCAACTTGCGCAGGTCGCTGTCAAACACTTTGACCGTTGCTCCCAACGCCAACGCTGCACGGGTAGCCACCGTCCCGGCAACACCGGCTCCGATAATAACTACTTCGGTTGGAGAAACGCCCGGAACACCACCCATCAAAATGCCTTTTCCACCCTTGTCGTTGCTCAACAACTCGGAAGCCACCGAAATAGACGCCGCTCCCTCGATTTCAGAAATGGAATTACGCACCGGAAAAGTGATGCCATCAGGACTAATCAATTCGTATCCGACTGCATGGACTTGCTTCACGTTCATGGTTTGAATCAACTCGGTACTAATATCCGGCAGTTGCAACATGCTAAAAATCGTACTCCGCTTTTTCATTCGTTCAATTTCTTCGAGTGTGGGCGGTGCAATTTTGAACACCAAATCGCAGGCAAACACTTGATTTTTGTCCGCCGTGATAGACGCACCCGCTTCAGAATAAGCCACATCCGAATAATTGACGCCCCAGCCTGCACTTTCTTCCAAAACGACCCGATGGCCGGCCTCAACCAGCATATCCACCGCTTCGGGCGTAAAAGCCAATCGCCGTTCCAGCTTATTGTTTTCTTTCGGAATACCGATTATCATCGAATGACGTGCATGAGGCAACTCTTTCAATAGTTCTTGCGGAACACTGGCTGTTTCTTTTTTCGATTGTTTGACTTTCATACGAGTATATTTTTGATTAGAATGGAAATATCCTGTTCTGTTTGTAAATTTTCAGCATCGATTATCTGCCCGGCTTGCCGGTAATAATTTTCTCTTTTCTCCAGATTTTCGGCGATATAGGTTTTCAAATCTTCCGGACTTATCTCTTTAAGCAACGGCCGTTTTGTTTTTCCCATGTCCAAGCGGCGGGCTAATTCATCGACCGACACTTTTAGATAAACCGTTTTTCCGGCATTTTTCATGATTTCCATATTATCGAAAAAACAGGCAGTTCCTCCGCCGGTAGAAATCACCACTTCTTCAAATTGTGCGGTTTCCTGCAACATTCTCCGTTCGATTTCACGAAAACCCGCTTCGCCGTATTTGGCAAAAATCTCACTTACGTTCATGCGGTAGCGATTTTCAATAAAAGTATCCAAATCAACAAACTGCCAATGCAGCGCATCAGCCAACGGTTTCCCAATAGTTGTTTTGCCCGAGCCCATGTAGCCGATTAAAAAAATTCTCCGCATATTCAATGATATAGACTACAAAAATATTATTTTTGTACATCGAAAACAAACATTTATGGCAATAAACTCTTTTATCCGCGCCAGCTTGTCGGTCGATGCTGCCTGCTCGGGCAATCCGGGACGCATGGAATATCGCGGAGTAAACACCGACACCGGCGAGGAGATTTTTCATGTCGGCCCTTTTGAGCAGGGAACAAACAATATCGGCGAATTTCTGGCATTGGTACATGGCTTGGCACTGCTCAAAAAACAAAATTTGTCCCTGCCGGTTTATTCCGACAGTGTGAGCGCGATGGCGTGGGTGCGCAACAGAAAAGCGAAAACCACGTTGGTAAAAAATGAAGTGAATCAACCGATTTTTGAACTCGTCGAGCGGGCGGAAAAATGGCTGAAAACGAATACTTACACAACCCCGGTTTTAAAATGGGAAACACAGCTTTGGGGCGAAATTCCCGCCGATTTCGGAAGAAAAAAATAAACACAATGAAAAAACGATTTTTTTACTTGTTGGCCTTCTTTGCCGTTTTGCTTGGGATTTTTGCCCTGCAAAAACCACTGTTCATGGCATACAACACGCCCCCCCATGTAACTCACTATCACATAGCGGATTACGCGCAAGTGATGTTTCACGGTTTAAAATTGGATAGCACGATGGCCGGTTATTTCATTCTGCTTCCACTGTTGCTGGTGTTGGTTACGGTTTGGCTTCCCAAACTTCCGTTCCGGAAAATACTCCTTATATATTATGGTATACTCGCACTAGCGATTTCAATCGCGTTCATCGCCGACCTGACGCTCTATGCGTTTTGGAATTTCAAGTTAGATGCGACCGTTCTTATTTATATGGACTCACCTTCCAATGCGATGGCGAGCGTGTCAATGGGTTTTATCCTGCTTCGCGTGTTTTTCGTGCTGTTGCTAAGTGCCGGATTGTTCTGGATTTTTTGGAAAATCACGCCGGCGGTTTTTTCCCTAACGAAATGGAAAATTGCAGGAAGTGTCTTTTTACTTCTATTGGGCGGTGTCTTTTTTATTCTTATCCGGGGAGGAATTACGGCTTCGACTTCCAACATCGGACGGGTGTATTACAGTGACGACCAATTTTTAAATCATTCGGCCGTCAATCCCGTATTTAGTTTTATGTCGTCGCTGGGAAAAACCGAAAATTTTTCGGAACAATTTAATTTCTTTCCGGAAGAACAACGATGCGAACTTTTTGACGGCTTGTATCCCAAAGGTGGGGAAACCGTTACACATTTATTAAAAACCAGCCGGCCGAATGTGCTGATTATTCTCATGGAAAGTTTCGGCGGTGGATTTGTCGGTGCATTAGGCGGAAATCCCGAAATCGCACCCAATTTCAACCGATTGGCAGAAGAAGGCGTGTTTTTTACGCAATGCTATTCCAACAGTTTCCGGACAGACCGGGGCGTGATTTGCACGTTGAGTGGTTATCCGGGTTTGCCGACCACTTCCATTATGAAAATGCCGGTCAAAAGCCAACAATTGCCGTCTATTGCTAAAAGTCTGGTGAAAGCGGGCTACAAAACCGATTTCCTGTATGGTGGCGACGTTGATTTCACAAATATGCAGAGCTATTTGCGAAGTACCGGCTATCAAAAAATCATTTCCGACAAGGATTTTTCCCTGAAAGAGCAGCGCACCCACGCGTGGGGTGTAACGGACGGTATCACGTTTGAATACCTATATAATACGATCGTGCAACGAACGGACACACCCTGGCATACGGCTTTTCTGACGTTGAGCAGTCATGATCCCTTTGAAGTACCGTATAAACGGCTCGACAACAAGGTAGAAAATGCCTTTGCCTATACTGACGAATGTCTGGGGCAGTTTATTGACAAGCTCAAACAGACGCCCGCCTGGGACAATTTACTGGTGATTTTGCTTCCCGATCATGGCTATGCATATCCTGAAGGGGATACGTCGCATGATTTGACGTTCTTTCATACTCCGATGTTGTGGTTGGGTGGAGCCGTTACAAAGCCCGAAAGAATTGCAACAATTATCAATCAAACCGATCTTCCGGCCATTTTATTAGGCCAGCTACAAGGCGTACAAGGCACATCGGCCGACGAATTTTTCTTCAGCAGAAACGTATTTTCAAGCGATTTTTTCTACCCTTTTGCAATTTTTTCACCAAAAAACGAGTTCGGATTACTCGATAGTACCGGAATTTCGATGTATGATAACATTTCGGACAGGGTAATTTTGGATAATCCTGCACCAAATCAGCAAAGAATTGACCGGTTGAAGGCAATTTTGCAAACTTTATACGATGATTTGGGTAAAAAATAAGGGACAAAACAGGAAAAGAGAAATAAATTTTGAAAAAGAGAAAGAATAAAATAGTTAATAGAAGTGAAAATATTTAGACTTACCTATAAAGAAATTGATTTGGAAGCGTACGACCGTTGCGTGGAAAAATCGTCGTTTGGAAGCGTATATGCCATGTCATGGTATTTGGACGCGGTCAGTCCGCAATGGGAAGTGTTAATGGCCGACGATTACCGTTACGTCGTGCCGTTGCCGGTCAAGAAAAAGTTCGGTATTCGGTATTTGACACAGCCGTATTTTTGTCAGCAGTTGGGGATTTTCTCGACCGAAGAAATTTCGTTATCTATTTATAATGAGTTTATTAAAGCTATTCCCTACTCTTTCTATCACCTGCAACTCAATACCGGAAATGTATTTGCCGGTCGTTTTTCCGAATTAAGGGACAATTTTGTGTTAAATCTCAACCGTCCTTACACTGAAATTAGAGAGAATTACGGCTCCAATTTCTCGAAGAATATTAAAAAGAGTAAAAAATATAATCTCTATACAGACAAAAAGATAAAATTTGATGAATTCTTAAACCTCATTAGAAGCCACACAAGCGGTCGGCCGATTGAAAATTTACTGCCGATTTTCAACCATCTTATCCAAAAAATTCAGGAAAAAGTTATTATTGAAATCCGAGGTATTCGCGACGAAAAAGACACGATTCAGGCTGTCGCACTCTTTTTGCGGTGGAAAAACCGGCTTTATTTCCTGCTCAATGCTTCCACTCCGGAAGGGAAAGTTACGCACAGCATGAGTTTTCTGCTGGATAATGTCATTCAGGATTATGCGGGACAAGACCTCATTTTGGATTTTGAAGGCTCGTCAATTCCAAATATTGCACGGTTTTATCAAAGCACAGGAGCAGTCAAAACATCATTTCCGGTAATCAGGGCACAAAATGGCATAGGCAAAATAGTCAAACTATTTCGTTAAGCACAAATAAGAGTAGGAGATTACGGGTCAATCCCGCAATGACATCAAGTGAAACAATTATCGCCGTCGCCGTCGAAAATCAGCAAATTTGTGTCATTGGCGACAGGTAAGGCACTGTAGACGTGGGAAGTGTAGGATTTGGCAAATGCAAAATAATTGGCGTTTTGCTTGAATAAATAAGCTAATGCAGGGTCTAATACCGTTAAATATTCAATGTGCTGTTGCTTTGCTAATAAACCGACAATATTTACCATCAAATTTATCTTGTCGTCGTCGATAAAATGATAAATGATTTTCATTTTGGCATTTACATTCGTGTAGATGAAAAAACCGGCAAAACGATTGTTCTCATAAATCTTTACGATTTTGAGCGAAAAATCAACATCCGAATAAGAAAACGGATAGACAAAACCGGCGTCCTGTGCCGGCGTAACCCAAGGATATTGTATAATCCAATCAATTTCAGCTTCTTTCCGGTTGAAAAAAGTAACCGGAAAACGGCGCAGGTGATTTCGACATTCCTCGTCCAAAGCCGGCAACTCGAGGTAGCTGTCGGGGGTTGTTTTTGTCGGAAACAGCAACGATTTAAAAAGTGAAACGCTCCGCACGGCAACCGACAAGAAGGGCAAAAAGAATTTCAGTTTGTGATAACTTTTTCGGCCTTTGTAAATTTGATTGAAATCGGGATAGAGATAAAAACGCATCCCTGTCCGCTCTTTCAGCAGATGAAAAGCCTGGGTTTCGAGATAGCAATGTTCGGAGACTTGTGCATAATTGGTAAAGAGCAAGCGATTTCCCCAATCGTTGCGGACTTCGTTCAATAGCCGGACAGAGAGCTTTTGTCCGCGATTTTCAGGTTTCACCCATGTCCCGCTGTACCAACCGAAAAAGATGGTTTCTCCCTGAAAGACAAGCATATCCGGCAAAATCGTGCGAAAAGCAATTACTTGGCTGTTTTCCACAAACAAATATAATACAACATCTTCCTGATGCGCACGCGGATTATTCAAATAGGATTTCACGCGCAAAGGCGAAACCGGCTTGACGGAAAAGCCCTGAAACAAAGGACTTTCGCAAAACTGCTCCAACTCGCTTAAACGTACTTTCAGTAAATCCATTTCTTTAAAAATCCTTTTATATACGCCTTATACACACTTTGTTTCGCGTTTTTTCCGTAAGTTTCCATATCGATCCGACCGAGATGCCGACCGTTTTGAGCCGTCCGAAGTCCCGAAATACCGAATGTTAAATCCACTGCCGGAAATATCTTTTGAAAAAAACCATCACTCACACCTGCCTCAGTGAAAGGAAACGCAAAATAAGCCTGTTTTTCTGCAAATGTATTTTGTACATACGCGCACGACTGCAACGTTTGCCGGACTTGTTCCTCTTCCGAAAGCAGCGAATAAAGCGGGTGATCGATGCTGTGACTTCCGATAGAAAATCCCTTTTGTTGCAACGTTTTCAGTTCGCCGGTCGTCAGATAGGGTTGTTGCTTTTGCAAAAAATCGTTGAAATCTACGCCCAAATTCAACGCGACTTCGTCTAATTTTTCGCGGTTCAAATAGTTGATTTTCAACGCTTCCGGCATGAAACCGGCCAGCAAAGCCGCTTTATAACGAAAAAACAAATCGCGATTATCGACAAAGGCACTATTCACAAAAACGGTCGCCGGAATGCCTTTGCGTTCCAAAATCGGAAGAACAACCGTATAAACTTCGCGCAGGCCGTCATCAAAAGAAAGGTGAAAAGCGGGACGTGAAATCCGCTTTTCACCTGTTGTGTGCAACCGCACTTCTTCCATGCTTACCGGCCGAAAATGCTTGAGCAAAAACTCCAAATCCGCCTCAAATTCCCTGATTGTCTTGGGCTTATACAAAGGGCAGATGTGCGGAAGATATTCGTCCGATACAGTATGATAGAAGACCGGCAGCAGTTTAAACATTCACTTGTATGACCAAATATTTCGTTAAACTCCAAAATTCTTTTGGATTTAAGATGTGTAATTCTTCCTTTTTGTTGGAGTCTTTGATAAATTCGTACGAACCGTCGGGATGTTTGGAAACCAAACGCGCTTTTTTCGCATACAACGGTATGACTTTCAACGTGTTCAGGTCTTTCACCTTAATAAAATAATCGCGGTTGAAATCCACGCCCAACTGTCCACCATCTAAAATCTGTTGTTTTTTCAACTCGCTCGAAGTGCCGTAGCAATAATACACCGTGTTGAGTTCTGTTTGTTGTTTGGCAATCGTTTCCGCCTGAACGGACGACTGTGTTTTCAGGGCTTGCACGTCGTTCGACAAGTTTGTTACGTGCTCGCTCAATTCCGCAATTTTCTGGTCGCGTTTGGCCAATTCTTCCTGCAACGTTACCAGCGACGATGTTTTTTCTTCCAATTCGGCACGCAGATTCTCCAGCGTTTTCGACAATTCAGACGATTTCAGGTTCGAACCTTTCAACTTTTTTTCCAAATTGGCAATCTGCTGACGGTTTTTTTCCAGGGTTTGTGTAACAAACTGCATATCGCTCTGGATACGTTCGCGCGTAGAAGGTGTCAATTCGCCCGGAGTTCCCGACTGAACGGACAAATATTTTTCAGCTGTTTTAATACTTTGGAAATTTTCTTCCACTTCATTGAGAAGCGACAACATTTGGTCTAATTCGTTGGTCGTCTGCGCGTGCGCCAACGTCAGCGAATCGTTTTCAGCCTGCAATCGTTTGTATTCCGACGAGTTTTTTACGCACGAAGCGAAAATCAACGTGAATACGCCACAAAACAAAATTACTTTCTTCATTTTTTATTCAATTTAAGTGATTAATTATTTTTCTTTTCCTCCTATAATCATAACAAACTCCCCTCGCGGCGGATTGCCGGTAAAGTGAGCAATCAATTCTTTCAACGTTCCACGAACGGTTTCGTCATGCAATTTAGAAATTTCGCGCGAAACGGAAGCCGGCCGTTCTTCACCCAAAAATTCCATTAACTGGCTCAATGTCTTGACGATACGAAAAGGTGACTCATACAAAACCATCGTGCGGGTTTCTTCAGTCAATGCTTCCAGGCGGGTTTTCCGTCCTTTTTTCTGCGGCAAGAATCCTTCAAAGCAGAAGCGGTCGGTCGGTAAGCCGGAATTAACTAACGCCGGAATTAACGCCGTCGCTCCGGGCAGACATTCCACTTCCACTCCCTGTTTGACACACTCACGCACGAGTAAAAAACCCGGGTCGGAAATGCCCGGCGTGCCTGCGTCCGATACCAACGCCACCGTTTCGCCGGCATTTATTCGTGAAACAATCCCTTCAACTGTCTGATGTTCGTTGAATTTATGGTGCGACAACATCTTATTTTGTATTTCAAAATGCTTCAGCAGAAAACCGGTCGTACGCGTGTCTTCAGCCAGAATGACGTCCGCTTCCTTCAATATCCGCACTGCCCGGAAAGTCATGTCTTCGAGATTTCCCACAGGCGTAGGGACTAAATAGAGTTTCGCGGCTTTCATCATACTTCTGCAAATCTTTTTTTCAACAATTCTTTAAATGCACAAACTGATTCGTCTTCCCAATCCCATTCAAAACGGCCGTGAAGGCACTCAAACATTTCTTCAATGGAATTTAAACCGTTCAAATCATCCAATGCCTCGTCCATTTTTTCTTTACTTCCGGCAAATAAATCGCGCTGGAAACGGAAACGGTCGTTAATGCTTAACAGCCGGCGAATATCAGGATAGTATTTTTCCGTAAGTTCTTGATTTTCAAATATTTCCAATTCGTCTAACTCTTCTTTCAGCACGTCCAGCAAGTCGCGTGTCGCATCGAAAAAAGCCGGCGGAAGCGTTTCCGATTCCAAGGCTATTTGAAAAGAAGTCTCTAAACTTTGAACGAGAACCAAATAACGTTCAATTTCTTTTTTTAAAGACATGCGACAAACGATTTAGAAATACGGGGCAAATATAGATAAAATATTTGACATAGCGCACTTACGCTAATAATTCCTTTACCGGCTGTATTAAATAAATCTTGTCCGTTGCCCGCGTGAAAGCAGTGTAGAGCCAGCGATAGAAATCGCGTCCCAAATATTCTTCGGGAACGTAGGAAAGGTCGAGGAAAACGTTTTTCCACTGTCCGCCCTGCGCTTTGTGGCACGTGACGGCGTAAGCATATTTCACTTGCAGGGCGTTAAAATACGGATTGATTTTTAGTTGTTTCATTTTTTCCTTTTTCGAGGAAATGTCGGCGTAATCTTCCAAAACGGCAAAAAACAACCGGTCAGTGAGTTCTTTCGGCAAAGCCGGTGCGTCAGCGTGCAGGCTTTCCAGCAAGATTTTCACTTCCAATTCCAGGTTGTAATCGGGGAAATAGCCGACCATATCGCAAAAATGAAAACCGTACAATTCCTGCATCTTCCGAATGCGCCGGATTTCCATGCGGTCTCCGTTGGCGATAAAATCCATTTCTTGCCATTTTTCCGTCCAGAAATAATTGTTTTTCGCAATCATGAGCAAATCGCCCGACGAAATTTCTTCTTCGCGCCAGAGAATACGGCTGCGGATAGATTGATTGAAACGGTTGGACTGCTTGTTGGAACGCGAAATCACAATCGTTTCGTCCTGTCCGTCACGATGGTAAGCCTCTTCGACTACTTCTTGCCATTCGCTGCCCTGAACTATCTGCACATCGGGAAAGCCGGCCGTTTTGATTTTCGGAAAAACCGTTACTTTGTTTTCGTCAATCGCTTTCCGCAAACGCGTGGCATTCATTAAAATGCCCGACATTTCCGCCTGACGGACGACCTGCGTCAGTGTAACACTCGCTACGTCCAAGCCATAACCTCGCAAAACATCCGTATCCAGCGCGGGACTTTCGGGTTGCGAAACCGGCGGTAGCTGTGCGGAATCACCCAGCAAAATCAGCCGGCAACCTTCGCCGTTATAAACATAATGAATTAAATCGTCAAGCAACCGCCCGCTTCCGAAACGGAACGAATCCAAGCCGTCATTGGAAATCATGGAAGCCTCATCGACAATAAATAAAGTCTGTTTGTGCAGGTTATCATTCAACACAAACCCACCCGGCTCGTTGGAAAACACCTTTTGCCGGTAGATTTTTTTGTGAATGGTATAAGCCGTTTGTCCGGCATAAGCGGCAAATACTTTGGCCGCGCGTCCGGTGGGCGCGAGCAAAACCGATTTCTGTTGCAGTTCATTCATAGTCTTCACGAGCGCACCCACAAGTGAAGATTTTCCTGTTCCGGCATAGCCTTTCAGGAGAAACAGCGTGTCGTTTCGGCGGTCGAATAAAAAATCGTTCAGTCGTTCCAAGGCAAGCAGTTGTTCTTCGGTCGGCTCAAACAGGAAGTTCTTTTTTATCTGTTCTAAAAAAAACTGCTGAATCATGATGCCGATTTTGTACGCGTCAATTTATAGCCGGCTCTGTTTACCGTAAGAATTTCAAGACCACTGCCCTTGCTTAATTTCGTACGCAAACTGTAGATCAGGTTGTTAATTGAGCTTTCTTTTTCTTTGGCATCAATCCGCTCGTCTTCCCAAATGGCTTTGGCTACCGCGTCTTTGGATACTAACTGTTCCTTATGAGCGAAAAGTAGATCCAACACCTCATTTTCGTTTTTGCGAAGTATCGTATCCGCCTGATTGCCTAAAACGAGGCGTCGTTCGTCCGGATAAAAGATAGCATTGCCGAACGAATAACTTTTTTGTTCGTTCGGCCGAACACCCTCATTGCGAAAAATCAATTCTTTAATATGCAACACAAGTTCACGCGCCGTATAAGGCTTTTTTACATAATCGACATTGCCGATTTTATAGCCTCGTTCCACATCTTCGTATTCTGTACGCGCTGTAGTGAAAATAATAGGGGTGGTATCGCCCGAAGCGCGTATCAGCCTGGCCAAATTGAAACCGTTCGTATTTTCGTCCAGATTGACATCTAACAAAATGATGTCGGGATCATACTCTACAACCTTTTTCGTAATATGCTGAAAATCGTTGTGAATATGCCGTGAATCAAAATTTTCGCTGGCTAAATAGTCTTGCACCATGAAAGCAACGAACGTATCATCTTCAACAATCAAAACTTTTTTCTTATTCATAATTATATTCATTGACGAGGTAAAGAGATAGTAAACTCGCTTCCTTTGCCTAACAGGCTGGTTACATCTATCTTTCCTCCATGTTTTTCTATGATTTTTTTAACGTAATTCAAGCCGATTCCGAAACCGGTGACTTTGCTGTTGGCCGGATTGAGCCGGTCGTATTTTTGGAAAATGCGGGACAAATTTTCTTCGGCAATCCCCACACCGTTGTCCTTCACCGCCAAAATAAGCCGGTTATTTTCGGAAGACAGGCGGATTTGTATTTCAACCGAATCATTGGAATATTTGATAGCATTTTCAATCAGGTTGGCCACCGATTGCATGAAATGGTCGATGTCTGCTCGAATAGCCGGCGATTTCAATTGATTATCGACCGTTATCTGCGTCGGTTTGGTGGCCAGCATTTCGATACGCTCTACCATCAGAGCAAGAGTGGCCGGCAAGTCAAATTCCTTTATGTTCAGTTGCAACACGCCGTCTTCTTCGCGCGACAATGCCAAAATCATGTTAATTTTCTTGGTCATATCTTCTGTTGAGCGTTGCGCAATGTCCAAATACCGGCTTGCGTCGAATGAGCCGTCGTTGTGTTTCATTCGTTCCACCAACGAAGAAACCGCCATGTGCGCCTGCGTGAGCGGACGCTTCAACTCGTGCGAAACCTGACCAAAAAAGTCGTTTTTCAACGCTGCCAATTTCCGTTGTTTGGCATACAAATTTCCCAATGTCTGAACGGTATAAATAGCTATAAAGGAAAACAACACGCACAAAACAATTATAATAAGCAACCTTTCAAAAATGGTTCCTTGCGGATTAACCAGCACCAATTCCAAAAATTTTGTTTTTTCCAAATCCAAGGGGATTTTTTGCGAATAGACCGGAAACTCCAATTTTTTATCATTATCCGGTTTCGATTGTTCCTGACGAACCCCGTCTTTATCAACAATCCATACAAAGAAATTCGAAACAATTTTTCTCTCCTGAAGCCCAATACTCACTAAACTGTCTAAATTGTTCAAATCTACCGGTCTAATCAAATTTGCATATTGAATTACAGCGGAATTAATAGCACCTACAATATCATTATTAGTCGTATTTTCATTTGTATCAAAATTATAATACACAATTGTATCTTTGGCTCCATCATCATTTATTCCATCGGTTTCTTTAAAAATTTCAATAGGTATATCTTGATTTTCTTTTATCTGAGAAATCCGTTGATTTAAATCTTCTTTATAGGCATTATCCAAAACAACATCCAACTCTTTCGCCAATGATTTTTTTTGGAGATTATACATATTATATAAGATATAGCCCTGAAAAAAAGCTATCGCAATAATAAAGATAACGGACAATATGGTCAATGTTGATTGTTTCATTCACATTAACTTTGCAAAGACTTTGCAAAGTTAATGTATTTTCCCGATTATAAAAATATTATATTTGTGATATTATTATTGTGAGTATTTTCTGTTTTTATATCTAAAAAAATAAAAAACTTTAAAATAGAAAAATAGGAAACACTTTAAAAAGGCAATCACTTCCTATTTCCCCTTCGCGCGCGCGAAAAGGGTGTAATATTGCAGTATACAATTGCAAAGGTAAAAATAAATTCATAAAATACAAATAAAAACAAGAAAAATAATAATAAATTATCTGTCGTATGAAAACAATTGAAAAAATGTCAAAGAATTTGAAAGGAATGAATGCTTCCGAAATGAATCAAATCAATGGTGGTGCAAAATATATTGTAGTAACAATTGGTGGTCAAACTTATTATATTCGTTTCGATTAACAACACCCTATTATTTGTTAGGACTGGCTATTTTGCCAACAAATTAAGTAACAAAACAATACATATCTTTTTCGAGGAGAAATTTCTCTTTGGAAAAGATATTTTTGTGCTATTTTTTTTCGGAAATTAGAAAAATATTAGAAAAAAATTATAGATTGTTCCGATTTTTATGTATATTATTGCAGTATCAAAACGAGATTGATTAGAATTGCTTTTATCCTATTTATTAATTGAGTTTTGGAGGGTTCGCATCCTTTTTTATTTAGCCTCACTGTTGTCTGTGATAGATTAGAAATACAGTGAGGCTTTTTTTAAATTAGATTTATATGAGATTTTTGTGAGATTTATATTATAAATAGACTAACCAAGGTTCGCATCCTTAATAAAAACCTCCTTATTTTCGGTTAGGAATTAAGGAGGTTTTTTGAAATTAACAGATGAGAGCTAGCAACATAAGGGAATAACATATATACAAATTGATATGAAAACAAAATTATTAATATTAGCAGCAATATTGCTGGTATTGGCAGGAAGTTTTGCCTGCGAGAAAAATGAATCTGAAGTACAGGTGAAAGAATTTATTATTGGTAAATGGCAAGTAATTGCACAAGGGCAAACAGAGGAAGATATAAAGCCAATTACTCCAGATAATAGCTATACCGAGTATTTTAAAGATGGAACGATTGGCTATTTCAATACTGAAGTTTATGCTAAATACACTGACCGTATTTATAAGATGGACGATGCCTGTTTGTATGTAATTTTTGGTACGGATAGCGACCAAATATATGAATATTATTATAATAATTTTATGGATTTACTCACATTAAAAATCATTAAAGGCGATATACCAGCAATATATCCTTATCCATTTATAAAGATTTATCAACGAATAAAATAAACTATATATGAAAACAACAACAATTTTAGCAATCATGCTATTGATAAGCAGGATATCCTTTGCACAAATTCCTTCCTATTTTTTTGAAGATAAAAGTGCGTTTGATTTTTTTCCTGCGTTGCAACAAACAGATGCAAAATCAGTTTCTATTTCTACGAAAATAATGTCTATGTTTGATGTATCAGCATTGTTGAAAGAAGATATGGAAAATGCTGCATTGGGCGATATACCATTTCGTTTTGGATATGGTTTTGATGTAGATTATTCATTAATTGATGGAACATGGCAAATACAAGGTAAGAATCGTATATGGCGTATGAAGTTTTCATCTCCCGGTGCTTATTCCTTTAACTTTATCTTTTCGGAATTAGAATTGATTCACGGAGCAGAGTTATATGTTTTTAATCTTGATGGAGGAATGGTATATGGTGCAGTAACCGAAGTACAAAATATCTCAAAAGAACATGACCATTTTTTGACGGATTTAGTGGCGGGCAGTGAGGTTATTATTCAGTTATCTGAACCTATTATTGCAAAAGACACTTCAAAATTAAGAATTTCAAGAGTAGTACATGCTTATGTTGATCTATTTTCTTCTTACAATTCAGAACAGGGAGTGGATGTGCCATTGAAAGCTGCAACATACAGTTGTCATAACGATGTGGCTTGCTATCCGGCATGGGAAACGGAATCGAATGGCGTAGCAAGAATTTTAGTAAAGGGAGGTACTGCACTTTGCTCAGGATGCTTATTGAATAACACGGCGCAAGATAACAAACCGTTTTTTTTAACGGCTTTTCATTGTATTGATAGTAATAGTCCTTTCGGAACCTTAAGTGTTGCGGAAAAAAATGATGCACAAACATGGGCATTCCGTTTCAAATATAAAAAAATAGCATGTAACGGAAATACTGTTAGCAGCTATATTACTTATAACTACGCTAATTTTAAAGCGGCTTGGCAAAGCACTGATTTTGCTTTAGTCGAACTAATCAATCCGATAACCCATCATGATGCAATGTTTTTGGGATGGGATAGGAGTGGCAGCATTCCTACATCAGGTATAGGAATACATCATCCTGCTGGAGATGTAATGAAAATATCATTTGACAATAACAATTTAACATCTAATAGTGGTTCTGTAAAATGGACTGATAATACGCAATCTCCTGCTAATTCACATTGGACTGTTGATTATGATAATGGCAGTATGGAAGGAGGATCTTCTGGCTCTCCTTTATTTGATGTTAATCATCGTGTTGTAGGTCAATTACATGGAGGAAAAGCAGGATGTGATACCCCTTATGGACGCTATGGTAAATTTAATCTTTCATGGAATGGCGGGGGAACTAATGATACTCGTTTGAGTAATTGGTTAGCACCTTCCGGTACTATTCCACAAACTTTGAACGGAAAAATAGCTCTTACTATCTCCGGTCCCAGCTCTGCCTGTCCCGGATCCAACGTATCTTATACCGTCAGCAATCCGCCTGCTTCTTATACTTGGGGGCACAGTTCCGGTTTGACTTTAGTTTCCACTTCCGGCAATACAGCTACCTATACCGTCAATGGTAATGGCCCAGCCTGGGTCAGCATTGTGGCCAATGGAACGGAGTTAATAAGAAAAATTACAAATATTCCTATTTCCGTCAGCATTTCTGGGCCATCTTATATTGCGCTTTCGTCTTTCGGATTATATACGACTTCTCTTTCCGGTATCTGCTCAAGTTATAATGCAACCCGTGAATGGTGGTTGCGAGAAGTTAATGGAACAGCTACAAAAACAGGAACAGGTCCGAATATTTCTTTGCAGGCGGTCAATTCCAATATTGCTTTAGTTAGTAAAAATAGTATATCAGAAGACACTTCAATAGTACAGATACCCATTAACGGCAAAAATTATTATTTAGAGGCACTATTAAGTACCGGCAATTCCAGCGAAATGCGGATAAGTATTCCCTCAAATGCGATGCTTGTGGCATTAAGTATAGATGCAGCTCCAGCGACTAATAGCTTATCGTATATACATTATTACCCTAATCCAACCGGCGATATTCTCAATGTAGAAATAGACAAAGAAGCGTATAGCAAGCTAAAAGCCATTTTCGATATTCGTTTATACGACAATCAGGGCAATTTATTGCGTAATAATACGTCCAAAGGAGAAAAAACGGTATTTAATGTATCAAATTTGCCCAATGGCATATACTATATACACGTTTATGACGGTAGTGGTAATCCATCCGCCGGATAAACAACAAGTTATTATAAAACATTGAAAACAGCAATTATAGCATAAGAATTACAACACTGATAATATAAAAATGGATACTACTCGCGACTATTGGCTGATATTGAAACCGCAAGTATATATAATGATGAGCACACAGAGAATATTATTATATAATACGGAAAAGGGAGTATATATCGAATCGGACGAGCCGAGTTGCATTGAATTGATAGATTCGGCGCGCGACGAACAGAACAAAGGGGTGCGTTTTTTGCCTCAAAAGGTATTGAACAATAACCGGCTGATTACTTTTATCCGCAAATTGCAAGAGTTGCAAATGGTCGAACTGAAACCTGCCGACAACAGAACGCATAAACCGGAATCATTGTTGCCGGTCTATCCGGAAAAGTCGCCGGTTTTCTCCAAAGATATAATGCTTTGTTTGACTACTTTGTATCTATATATCAATACAACGTGCAAACAAAAATGTCCGTTTTGTGAGCTGTATTACAAGCAAAATCCATGCTGTACGCGCACAAAATGCGGGGAAGAGCTAACAATCGAGCAAATCAAACGAATTTTGAAAGAAGCCCGCAATTCACCGCTGGGAAAAATCCATATTTTGGGTGGAGATTTGTTGCAATATTCCCGCTTTCCGCAATTGGTCGAAATACTTGAAAAAGCAAATACGGCGGTTCATTATTGGATTAACTATAAGAATACCAACGAATTAGACACCCGCCTGCTCAACAAAATCAAATATTGGAATGTGTTGGTGGATTTTCCTCTCGACCAAGAACAATTACAGAAAAACATTGCTTTATTTAATGGAAAAGCTATCTTTTACTTCCTGATACACAACGAAGAACAGCGGGAAATCATCGAAACTGTCCGTAAATTATACCATGACATCCGGATACGAATTATACCGATATACAATAACAAAAACCAGGATTTTTTTGAGACGGAGTATTACCTTTCCAAGAGTGATATTTTTTCCAAGCCGATTAGTCAGTGCCGGATTTGGCGAAATCAAACCGTCAATTCGAACAATTTCGGCGCGCTGTATATTTTTCCCGACGGAAAAGTGAAAACAAACCCCAACGCGGAATGTTTGGGCGATTTTCACACGTCTTCGCTGGAAGATTTATTAACGAAAGAAGTCGAATTAAATACCTCATGGTTAAAAATTCGCGACAACGAAACGCATTGCAAAGATTGTTTGTATCGACACCTTTGTCCTCCACCGTCGAACTACGAACATCTGCTGGGAAAGGCCAATTTATGTCATGTAATATAATAACAAAATCAACATTTTGTAATATTATCTTTTACGCATAAATAAGGCTTTTATCCACAAAACCAGCGAGGTTGCAGCGATACAAATTCCCCAATCTTTCGCTGTCAGGGGTGTTGTACGAAAGACTTCACCGCCGAATGTAACAATCAAAAATTGTCCGGTAAGGATAATTCCGGCCGTTACTAAAAACATTTTAGCGTTTTTCAGGTTGCTTAACGCCGGTTTACTTGCATCGAACGCTTTTGCATTAAATAAATTCCAGAACTGCAACAGCACAAATACCGTGAAAAAGAGCGAAAGGTTGTAAGGGCTTATTTCGCCTGTCGAAGAAGTAAAATAATACAGCAGACCGCATAAAATCACCACAAAGGCAATTCCGGTGGCGACGAGGTCAATCGTCATTTTCCGGTTAATGATAAACGCTTCATTTTTGCGGGGCTTGTCGTGCATGACATGAATGTCGGGCGGGAGGGACGCCAACGCGCAAGCCGCAAACGTGTCCATAATGAGATTAATCCACAACATTTGCGTAACAGTGAGCGGGAGTTCTCCACCGAAAATCGAGCCTATCAGCACAATCATCAACGCGGTAAAATTAATGGTCAACTGGAACAACAAAAACCGTTGGATATTTTTGTACAACGAGCGTCCCCACATCACGGCTGTCGCAATGCTTCGAAACGAATCGTCGAGCAACGTGATGTCGCCGGCATCTTTGGCCACCGAAGTTCCCGACCCCATCGACAAACCGACATTAGCAAAATTCAGTGCAGGCGCGTCGTTTGTTCCATCGCCTGTTACCGCTACAATTTCGCCGCATTTTTGAAGCAGCTGCACCATCCGTTGCTTGTCGGTCGGACGGGCACGACACATAATATAAATATCTTTTACACGTTTCAACGCTTCTTCGTCCGACAGACCGGCAAATTCCACACCCGAAATAATTTGCTTGTCGGTAAAATGTTCTTTCCACACGCCAATCTGCCGGCCGATTTCCTTCGCCGTTCCGGGCGTGTCGCCGGTAATGATTTTAATTTGTATTCCCGCTTCCTGACACGAGGCCACCGCTTGTGGAACATCTTCGCGCACCGGGTCGCTGATGGCCACAAAACCCAAAAATTGCAAGCCCGATTTCACCATTTCTTCAATGCTTTGCTCATCGGTATCAGCAATCTCAAGAGAAGCAAACGCCAGCGTGCGCATAGCTTTGTTTTGATATTCAAGCAGTTGTGCGCCGATTGTCTGCTGTGTTTCCAAAGAAACATCTTTGCATTGAGCAAACACAATTTCCGGCGCGCCTTTCACATACAGGATTTTTTTATGGAAGGCAGAAGATTGTACCAACGTCGCCATGTATTTACGCTCGGTGCTGAACGGCATTTGTTGCAAGATTTTCGTATTTTCGCGCCATTCAATATATGAAACCTGATTTTTATTTAGCCAGAACAGCAAGGCCGCTTCGGTTGGATTGCCCAGCGAGCGCGGTTTATTCGGGTCGGAAAAATCCAAATAAGCGGTCGAATTGACGGCAAGGCCTTCCGTAACTAAATCCGACGATTCTTTTCCGTAAAAATGCGCTTCCCGCACTTGCATGCGGTTTTGCGTGAGCGTTCCGGTCTTGTCGGTGCAAATCACCGTAACCGCGCCCATAGTCTCGCAGGCGTGCATTTTTCGCACCAGATTATGGGTTTTCAGCATACGACGCATATTCAACGCCAGACTGAGTGTTACGCTCATCGGCAAACCTTCGGGAACACAGACCACAATCAGCGTTACCGCCACCATAAAATAATTCAGCAACACGCCCAATGTCTCGATCGAAAACCATGCAAACCCAGGCGTCGCACTGTTTCTAATTATAAAACCCGCGAGCAAAGCCACGAAAGTGAGAATACCCACCGTAAAACCCACTCGGCTGATAAAACGCGCCAACTGCGTTAATTGCCGGTTTAAGGGCGTCATTTCACCCGAAGCGATAGACGCTTCCTGCGCCACTTTACCGATTTCGGTCGCGTCGCCCACCGCAGTGATTTGCAAAGCGCAATGCCCTTCCATGATGTTAGTGCCCCGATAAAGTTGATTGCTCGGATAAGTGGCTTCCGCAACAAAAAACGCTTCCTGCGTAGTTTTGGAAACCGACGGCTCACCGGTCAGCGAAGATTCATCAACGCGCAACGAAACGGCCTGCAACAAAACACCGTCGGCCGGAATTTCGTCGCCAGTGTCAAGCAAAACGATGTCGCCTACCACAATGTCTTTTTTCGGTATTTCCTGAAAATTTTCGTCGCGGATTACTTTCACCGGCGTATCTTCGTTAATTTGATTGAGCAAATCAAACTTTTTGTTCGCGTCCATTTCAAACCAAAAACCGACTCCGGTCGCCAGCAGAATGGCACAAAAAATCCCAATCGTTTCGGAATATTCGTTGTGGATAATCGAAACAAAGAGCGACAGCGCGGCGGCTACCAAAAGGATACGCACCATCGGGTCGGCAAATTTCTCCAAAAACAACTTCCACCACGCCTGTTTGGGTGGAGGTGTAAGCAAATTTGAGCCGTTTTCGGCCCGACTGGTCTGGACTTGCGCTTGGGTCAGTCCGGTGTAATTGTGTTCCATTTTCTATTGTTGAATAAAAATGCTGAAATTAACAGAGCCATAAACCCTTTTCTGAGTAAAGAAAGGCAGAGCGGAAAAATCATATTCCTTCGAGTGCTCAATAACCAAAACGCCGTTTTCATTTAATAAACGGTGAGATAAAATTAGTTCGGGAATTTGTGCCAATTCAGACAGGGCGTAAGGCGGGTCGGCAAAAATCAGATCAAACGTCTGCCGGCAAGTCTCGATAAACTTGAATGCATCACCCTTAATCGTCGTGAGGTTTTTATCTTGCAATTCGGCCTGCACTTTTTTGATAAAAGCGTAATGCACCGCATCTTTTTCGACGCAAACCACCTCTTTGCACCCGCGCGAAAGCAGTTCAAAACTGATACTTCCTGTTCCGGCGAACAAATCCAACGCAACGGTTTCTTCCCAATCCAACTGATTATTGAGGACGTTAAACAAATTTTCCTTCGCAAAATCGGTCGTGGGGCGCGATTTGAACGAGTGAGGAACGTCAAATCTTCGACTTTTATATTTTCCGCTGATAATCCGCATATTTCTTTACATTTCTCAACGCGATAACACCGCCATTTCCAACGGAATTTTTGCAGCAAAATCCAACGGATTGACCCGCCGGATATATTGCGTCAACAAATCCGTCAAATCCGGCGTTTCTTCAGCGATATAAATAAAATCTTTCGTCTGGTTGAATTTCAACTGCTTCCAGATAAACAGCACATAATACAGTGCCTCGTTCAAATGCGAATAATCGAAATGATTGCAGAGCAACAGCCTGTCGCGCGAGAAACAGAGAATATCCAAACCTTCCGTTTTCCGGCTGATAATCATGCGGTTGCCATCAACAAAATTCCCCTTATTATGAAAATAAGCAATCAGCGGGGCAGTATGGTGCAAGATTTGAACAGCCCCGAACGACCGTTGCAAAAACCGGTACGTTTCCTCCGGTATTTCGTGCAACATCGTCAATTCGGGTTGTTGCAGTGTATGGCAAAGAATTTTCCCGCCGTTTTCCGCAAAAAGGAACTGCATGTAATCGTTTTTCTCTTTTTCGTTGAAAATCAAGGACGGAACAGACGAAAAAACCGGCGTATGATTTAACACCTGCACCTGATTGAACGGCAAGGTAAAAAACTCGTTATCGAAGAAAAAATCCGAAAAGCACGCCAATCCGCTCGTCCGGTTTTCTTTCGGAATGCTGTAGAAAAAACCGTCGGAATCACCCAGCAACGGATAAATCCAAAACAAAAACTGCCCGGCATCTACCTCAATCACCAGCCGGCAGCGTTCCGGTTTCGTCAAATCGATATGTTCGGGAACTTGTATTTTCATCGAAAGATACTTAACACACACATACAAACGAGCGTGAGAACAATCAGCCACAGAATTATTTGCCAGATACGTTTGTTCATGCGTTTCTCATTAAAAATCATACAAATTTACATGATTTTTTGAAATTACAAAATTACGGCTACTATTTAAAATACAGTAGGGAGTCAAACTCCCTACTGTAAGCGCACAATCCATCGATCGGCTAAACCTCTTTACGAAACAGGCTTATTTCACCACCTTTCCGACCCAACCGGAGCTTCCTTTTACAATCAATACTTTATCTTGTACGTACCCGATATTGAAGTTGGCTTCACCGGCTTGCTTTTCATGAGTATATACAAGTATTCCATTTACGGAATAAACAGTAATTCTTTCCGAAACCGGACTATTGATACGAAGATGGCTGTCCCGGAGACTTAGCGTTACTCCCGTCTGTTTGAGCGGATGGAGACCTACATATTCGTGGTCAACCGTCACATTTACGGCAACCTCCTCCATCGTGATAACCGTCCCGTCCTCAAAAAGGAATTCAAGATCTGTGATATTCACATCGTAGGATCCGTCTTCCACAGCCGCGTCTATCGTATAAACAATTTCCAGAATAGAACGATACTCTGTTTCCGGTGCGCTTCCTTGTACCCTTCTTAATGCAGACGGCGTAATCGTAAACAACCATTTTTGCTCTTCGATTTTAGTAATGGTCAGTTCATATCGGGCAAGCGACGGCGACAAGGCAGTATGAACTTCATCCAAAGTCAATCCTGCAGGAAATTCAAGGCTGAAAGAACCTTCGAAAGGAACATCAGTAGGAATAGTTAATGAAAGATTGATTTTTCCGGTTCCGTTGGCTCCGGCAGGTTCATTTTCTTCAATGACAATTCCATTCACTTCTTTTATCGTTCCAAAATCTTTCCAAACCGCTGCCGCTTCGTAAAGCACTTGGGTGCCGGCAGGAACGGTTAATGTGGCATAACTTATATCTACTCCGTCAAATAATTGTAAATCTGTTATATCTAAAGGAATCGCCCATTGTACTTCTACATTCTTCAGATTATAGCATTGGCGAAAAGCCATCTTTCCTATCGTTGTTACCGAATTTGGAATAACAATGGATGTTAATTTTACACACGCTTCAAAAGCACCTTGCCCAATTTTTGTAACCGAATTGGGAATGAGGATGGATGTCAGCTCCTGACAATTTCTAAATGTGCCTTCTTTGATTTCTGTAATGGAATTGGGAAGAGTAATCGAAGTCATTGAAACACATGAATAAAAAGCATATTCTCCAAGCTCAACTACGCTATTGGGAATATCGATCAAGGTTAAATACATACATCGCCGAAAGGCATAATCGCCAATATGCGTTACGCTATTGGGAATGGTCAATGATGTCAGGTTCACACCTTCATAAAAAGCAGTATTTCCAATGGTTGTTACCGAGGAAGGAATCACGAACGCAATATCTTCTTTTTTAGTGGGATACAATATAAGCTTTGTCTTATCTTTATTATAAAGTACGCCACCGGAAGAAGAAAAAGCAGGATTATCATCAACTACAATAACCGATTGAAGATTAGCACAATAAAAATTTATTGCACTATAACTATAACCGATTTCGTTCTCATCGATCTTTACCAATCCGGCAGGAAGCGTTATGGATGTTACATTGTAACCGTTCGTAGAAAAAGCGTTTAAAGCGATTTCCGATACTTCATCCGGAATCACAATGTCACCTCCTGCGCCATGATAACCAATCAACACACCGTTTTCGTCGATTTCAAAATCGGAAACCTGATTTGCTTCTTCAATCGTTCCGAAATCTTGCCAAACAGGAGCGGCTTCGTAAAGTGCTTTAGTGCCTTTGGGAACAATCAATGTTCCAATACTTAGGTCTATTTCATTAAAAATAGTAGAAGAAACTTCTAAGGGATTATTCCAACTAACAGTAACGTTTTTTAAATCCGTACAGGAGTTAAATGCGTAATTTTCAATCATTTGCAAACTTCCTGGTAATGAGATTGCTGTTAATTTCAGGCAACCCCAAAAAGCACCATATCCAAGTCCTACTAATCCATTCGAGAAAGTAACTGATGTAAGATCCGTGCAATCGGAAAAAGCATAGATTTCAATCGTTTTTACACTTTCGGGAATAATGACGGATGTAAGTGCAAAACAATTTCCAAAAGCATAACCTTCGATAATTTCTACGCTATTAGGAATTGTTACGGATTCCAAAGAGGTACAGACATTGAATGCAGCTCTTTTAATAGCAGTTACGCTACTTGGAATATTTATTGATTTTAAATTTTCGCAATAATTAAAAGTTTGTGACTCAATGCTTGTTAGCGAGCTGCTTAATTCTATGGAAGTCAAATTGCTACAAGAGGAGAAAGCATTATTGCCGATACTTGTTACCGAATTAGGAATATTAATAGAAGTCAGAGTCTCACACATTCTAAAAGCAGAACTTCCGATTGTTTGCAAACTTTCAGGAAATGAGATTGATGCTAACTTGGAACAAACAAAAAAAGCACCATATCCAATTTCTACTAATCCATTCGAGAAAGTAGCTGAAGAAAGATTAGTGCATCTGCTAAAAGCATACGTTCCAATTGAAGTAACACTTGCCGGTACAATAACCGAAATTATATTTTTATTATCTGAAAATACATTATCCCCTATTGCCGTAACTCCGTCAGGAATCACCACATCACCACCCGCACCGTGATAGCCGATTAATACGCCGTTTTCGTCAATTTCAAAATCGGAAGCCTGATTTGCTTCTTCAATAGTTCCGAAATCTTTCCAAACATCAGCAGCTTCGTAAAGTGCTTTGGTCCCAAAAGGAACAATTAACGTACAAGCACTTTTATTCACCTCGTTAAAAACGTTGGCAGGAATATCTAACGGCGTCGGCCATTCAACGGTAATGTTTTGTAAATTAGAACAATTGTAAAAAGCAAAATATCCGATACTTGTCACTGAATTAGGAATAATGACGGAAGTGATATTCTGATTACTATAGAAAGTAAAATTTCCTATTGCTGTCACTTCATCGGGTATCACTAAATTGCCACCGGCACCGTAATAACCAATCAGTACGCCGTTGCTGTCTATTTCGAAATCGGAATTGTCTAAGAAACCTTTCCATACATCGGCTGCCAGATAAGCATTCTCCGTGCCGATCGGAACATGCAGTGTACAATTCCGTTTGTTAACCCTTTCAAAAACATCGGACGTAATACTTAACGGCGTTGACCATTCAACGGTAATCTCTTGTAAATTATTACACATGGCAAAAGCTCGTTCTCCAATACTTGTTACCGAATTGGGAATCGTAATGGAAGCAAGACTCGTACAACCGCTAAAGGCTTCACGTCCAATAGTTGTTACCGAATTAGGAATAGTAATGAAAGCAAGATTGCTACAGCCGTTAAAAACAAACTCTCCGATACTTGTTACCGAATTAGGAATCGCAACGGAAGCAAGATTGCTACAGCCGTTAAAAGCCCAAAACCAGATATATGTCACCGAATTAGGAATAATAACGGAAGTGATATTTTGATTATTTTGAAAAGCACTGCTTCTTATCGCCGTCACTCCATCCGGAATGACCACATCGCCTCCTGCACCATGATAACCAATCAACACACCGTTTTCGTCAATTTCAAAATCAGATTCTGTTTCGCCTTGTTCTAAAATTTTACTAAAATCCTGCCAAACTTCAGCAGCTTGATAAGCGGCTTTTGAGTCAACAGGAACACGCAATATACAGGTGTTTGCATCTACTCCTTCAAAAACATTGGCAGGAATGACTAACGGAGTAGCCCATTGGACGGTAATTTCCTGTAAATTACTACAATACCAAAAAACTTCTTCTCCAATACTTGTTACTGAATTTGGAATAGTAATAGAAGTAAGGCCGCATTGATGAAAAGCCTTCATTCCAATAGTTGTTACTGAATTAGAAATAGTAACAGAGGTAAGATTACTACACAGAAAAAAGGCAGCCTCTCCGATACTTGTTACTGCATCAGGAATGGTAATAGAGAGCAGGCTGTTACAATGTAGAAAAGTACGGTTTCCAATACTTGTCACCAAATTGGGAATCGTAACGGAAGTAAGACTGCTACAATAGTTAAAAGCATCATCGCCGATACTTGTCACCGAATTAGGAATAGTTATAGAAGCAAGATTACTACATTCGTAAAAAGCACCTGCTCCAATACTTGTTACACTGTTCGGAATTGAAATAGAAGTGATGTCGTGAGAATAGAAAACCAAATCTCCGATTGCCGTTACTCCATCCGGAATCACCACATCGCCGCCTGCACCATGATAACCAATCAACACGCCGTTTTCGTCAATTTCAAAATCGGATTCTGTTTCGCCTTCTTCTAAAATCGTTCCGAAAGCCTCCCACATATAAGCCGTTTGATAGGCAGCTTTTGTTCCAACGGGAACAATCAAGGTAAGATTCGTTAAATTTCCTCGAAGAGTATGTTCAAAATAGGGAGGTTCATTCCATTGAACAGTTACGGTTTGCAAACTTTCACAACCATGAAGAATTGCATTTCCTATATTTATTACCGAATTAGGAATAGTAATTGACGTAAGACTGCTACAGCCATGAAAAGCTACCTCTCCAATACTGGTTACATTAGTAAGCGTAACTGACCTAAGGTTGATACAATTATAAAAAACCGCCATTCCAATACTTCCTCCGGATATTGTAGCAGAAGTAAGCCCTGTGCAATCTTGAAAAGCATTTCGATCAATACTTGTTACGTTACTTGGAATTGTAATAGAAGTAAGACTACTACAAGCCTGAAAAGCAGATCTTCCAATAGTTGTCACCGAATAGGGAATCGTAATGGATGTTAAACTTCGGCCGACAAAAACCATCTCTCCTATCGCCGTCACTCCATCCGGAATTACCACATCACCGCCCGGCCCGTGATAGCCCGTTAACACACCGTTTTCGTCAATATCGAAATCGGGATTTTGCCCAAACATGTTCAGCGAAAGTGCCAAACAAGAAAATAGTAATACTAATGTTTTTTTCATATCCTTATATTATTTGAATTTTGTTATCATTTTTATGGTTGTCATATATGATAACCGATGCGCAAAGATAACAATAAATCTTTGTTGTCAAATATGATAACAAGGATTTTATGAAAAAAGAAGATGTATTATATGAAATAGGATTGAAAATCAAAGAGTTAAGAGAAGAAAAAAATATTAGTCAACAAGATTTAGCTGCTGCTTGCAATTTCGAAAAATCCAATATGAGCAGAATTGAATCCGGTAGAACTAATTTTACGATTGGTACTTTATTGAAAATCGGCGAAGTTTTGAAAGTTAAGTTAATTGATCTGGTGGATGTGGAATAAGTTATTTTCTTTTCAAAATATTTTTTCGCAGTTCCGAACTGACAGTTTCGGAACTACAAAGATACTATATTTTGTGCGATTTACGGCGGGAAAAGTTATTCAGCAGTAAAAGAATTTTCAACTACGACTGTTTCGATTCGTTCTTTGGGCGAATACTTGCAGTCGGCGAAGATAAAAAAAAGTGGCGATGGAAAGTACATCAACGTACTGGGTTCCGGTATGGGATATTTTGTATGAAATGGGATTTGAGATGAAGTTAGTCAATCCGTTGCACATAAAACAGTTCTGTTATTTCAACACCGAAAAAATCTGCCAACTGCGGAATAAATCCACTTTTAATATCCTGAGCACCTGCTTCCCATGCAGCATACGTACGTCTATCGATATTCAGATTATCAGCTACTGCTTGCTGTGAAACGTTTTTTTGTACATCTTTTTGTTCGGACATTTTCTTCCACTACTTTATCTTTGCTCTATTAATTATTTCGTAATAATTGCTATATTTGACATCTGATTTTCCCTTTTATCGAGGCTCGCCCCCTTGTCTAAAAGATAAATACCTCCCTATGAGATTAAGTTCTATTTAGCAATTTAGAAATAATAAACTGAAAAACACAAGAAGGCGTCGTAAAGATACGAATTATTTGAAATTTCCAAAAGCCTGACACGAATTTCAGGCAGTTGGACGTGTCCGGTTTGCAAAAGGCAGGCAGGTTGCGTGAAAGAAAAAAGCGGTTACCGAAAAGCTATATGAGTAGGGCAATAAAAAAATTATTAAAGATATGAAATCAATCGAATTAGAAAATATTAAGAGTGAAAAATTCAATGAAATTTCCAAGAATCAACAATCAAAATTGTTGGGTGGTAAAGCACAAAAAATGGAAGAAAGCACTTTTACTTGTATTTCCAAAGGTGTTGATGATGGCGATGACAGTGACATTTAAATAATCAAAGGAAGTTGCTTTAATTTTAGAGGCAGCTTCTTTTTTATTTTTTCCGCTTATGAAATTTTTGCGAATGACATTTGGTTTAATATTTTGTAATCTTGTATTATACAGTAATGCAAGTGATAATAATCCATTTGACATTGCAGATAAAGCGATAGGCGATAATGCCAATTATCTTTCTTCAATAATTACCTTAGACTCATTGTCAGGAAAATACACAGACGAAAATCAGCAGTGGCTATATTTGCAAGCAATAGCAACTTACCATTCTTTTGTTGGGAATAATACCTCTTATCATTCTATTCTTTCAACTATTTATAAACACACCGATAAAATTCCCGACTTATTGTTTTCTGATAATGAAGCATTAGAATATATTAAAGCTGAATCCGAAAATAAACAAATTGTAATGATCAATGAAAATCATTGGTTACCTAAACATCGTTTTTTAGGAAATTTATTGCTGGAGTGTTTTTATAAACAGGGTTTTAGGTATTTAGCAATAGAGGCGGTTGCAGAAAATCAAGATTCTTTGAATATCCGCAAATTTCCTATACAAAGCACAGGAATATATACGAAAGAGCCGCAATTTGCCAATTTTATACGCCACGCACTACAATTGGGCTTTGAGATAATTAGTTATGATTCTTATGATAACGATAGAGAATTTTTACAGGCAAAAAATATTTATGATAAAACATTAGCAAGGGAACCAGACGCTAAAATTCTGGTATGGGCTGGAATAGACCATATAAGAGAAAATGGAACCAACCGTCCGCGAATGGCGTATTATTTGAAAAAGTTAAGCGGAATAGATCCTTTCACGATAGAGCAAACGATAGGCGATGCGATTAGTTTTGCATTGGGAAATCATTTATTAGGAATTAATGCGGATACAACCCGAAGACATATATGCGACGTGTTCATTTACAACAACTTGAAAGAATCTGATTTTGTGATGAATCCGGATTTAATCAGTAAAAAAATATCTTTTTCATTACTGGACAGCATTCAAATATTGTTGCAACAGAAAAATCCTTTGCTGTTATCGGTTTATATAAAAGAGGAATTTCAAGCCTGTCAATTACAAGCTGTCCCGGTAATCAACCGCTTACTGTCCGAAGACGATACGATTCAGGTTAATTTGTCTAAAGGATCTTATTTATTCATAATCAGGGATTTAAAAGGGGATATAGTCGAACAGCATTTAGTTTGCGTTAAATAAAATACGATGATATTAATACTCAGTCGATCCGGAGATTTAACAACCGATTATGTCATTGATTGGCTTAATTTTTACAAATATCCTTTTATAAGAATCAACTCAAATGATTTTAAAGAGAAAGCTCTAAAAATCAATTTACAAAAAAAGTGGTTTTTGATTGATAGACAGAAAATATTCATACCAGATATTCATGCAGCTTGGTATAGAAAATTCAAAATGAAAAAGATCGAACCATTCCAAAAATCGCATATTTATATTCGTTGAATTTTATGTTTGCAAGATTACACTATAAAAAGACAAAGTCAAGTGTAAATAAACTGCCTGAAAAAAAATATTGCTCTATGAAGCACAATAGCAGGAACTTTAGAACTTACCATTTCCACAAAAACATTTCCACATTGTTTGAATTTGATTGACTAAAAAATGAAATATTTTTATTTATATGCGTGTTGTATTCCCGTTAAGGGTTATTGCAGAAGTCTTATTATTGACACTCAAAGGGAGAAAATATATTACATTCCTAATGCACTATTTCATATTTTATCCACATTCCGGAACAAAAATATTGATTGGATAAAAGACTATTTCAAGCAAAATGAAGTGATAGATCAATATTTTATTTATTTGATTGATAATGATTTGGGTGTTTTTGTTGATAATATCCATTCGTTTCCTCCGATAGAACTCAAATATAATTCACCTCATATCATTACAAACGCTATAATAGAGATTTCAAACAAATCTTCTCACAATTATAGTAATATTTTTCTACAACTATCCCATTTATCATGCGAGAATATAGAATTACGCTATCTTTGTGAAACAACTATTTCAAGTCTTCGGTCAGTACTAAATATTACAGATAAGATTCCCTTCCGGTCGCTAGTAATGATATTGCCTTACAAATCCGAGTTTTCTTATGAGAAAATTTCTGTTTTAGCAAACACATATCCTGTCATAAAGAGCATACATATTTATAACAGTCCTGTATTTCAATCTTATACGACAGAATCAGATTGCAGTATAATATTTAATTTACAAAAAAATATATTACCCGATCAATGTGGTAAAATATCATTTGCTCATTTTTCTTTTAATTTGAAAACAATATCGGAAGCAATCAGTTTCAATTCCTGTTTGAACAAAAAAGTATGTATTGATTCTTTCGGCAATATAAGAAATTGTTTGTCCAAGATTCAAACATTTGGTCATATCAACAAAGTAAAATTAAAATCAGTTGTAGAATCGGCAGAATTTCAATGCTTATGGACAATCAAAAAGGACGAAATAACCGTTTGTAAAGATTGTGAATATCGATATATATGTACTGATTGCAGAGCGTTTATTAAAGATCCTTCAGACATCTATTCTCAACCGGCAAAATGCACATACAATCCTTACATTGCCAAATGGGAAGGTGAAGATGATAGTTGAGCTTATTCCACATCCATCAGATCAATTATACAACAATGTCTAAATTTAATTGGATTTTTTGTTAATTTATCACTACTTTTGCACAAACTTTTATGGAATTGAAAGATTTCGATTTAAAAAAAATTTACGCTCAACACCCTGGCGTAAAGGCGATTCTTTCCTCAACCGACGCCAATCTCTACCTTTCGGGATTGAGCGGATCGGTGGGGAGTTTGGTATGCGCTTCGGTTTTCGCACAAATGAAGAAAAATCCTGTCCTTTGCGTTCTGAACGATTTGGAAGATGCCGGTTATTTCTACCACGACTGCTGTCAGATTTTGAACGACACCGATGTGCTGTTTTTCCCTTCCCAATTTAAGCGGAGCATTCGTTATGCGCAAAAAGATTTGGCGGACGAAATCCTGCGGACAGAAGTACTGAATCAATTACGAATTACGAATTACGAAACAACGTTCGGCATTAGCCAATTACGAAACAACGTTCAGCGTCAGCTAATTACAAATGATGAGATAAGAAATCCAAAGTTGATTATTACTTATCCGGAGGCGTTGGCGGAAAAGGTGGTTTCTGCTAATTCATTAAAAAACAAGACTTTACTGCTTCATGTTAATGAAAAAATTGATAGTATTTTTGTAGCTGATATGTTGGATTCCTACGGATTTGAGCGCGTCGATTATGTTTATGAGCCGGGACAATACGCTGTACGCGGCTCAATTATCGATGTCTTTTCGTTTTCAAACGAATATCCGTTTCGTATCGACTTTTTCGGCGACGAAGTGGAAAGTATTCGTAGTTTCGAGGTGGATACGCAATTATCGAAAGAAAAATTAGCAGAAATTTCCATTATTTCGGGAAATTCGGGCGATGCCGACACTAATCTGTTTTCCTATCTTCCCGAAAATACGATGCTGGTGTTTCGGAACGAAAATTGGGTGTATGAAAAAATCGAGGCGGTTTGGAACGAAGAGCCAACATTGACGAACGAAGAAACGTTTTCGTCGCTGGATCAAATCCGTATGTTATTAACTCCGGTAGAAACTTTTCGCGAAATCACAAAAAAATACCGGAAAATCCATTTAAACCCCGCCCCTTCCAACACTCTCAATTCTCAATTTTCAATTCTCAATTTCTCTACCGAGCCTCAATTATCTTATCACAAAAATTTTGAACTGGTTGCTTCCTCTTTTAAGGAAAAATTGGAAGAAGGTTTTTCAATTTATATTTTAAGCAATAACGAAAAACAAATCCGGAGGATTGAATCCATTTTTGCCGACCGGGGCGATAAAATCAAATTCACGCCGGTTTTGCACACGCTTCACGAAGGATTTATCGACAAAACACTGCGAATTTGCCTTTTTACCGACCATCAGCTTTTCGACCGTTATCACAAATACAATTTGAAATCGGAAAAAGCGCGTTCGGGGAAAATAGCCCTGTCGCTCAAAGAATTGCAACAGTTTAAATTGGGCGATTTTCTGGTGCATATCGACCACGGAATCGGCAAATTCGGCGGATTAGTACGCACGGACATCAACGGGAAAATGCAGGAATTGATTAAATTGACCTTCCTGAACGACGACATTATTTTTGTCAGCATTCACAACCTGCATAAAATTTCCAAATACAAAGGGAAAGAAAACGAGCCGCCTCGACTGAACAAATTGGGCTCCGGCGCGTGGGAAAACCTGAAAGACAAAACCAAAAAGAAAGTCAAGGACATTGCCAAAGATTTGATTTTGCTGTATTCCAAACGGCGTGATGAACAGGGATTTGCCTTTTCGCCCGACACTTATTTGCAGCAAGAATTGGAAGCATCTTTTGTTTATGAGGATACGCCCGACCAGCTGAAAGCGACCAACGACATCAAATTAGACATGGAAAACCGGCGTCCGATGGACAGGTTAGTTTGTGGGGATGTGGGTTTCGGAAAAACAGAAGTGGCTATCCGCGCGGCATTCAAAGCCGTAACCGACGGCAAGCAAGTTGCGGTGTTAGTGCCGACCACGCTGCTGGCTTATCAACACTACAATACATTCAAAGAGCGTTTGGCAGATTTTCCGGTTACGGTTGATTATCTCTCACGCGCCCGAACAGCAAAAGAATCGAAAGAGATTTTGCAAAAGCTGAAAGAAAAAAAGCTGGATATTCTTATCGGGACACACCGCATTATCAGTAAAGATGTGATATTTAAGGATTTGGGACTGCTGATTATCGACGAAGAACAAAAATTTGGCGTGAGCGTGAAGGAAAAATTGAAACAACTAAAAGTGAATGTTGATACGCTGACACTGACGGCAACGCCCATTCCGCGCACGCTGCAATTCAGCCTCATGGGCGCACGCGATTTGTCGAATATTTCCACTCCTCCACCCAATCGCTATCCGATTCAGACGGAAGTTCATCGTTTCGGAAGCGACATTATCCGCGAAGCGATTAATTTTGAAATGAGCCGAAACGGTCAGGTTTTTTTTGTGAATAATCATATTTCGCACCTGAAAGACTTGGAAAATCTGATAAAACGCGAAGTGCCGGACGCACGCGTGGCTATCGGACACGGACAATTAGACCCCAACGAACTGGAAAAAATTGTTACCGATTTCACCAACTACGAATATGACGTGCTGCTTTCGACAGCGATTATCGAAAACGGTATCGATATTCCCAATGCCAACACGATTATCGTGAACAATGCCCACCATTTTGGGTTAAGCGATTTGCACCAGTTGCGAGGACGCGTGGGACGTTCCAACCGGAAAGCTTTTTGCTACCTGCTCGCGCCGCCGCTTGCTTCGCTCACACCTGAAGCACGCCGCCGCTTGCAAGCCATCGAGAATTTTTCGGAATTGGGCAGCGGAATACATATTGCCATGCAGGATTTGGATATTCGCGGGGCGGGCAACATGCTCGGTGCGGAACAAAGCGGATTTATCGCCGATTTGGGTTACGAAACCTATCAAAAAATCCTGACGGAAGCCGTTCAGGAGTTGAAAAACGAAGAATTTTCCGATTTATACAAAGACGAAAATCAAGTGGATACGGGCGAAAATTATGTAACCGAAACGAACGTCGAAAGCGATTTGGAACTTCTTTTCCCGGCTTCGTACATTCCCAACGACTCGGAACGTATCTTGCTCTACCGCGAATTAGACGGCATGGAAACCGAAGAAGAAATTGAGCAGTTCCGCCAAAAACTGCTGGACCGTTTCGGACAAATTCCGCAACGGGGCGAAGAATTGATAAAAATCGTACGCCTGCGCCGGATGGCGAAAAAACTCGGAATCGACAAAATTGTTCTCAAAAACGGCCAGATGAATTTGCTCTTAATCCAAAATCCTGAATCACCTTATTATCAGAGCGAAGCTTTCGACAAACTGCTGGAATTTGTCAAAGATCATTACAAAATCTGCTCCCTGTCGGAAAAAAACAACCGGCGGGCGGTGAGCATTCAAAAAGTGGATACGGTCGAGAAAGCCGTCGCCATTTTGGAAGAAATATCGCAATAAGTAGTTAGTAAATTCCGAAAATATCGCAACAAATAGGGATTGTGCAGTTCTTGATAAGCCTGTACTTTTGTCGAGCAAATTCGTTTAACAAAAATTATCAGGAAAAAATGAACTTCAACCGGTTTCTATTTCTTTTAGTAATTGCTTTATTTTCAATTACTAACATTCAAGCACAATCAAGCAACGACACGATACAAGCACCGCCGAAAGCATTCGCTTCCGGCTTATTATTGGGCGGTTACGGCGAAGCAAATTACACCCGCAACTTTTTCAGCGGTAATCCGTTTCGGTATATGCGTCCCGAATCCTACAAAAACGACCCCAGTCATGGGCGTTTCGATTTGCCGCACGTTGTCTTTTTTGTCGGCTACGAGTTCGGCAACGGCTGGCGAATGAATTCCGAAATCGAATTTGAACACGGCGGTATGGAATCGGCAGTCGAAGTGGAAGCCGAAGAAGGCGGTGAATATGAACAGGAAATCGAACGCGGCGGCGAAGTCGTTTTGGAACAGTTTTGGATTGAAAAAACATTCAGCAAAGCGTTGAATATTCGCGCGGGACACCTCATTGTTCCCATCGGTTTGACCAACGGCAACCATTTGCCTACGCAATTTTTAACCGTTTATCGTCCGGAAGGCGAAAGCACAATTTTACCCTGCACGTGGCACGAAACGGGGATCAGCATTTGGGGGCGCATTTCCGATTGGTGTTACGAATTACTGTTACTGCCCGGCTTGGATTCCGATTTGTTCGGCAAAGACCGCTGGATTGGCAAAGCGTCGGCTTCACCCTACGAATTTAAAATCTCAAACAAATATGCCGGCGCGCTGCGTATTGATAATTATTCCGTCAAGGGATTGCGCATGGGTGTCAGTGCCTATTACGGACAGAGTTTTGCCAACAGCATCATGCCGTCTTATGCCGATAAATACAAAAACGTGAAAGGAGCGGTTTCGATTGGCAGTTTTGATTTTGAATACAACGCACATCATTGGATTGCGCGGGGTTATTTTGATTACGGACATTTGGGCGATTCGCAAATTCTGTCTATCTACAACCGGAATTTGCCCAAGCAGTCGATTTCACCGCGTACCAACATCGCGTCCGACGTTTTGGCGACCGGAATTGAAGCCGGTTACGATCTTTTCGCTTTGACAAAAAAAGGTCAAAAACAAAAGTTCTATCTTTTCGGCCGTTACGAATATTACGATTCCATGTATAAGACCGCAAAAGACATCCAGCACGAAGAATGGTGCGGACGCCAACGGGTTGTCGGCGGTATCAATTATTATCCGTTGAGCGATGTCGTGATTAAAGCCGAATATTCCGCCGGATTGCTGAAAAGTCCGTTCAACAACGAAAATTCCGTTTCCGTCGGCATTGCCTACGCCGGTTTCTTTACAAAGTAAAATATTCTATCACAATAAAATAATTTGAAATATGCAAAACTTAAAAATTACTTTTTTCCGGCTGATGGTCGTTTTATCTACGGTCGGATTTACCGCATGCGACGATAACAATATTGACCCTTCGACCGAAAAGGAAAACAGTATGTCGCTGGTTATTCCTCAATATGTAAATCACACGGTCATTGCCACTTACCGGTCATTAGCAGACGCAACGATTGATTTGTATGAAGCCATCGACCATTTGGCAAAAAACAAGACGACGGCCAATTTGAATACAGTCGCCGAAGCATGGATAAGTTCCCGTACCTATTGGGAAAAGAGCGAAGCGTTTTTGTTTGGCGCAGTGGCCGATTTCGGTATTGATCCGCACATCGACACTTGGCCGCTCGACGAAGTAGCGTTTTTGAAAGTGATTAACAATTCCGATTTTATCGAAAGTATGGACGCCGAAGACGGTGATGTCTGGGCTGCCAATCACTTGGGCTTTGCGTTGCTGGGTTTTCACGGAATTGAATATATTTTATTTGAAGAAGGAAAAACTAAAGACATCAACAAAATCACCGCCAATGAATTGATTTACGCGCGGGCAGTAGCCGGTGATTTGCGCAACCAATGTATCCGTTTAGAAGCCGCTTGGGCAGGAATTGATAACATTTCGGCCGAGAAAAAACAGTTGATTGAAAACTTGGACTTGCAGATAATGCCTTCCAACAGTCCGCTTTCGTATGGTGAAAATATGTTGCTCGCAGGAAAAGCGGGAAGCACTTACCGCACCGTCACGCAGGCAGCTATTGCAATTATCGCCGGCTGTATCAATATTTCCGACGAAGTGGGCGAAGTAAAAATCGGCACGGCACACAACAAAGACGATGTGAATTATATCGAATCACCTTATAGTTTCAATTCCAAAGTCGATTTTATCGACAATATACGCAGCATTGAAAATGCGTATCTGGGCGGTGTCGAAGGACATCGTGGAGCTTCTATCAGCGATTACATCAAAAGTGTTAATTCCGATTTGGATAATACGGTGAAAAACGCAATGACTCATGCGATTGCAAAAATTGATGCTATTCCCTATCCTTTTGCGAAAAATTATGCTTCGGCTGAAGCCGGCACAGCATTGAAAGCCTGTCAGGATTTAACCGTTGCACTGGAAAAAGTAAAATCCGTTTTAGAAGAATAAGATATGAAAAAGAATTGGTTATTTTACGCTGTCAGCGTATTTTTAGTACTATTTACTGCTTGTGAGCACGAAAATAATGTCAAACCGGTTTTGCCGTCCGAACTCTCGGAAGAATATTTTTCGGGCGGAAAATTGGGGACAGTTTTCGACGATTCGCCCTACGCTTACGAGCAACCCACGCCTGCGGTGGAAGAACAAGGATATTCCGTTGGCTTCAAAATGGGCGAAGCCTTGTTTGAAAAAACGTTTAACAGCAATCCATCGGGCGTCCGCAATGGGTTGGGACCGGTTTATGTACGCAATTCCTGTATCTCGTGCCATCCGGGCTACGGACACGGCAAACGAATGAATCAATACCGCGCCAACGAGTTCGGCAACGGTTATCTGCTGGTAGTTACCGACGAAAATGATAATTATGTCAGCGCACTGACCGGAATGCCGCAAACACAAGCTATTTCGCCGTTTCTTCCTCCCATCAACGAATCGGGCATTAAAATTGAATGGAAGGAATATTCCGACGAATTCGGTAATAAGTTTCCCGACGGCGAAACATACAGCTTGATTTATCCCGAAGTAACGATTACCTGCGAAGCATTTAACGTTCCCATGCCGGATTTTTACAAAGTCCGCTTGGAAGCGACCATCGGCATTTACGGCACCGGATTGATTGACGCCATCCCCGACGATTCGTTGCTGGCGCAATATCAATATGAAAAAAGTCTGGGTTTTGGATTGAATGACGGGAAATATCAGGAAGCCAATTTTATCAAGGAAGCGGACGGAACAGCTCATCCTGGACGTTACACTTACGGATTAACACGCGGTACGCTGCAAAACGGTCCGGGCGCAAATGCTATCTGGAATATCACGAATGTCAATCGTTCCGACCGGAAAACGCATTACATTACAGAAGCATACGCACGCGCGATGTCGAAAAATGCGACCATTCAGAAAGAATTGGAAAAAACGGAAGAAGAGATTTACGAATACCTGATGTCGAAAAATTTACCGGCGGAAATGTCGGACGAAGATTACATTGATTTTATGATCTGGCACAGAGGGTTAGCCGTTCCTGCCGCTCGCAATCTGAACGACCCTGTGGTCCAAAAAGGCAAAAAACTGTTTTACGAAAGCGGTTGCATTGCCTGTCATCGTCCTTCTTGGACAACCGGCACGGACGATTACAGCGGTGACCCGATGGTAAAAGGCAAATTGCCGCGCTATCCGCACCAAAAGATTTATCCTTATACCGATTTGTTGCAACACCGATTGGAAATGGTGAATGATATTCGCACCGGCTGGTGTCGGACAACGCCATTGTGGGGACGCGGACTTTCCAAGCAATGCACCGGCGCAAGCGAACACCTGCACGATATGCGGGCTCGTAATTACACTGAGGCAATTATGTGGCACGGCGGAGATGCGAAAAGATCGAGGGAAAAATTCTATAACATGCCGAAAGAAGATCGCGAAGCCTTAGTCAAATTTTTGGAAGCGATATAAACAGTGAAGTTCAACCGGAAAAATATCGCAAAGTATCTGGCATTCGGAACATTGATCCACCTGCTGTTCTTTTTGGCAGCTACCACTGTCATCGAGAAATTTTCCGGCAGCGATTATGTTCACGAACATATTTATGGATCCTGGGGATTTGTCGCTTTGTGGGCAATTTTGGGTATTAGTTCCGTTATTTACATTATACAGCGGTTTTCCCGCATACCTGTCTGTGTTCTTTTATTGCATTTGTCATTTTTTATTATCCTCACCGGCGCGTTGATCACTTTTTTGACCGCTGAGCGTGGATATGTTCATATCAGACAAGGAGAAATAGCCAATTTCTATTATACGGAAGGGAATGCTGAGAAGCAATCCCTTCCTTTTTCTATTAAGTTGCTTCTGTTCGATATCGAATATCACCCCGACACCTCCCAGCCGGCAGATTATATCAGTTTTGTTCAGGTCGGAGAGGAAGTACATCGAATTTCCATGAACAAGATTTTCAAGCAACAATCCTATCGTTTTTATCAGATGGATTACGACGCCGACGAGATGGGGACGGTTTTATTAGTCAGCCGCGACCCTTACGGCATTTTTACGACTTACGCCGGTTATTTGTTGTTTGCCGTCAGCATGATTATCCTCTTGTTCAAGCGGATAGGCTGGAAAGGCTTGTTATATGCGCTGCTGCCTGTCGCCGGATTGTGGTATTACATTTCGCAACTCAACCCAATGACGCCGGTGCTGCGTTCGCCGATGTTGGCTGCACATGTGTCGGTCATTATGTTCGCTTATCTTTTGTTGTTGATTATCTTCGTATTAAGCATTATCGGCTTATCTTTCAAACGGTTGCGCCGCAAACTATACCGGTGGAACTCCCTTTTGCTCTATCCCGCCTTATTCTTTTTAGCCGTCGGAATATTTATCGGTGCCGTTTGGGCAAATATCTCATGGGGACGCTACTGGGGCTGGGACGCCAAAGAAACTTGGGCGTTAATCACCCTGCTGGTATATGCTTTGCCTATACATAAACAGAGTCTTCCGCTTTTCCGGAATCCGAAAAAATTTCACTTATACTGCCTCATCGCCTTTTGCAGCATCCTAATGACGTTTTTCGGGGTCAGCTATTTTCTGGGGGGAATACATAGTTACTTGTAATCAGGAAATATGATAATCCGCATTCTTCAAATAAAAATCCTGCCTGGTTTTTGAAAATCAGGCAGGATTTTTTTGATTAATTTGAAAAGATTATTTTTTAATCAATTTCTGACTGCTGACAGTTTTGTTTTCATTATAAATCACAACATAATAAATTCCTCTATAGCATCAAAATCTTTCCAGATTTCGGCGGCCTCATACAAAACTTTGCTACCGATGGGAACATAACACATAGCAACATCGTTGCCCATAAAAGTAAAAATGCTTGTTTCAATATGTCTATGCGTATTGCTACGCGGGTTGTCTTATTATATCTAAGCAATATTATTTTAAATCCAATGAACAATATTTTTATCATTTTCAGCATATAGAAAACTGTTCAAGTGAATATCTTCGTCAATTTCTTCCCAACGAAGTCCGTCATGGAATTGTTTCCATGCCATCCGTTGCTCATTATTTGCATGCAATAAACGTGGAAAACGGCTGACGGCAACGCTCAACTGCTCTTTTTTGCCGTTTTCAATATACATTCGTCCGTCTGCAAACCACAATTTTTTCACTCGAAACATTATCTTTATTTTTTATTATCCAAATGTTTTTTCCATTCGGATATAATGATTTCTTTGTTTTCTTCTATCAAACTTTTGGCAAGACTTACCTCTTGCACTTTCAAACCTTATTATCTTTTTTATGTTACAAAGTTAATCTATTTTTTTCAAAACAAAAACAATTCATTTTCAATCTATCTTTTTCCGGTTTCTTCGGAAACAATAATCACTTTTAATCTATAAATAACGAGGACGGTTTAAATCGCCGCCCTCGTTATTCGACACAAACAAAAATCCTTATTTCTTCAAAAATTTCTGCGTCCGGATATATTTGCCGGTGTGCATTTTCAACACATAAATACCGTTGGACAAATGCGAAATATTGATGGATTTATCATTTGACCATTGACTATTTACCATTGCGCGGCCAGCCAAATCAATGATTTCCAAACGGCCTATATTGTTCCCCAAGTTGTGGATCTCCAGATTATCGCCCGATTGGGTAACATAGACATTCGTTTCTACATCATTGATGCCGGTTGTGTTCGCCGTAATCTTGTAAGGATCTGCCGGATTGCCGTGAATCACGTCTGCAACAAACGACAATGAATTAGTTGCGTCATATTCTTTGTCGTTTGCGTGGTCGTAAATACGCAACTTGATGTTTTCGGTATTGTCGCCATAAACCACCAGGAAGCCTAAATAAGAGTGACCGGCGATTTGCTGAACATTCTGCAACAACACACTGCCCCGACATTCTTCGCCCGCAAAAGCACCGATTTCGATTTGGTCGCCCTGCAATTCCAAATTATCCGCCACGACAACTGAAGTCATTGTCATGGTTGTCGGGAAACGGTGCGTATCTGCCGTCCATTTCGGCGAAACAGCCATTTCGGGACTGCTGTACAATACGCTCACCGGATTGGGTTGTACGTTGGAATAGGTAAAGGTCTGCGCATTTGCATTGGTCGAATAATACATATAGCCTTCGCCCGGATTGAGTGTTGTCAAACTGCCTGTCCAACCGATGCCGTTTGTATAGGTGCTGTAGGCCGAATAGGATTTGATTTGATCGCCGTCCTGCGGACTGAGGTTTGCCAATGCACTATTGATTGACTGAGGAACTTGCGGAACATAACCTATCCAGTTCCAACCGTTTTGCAAAGAAATGGGAGTAGTAGTAGGATCGGCGGGCAAGCCTGTGAAAGGCAACGTTTGTGCAGCAGTTGTATTGATCATATACATTTTGTCGTTAGTGATTTCAGTCAAAGTACCAATCCAACCCGGATTTTGAATAAAGGCATTCCGGCTTTTCAGCATAACGCCCGACGAGCTGATATTGCTCTTGAATTGATTAAGTAACGAGATTTCCGCATTTTTTACATTCGTTGAAATCCATGACCAGCCATTATTGAGCGGAATTTGTTGGGTAACACTATCCGTAATATTAATTGTATAAGGCGTATTGGGATTACCATTAATCGCATTAGCTGTAAATGTTCCCGGCACATTGCTTGCCGTATATTCTTTTCCCGTATCATGATTATACACCTTAAACGTGATTTCTTCGCCGTCATTGCCATAGACTGTTAAAAAGCCCAAATAGGGATGAGCAGGGTTTTCGGGATAATTCTGAAGAATCACAGAGCCGCGACACTCCGAGCCTGCAAATGCGCCGATTTCCAAATGGTCGCTTTGCATTTCAACATTATCTAAAATTACATTGGCTGTGAAAGTTGAGGTGTTTGAATAGGATTGACTATTGGCTTGCCAATGAGTAGTAAGAACTTCTTCTATTTTTCCGAAATCTTTCCAAACAACAGCCGTCTCATACAAGGCTTTAGTACCGGTAGGAACAATCAAAGTAACATCATTCATATTCATGGCGAATGGATAGGGGTTTGATGATGGTTCGTCATTAATCGTAATAAATGTATTGAGAGGCGTTTCCCATAAAACTTTCACCTTTTTCAGTGCAGTGCATGCAACAAATATCGCATCCGAAAGACTGCCTACACTATTGGGAATAGTTATTGACGTCAAACTACTACATCCGTAAAAAGTATTGATTTTTATTGCACTAATGCCTTCGGGAAGATTAATTGATGTCAAATTGCTGCACGATCTAAAAGCACCCCATCCAATAGAGGAAACACTTGTCGGAATATTGATAGTGGTTAAATTTCCGCATTCTTCAAAAGCAAGATCACCAATGGAAGTAACACTGTTGGGTAGAATAACAGAAACCAGATTGTTGCAAGAGTTAAAAGCGTAATTTCCAATAGTTGTTATTCCATCTTCAATTACCACATTGTAAATATTCTCTCTATGAGAAAACCATGGTTGATTGGTATTTCCATAATCCGGCATTGCTCCTGTTCCGCCAATAGTTAGCGTGCCATCTGCAAATTCCCAGTGAAACATATCGGGAGTTTTACTTACGGTTAATACTTTTATTAATGTGTTGTTTTCATAGTCTGTTTCTTCAAAATTTTGCGTATCATTTACCCATGCGGATATTATATACGCCTCCAATAGGTTACCTACTATCCAAAGCGGACCGCTGGAACCTTCGCCTCTGGAAGAAAGTTCAATGGAGGCACCTGCTGCCAACGGACCTTGAAAGCCATCGTGCCAACTTGCAGCCTCGCCATTTGCTTGAAAAAAAATTCCATGTTTTACGTTTCCGGGAGAGGCTGCTTCTCCAATGTTTTTAATTGTAGCAAAAAATGTTACCTCATCGCCGGGAGCCGGATTAGCAGGTTCCCAACGTATTGCCGTAACAATCAAATCACAAACAGGCTCTACCGCCTTCACTGTGGTAGCTGTAAGTATCAGTAAAACTACCATCATCATTTTACACAAATAATTTGTTCTCATAAAAAATAATATATTAATAAATAAAACAAGTTCGTTTTAAAAAGAAAAAAGCGTGATACTTAAAATATCCGCTATCCAAGGTGTGTGACAAAAACCCATTACCACAAATAAGTTAAGTTCACGCCGACCACGTGAACATCAAACTCATCTTTCAGTAATCTTTTAAGTTGTCACACTTGTGGATAGAAAGATAAAAGCCTAATGCTTTTTTCAATATGTCTGTGCGATTGCTACGCGAGTTGTCTTTTTATGTCATAAACTCAAAAATTGTTTTTATATTATAACTTCCGAATCAAAATATGTTTTTTTTGAATAATCATATTCTTGGGGTGTTTTTAACAACAATAGTTCGTTCAAAATTTCATCTAACCTAAGCAGCTATCGCCCCGAAAGTGTTGCCAACACTAATGCCGGCCGCCGTTTGGCAGCTGATAAATCGGAAAACGGAAACGGAATGACTACGACATTGCCTTTTACAAATTTTTCCATGCCTCTTCTTCATCTTTGTTCAACCAATCTTTTGCCAATGCTTGTTCACTTGCAAAGTATATCGGTCTATCATCTTCTACGACAGAAAAAACAGCGGTTCTCCTAAGCGGTTTCCTTTCAGTTCGAGCTTTAAAAAACCCCATAGACAAGATATAATCCAATGTCCTTTGGGCTTTAGTATTGCGAACATCATAATCTAATGTTATTGTTGCCATAATTCTACTTTTTATACAATTGCAAAGTTAATCTATTTTTTTCAAAACAAAAACAATTCATTTTCAATCTATTCTTACATCCCGCTCACCAGCCTGTTTTGCAATTCTTCGGCCGAGATGCCGGCGTATAATTGTCCGCGATAGGCCAGCGAGATTTTTCCGGTTTCTTCGGAAACGATAATCACTTTGGCATCGGTTTCTTCGGACAGTCCCAAAGCGGCGCGGTGGCGCAGACCGTAGCGTTTCGGAACATTGTGGTTTTGCGAAACCGGCAGGATACAGCCGGCCGCTTTAATTCGTTTGTTGGCGATAATCAAGGCCCCATCGTGCAGCGGACTGTTTTTGAAAAAAATATTTTCAATCAACCGCGCGCTGATGTTCGCATTGATTTCTTCGCCGGTTTCGACAAACGTATCCAGTGGAATATCCTGTTGAATAGCAATCAACGCACCCTCTTTCCGCTTCGCCATATCCATCGACGCCATCACAATCGGCATTACATACGAAATATTATCGCCCACATTGCCTTCTTCCTTCGGCCGAAACCATTTCAACAGCATCTTAATTCCTTTGTTCGAGCCCATGGTTTGCAAAAATTCGCGTATCTCTTTTTGAAAGACAATCGCCAACAGGATAAAACCGACACTGATAAATTTATCCAAAATGTTGCCCATCAGACGCATGTCAAACACTTTGGCGACGAGCAGCCAAATGACGATAAACGACAGTACGCCCAGAAAGATAGCCGTCGCGCCGGTTTTTTTCATTAAAAGATACGTTTCGTAAAGAAAAAAAGCGACCAAGAGTACGTCGATAGCGTCTTTTATGCCGAAATTAAACATCATTCTGTTTCAATTTATTAAAAATTTTCACCGTTTGCACCGCCTCTTTCACGTCATGTACGCGAATAATGTTTGCACCATTCATCAGCGCAAACATGTTTAGCGCGATTGTCCCGCTTAATGCTTCTTCCGGCGGAACATTAATCACGTCCCGAATCATCGTTTTCCGGGAAATGCCGACCAGCAGCGGAAGTTCAAAGATAGTGAATTGTTGGAGATTTGCCAACACTTCGTAATTTTGTGCGGTGGTTTTGCTGAAGCCGAAACCGGGATCTATCCAAATATCATTCACGCCTTTTTGGTGCAGCGTATTGATTTTTCCGGCAAAATAATGTAAGATTTCCGGCAGCAGGCGGTCGTATTCCGTATATTGCATCATGGTTTGGGGCGTTCCACACATGTGCATAATAAGATACGGCACTTGATATTCAGCCACCGTATCCGGCATTTTTTCGTCCAATTCACCGGCGGAAATATCATTGACAATCAATTCACCAAAACATTCCAGACATTCGCGGACAACGTTCGACCGAAAAGTGTCGATAGAAACAATTGCAGCGGGTGTCTCCCTAAAAAGAATTTCCAAACCGTATTTTAATCGATTCATTTCTTCTTCTTCGTTCACAAACGCGGCACTTGGCCGCGACGAATATCCGCCGACATCAACAATATCCGCACCTTCTTCCGCCATTTGAATTACGCGCGCTGCGATTTCCTTCTCCGTCTGCTTCCGGCTTCCCGAAAAAAACGAATCGGGCGTAATATTCAGAATCCCCATCACTTTGGGAGTTCCGAAATCCATCAATTCCCCTTTGAAATTTGTAGTCATAGTCAAAGGTAAAAAATTATTTTTTATCTTTGCCCAACAAAAGATTTATTTTTTCAGAAAACATGACGATTGAGCAGCTTTATACTTTTTTTCAACAATATCCGGTCATAACGACCGATTCGCGCCATTGTCCGCAAGGCTCGATTTTTTTTGCTTTAAAAGGTGATTCTTTCGATGGAAACGACTATATTGAGCAGGCACTTCAATCGGGATCGGCGTATGCTGTCGGCGATAGAAAAGATCTGCCGGAAAACGGACGGATCATTCGGGTGGAAAATGTATTGCAAACCTTGCAAGCGTTGGCAAACTATCACCGCAAACAAATGAACGCCACCATTATTGCGATCACCGGAACAAATGGGAAAACGACAACGAAGGAATTAATCGCAACGGCTTTATCGTCGCAATTTTCAACGCTCTACACGCAAGGAAATCTGAACAATCATATCGGCGTTCCGCTGACCTTGTTGCAACTGAAACCCGAACATGCGTTTGCCGTTATTGAAATGGGTGCCAATCATCAGGGGGAAATTCGCGACCTCTGCCAAATTGCCGAGCCGGATTACGGACTGATCACCAATATCGGAAAGGCTCATTTGGAAGGTTTCGGCTCATTGGAAGGTGTCGTCCGCACCAAAACGGAATTGTATGATTTTCTTCGCACCAAAAACGGAACAGTCTTTGCCAATCTCGACCATTTGATTTTGAAAGATTTATATGCTTATCTATCAACGGTTTATTACGGCACAACTTCGGAGGATTTGATACATGGGAAAACGTTGCAATCTGAGCCGGCATTAGTTGTGGAATGGGAAAAAGGAAATGAAAAGCACGAAATCGCTACGCATTTGGCCGGAAACTACAACCTCGAAAATGTGCTGGCTGCTGTTTGTGTTGCCGATTATTTTGGTGTAGGAAGTGCAAAAATCAGCCAAGCCATTCAAGATTATGTACCGACCAACAACCGTTCGCAAAGTCAGGAAACCCAAAAAAATCACTTGATTATTGATGCCTACAACGCCAATCCGAGCAGTATGCAGGCTGCTTTGGATAATTTTCTGGCACTGAGCGTTCGTCCGAAAATGGTGATTTTGGGAGAAATGCGGGAATTGGGAATTTACAGTCGGGAAGAACACCAAAAATTAGTTGAACGCTTGGTTCAAAACCCGATAGAGCAAGTATTTTTAGTCGGCGAATCCTTCCAGAAAATTGAAAATTTACCGATGAAATGGCGGATTTTTCCTAAAACTGCCGATTTGATCGAACACCTGCAAACCGTTCCCGTCAGCGGATACCATATTTTGGTCAAAGGCTCGCGGCCAAACCAGCTGGAAAAGGTGATTCCGTATTTGTAGAATTATCGTTTTTTTCATTCAATATAATACCCTTCGTTTGCGAAATCAGCGAGATATTTTCCGGTATTTTTACCTATGCACCGGTAAAATTATCTTCTATAGGTTATTGTCCCTGTTGCCTGATTCGTCGGCATAATCAGCACCTCGGCGATTTGCACATGTGCGGGTGCAGAAGCAGCGAAGTAGATAGTTTCGGCAATGTCCATCGGCGTCAGCGGTTGGAGACCTTGATAAACGGCACCGGCTTTCGTTTTGTCGCCGCGAAAACGAGTGATACTGAAATGCGTTTCCACCATGCCGGGCTTGATGTTCGTTACACGCAACGGTGTATCGACCAAATCGATGCGAAGTCCGTCCGATAAGGCTTTAACCGCTGCCTTAGTCGCACAATACACGCTTCCGCCGGCATAAGCGGCATCGCCCGCAATCGAGCCGATATTGATGATATGCCCTTTCCCGCGTGCAATCATTCCGGGAACAATACAACGTGTAACCGTCAATAAGCCTTTGATATTCGTGTCGATAACGATGCCGGATTCTTCCAAATCCACTTCAAATTCTTTCTCCGTGCCCAGCACCAGACCGGCGTTGTTAATCAGGATTTCGACAGCTTTCCATTCGTCGGGCAGGGCTTGCAATGTTGTTTCGACGGCGATTTTATTCCGCACATCGAACAACAGAGGCAAAACGGCCATTCCATACTGTGCTTCCAACTGTTGTTTTAATTTGTCCAGCAAGTCGGCTTTGCGTCCGTTCAAAATCAGGTTATACCCTTTGGAAGCAAATTTATGGGCGCAGGCCTCGCCTATTCCGCTTGTCGCGCCGGTGATGAATACGATTTTATTTTCCATTTTCGCGTATATCTGTTCCCCAAAGCAATTTTTTGCGCAGGGTGTCGTAAAAACTATGATGCTGCCGTTTGACAACTTTAATCGTAAAATCGGCTTTTTGGATTTGCAGTTCTGTTCCCGAAGGAAAAACTTCGGAACGGCCGTCAAGCGAAATCAGGAAATTTTTACTCCGCGCTTCCACTTTCAGCGAAATTTTGTAATCGTCCGGAATAACTAACGGACGTACATTTAACGAATGTGGTGCAACCGGACTTAACACAACATTCCGGCATTGCGGAAGAATAATCGGGCCATTCACGCTTAAATTATACGCCGTAGAGCCGGTCGGTGTAGATACAATCAAGCCGTCGGCTAAATATTCCGTCAAAAATACATCGTTCAACGAAGCACAAATCGCAATCATGGCCGACGTATCGCGTTTCAAAACAGCTATTTCGTTCAAAGCGTAGTTATATTTTCCATGAAAAGGAAGGACGCAATCCAATTGTAACAGGTTTTTTTCTTCCAAAAAGTAATTTCCGTCAACAATTTCCGCTACAACTTCTTCCAATTCGGAAGTATTGTTGTCGGCCAAAAAGCCCAAACGTCCCATGTTTATACCCAAAACAGGAATTTCCTGCCGTCCCACCCAAGCAGCGGTGCGCAAAAACGTTCCGTCGCCGCCCAAACTGAAAATCATATCCAGCATGAACGGGTCTTCGTTAATCAATCCCTTTACTGAAGGCGTAAAAGCAAACGTTTTGGAAAGATAATCATAAAATTTTTCTTCTACCCAGATTTCCGCTTGCCGGTTTTTCAACTCGTCAAACAGGTTTTTAATGGAAGTCTGTTTACCCGTCTGATAATTGCTACCGAAAATTCCGATTTTCATAATTCCAAATAATAAATTACTTTTGTACGCATATTGAAATTCACGTACAAAAATAGTTATTTTATTAAGCGATACAATGAATTTATTACTTTTTATTCAAGAAGGAGTTGGTGAAGTTACGGCAGTAACGCTCGCCCCCGAAACAACGGAAGTGAAAATGGATATTTTGGACTTAGCCATGAAAGGCGGATGGCTGATGATTCCGATTGTGGTGTTGTTTTTTATCGCGCTGGGCATTTTTATCGAACGACTGTTGGTAATTAAAAAAGCTGCGAAGGAAGACGAAACATTTATGGCGCGGATTAAGGATTATATCCATGAAGGAAATATCAAATCGGCTGAAAAACTTTGTCAGACGACCGATACGCCCTATTCACGTATGATTATGAAAGGGATTCAGCGTCTGGGACGCCCCATGAACGATATTTTGGTGGCTATCGAAAATGTCAGTTCGATTGAAGTGGCCAAATTGGAAAAAGGCTTTGCATGGGTGGCGACCACGGCGGCGATTTCACCCATGATTGGTTTTCTGGGAACTGTTACCGGAATGGTGCGCGCGTTTTTCGACATGGCGAATGCAGGTAGCAGCAATATCGACATTTCGTTGTTGTCGAGCGGTATTTACGAGGCATTGGTAACAACCGTTGCCGGTCTTTCGGTCGGCATTCCCGCACTGTTGGCTTATAACTATCTGACTGCCAAAGTCGATGGGGTGATTAATCAGATGGAAGCGCGCACGATGGACTTTATGGATTTGTTGAACGAACCCGCAAAATAAACGGAAATGGCTATCAAACGAAGAAGAAGAGTAAGTGCCGAATTCAGCATGGCGTCCATGACGGACATGATTTTTTTGCTGTTAATCTTTTTTATGATTACTTCTACGCAGATTGTTCCGAATGCGATTAAGGTGGTTTTGCCTCAAAGTGCGCAGAAAAACGATGTCAAACCGGTTTCGCGAGTAACGATTGACAAACAGATGAATTATTATGTGGCGTTTGGAAGCGAAAAGGAACGGAAAGTCGATTTTGACAACATTGTGCCATTTTTGAAAGCCAATTACGAGCGGAATAAAGAAATGTATGTAGCACTGTATGCCGATCAGACCATTCCTTACGGCGAAGTGGTGAAAATATTGGACATTGTCAATCAAAATAATTTTAAAATGGTTTTGGTTACGAGGCCGAAATAAAATGAAAATTACGAGGGAACAAGTCATCGGTTATTCAAGTTCGAGCGTCATTTGCTTGTTGCTCTTGCTGTTGCTTTCGTTGATTACACTGCATACGCACTTGAGCGCGGGTAACGGCTTTGGCGAAGGAGAGGGCGTTTTAGTCAATTATGGTACGGTCAATTGGGCGAAAGGTACTTTTGAGCCTCGGCCGGAAGGCGATGTTCGCGATGTATCGATTGAAAATGCGGCTGCACCAACTATTCCAAAAGAAAATCCGATAGCGATTACCCAAACCGGAGAGCCAACCATTGCGGTAAAAACACCTGAAAAGAAACCGACTGAAAAAGATCAGTCGGCCGAGCAAAAGGCCGCTATCGACAAGCAAATGTCGGGTTTATTCGGTGGAAAAGGCAACGCTTCGGAAGGCAGTAAAAATACATTCGGAACCGGTACTTCGACAAGCGGAAGCGAAGGAACGGCAGCATCCGGAACAGGCAATCAAGGAAGTCGTGAAGGAAACGCAGCGACCGGCTCGTATTCGGGTGTCGGTACTTTCAATTTGGAAGGACGCTCGTTAGCCGGCGGCGGATTGCAACGACCGGAATACACCATTCAGGAAGAAGGCTCTATCGTGGTCGAAATCACGGTCAATCCGCAGGGCAACGTCATTCATGCTGAAGTACGGCTCAAAGGTACAAATATCGAAGATGCCATGATGCGCCGCTCTGCGGTGGAAGCTGCCCGGAAAACCCGGTTTAATTCGATCAACGAGTCGCAAAACAAAATAGGAACAATCACGTATCGGTATTCATTGAAATAATTTTTAAACATCATATTATGAAAGCATTTATTTTTTTAGCAGAAGGATTTGAAGAAATAGAAGCCGTTGGAACGATAGACATATTGCGACGCGGGGAAGTGGAAGTTACTACCGTATCCGTTACAAATGATAGATTAGTGAGCGGAGCACATCAAATTGCGGTGGAAGCCGACCAATTGTTTGCCGATACCGATTTTTCGGACGGACAAATGTTGATTTTGCCGGGCGGAATGCCGGGAGCGCGTCACCTCAACGAACACGAAGGATTGAAACAGTTGCTCAAACAATACGCCGGCGAAGGGAAAAAAATCGCAGCTATCTGCGCTGCACCGTTGGTCTTGGGTGGAATGCATTTATTGCACGGAAAGCGAGCAACCGTCTATCCGGGATATGAAAACACCTTGCACCATGCAACAGTCGTGCCGGAAGCCGTTGTGAAAGACGGCAACATTATTACCGGAAAAGGCCCCGGCTATGTCTTTGATTTTGCTCTGGCTCTCGTTGCCGAGTTGCAGGGACAGGCCAAGGCTAACGAAGTGAAAAAAGGAATGTTTCCCTAATTCATAAAATAAAATACATGAAACAAATTTATCTATTATTGGCTTTAATATCCTGTTATTTAACGGTTTCCGCACAAGTTACATTCGACAAAGGTTACATTATTGACAATTCCGGACGAAAAACGGTACGATTTCGGGAACAAGGTTAATTGGACGGCCGGTGCGGAATTGGAATACTTTCTGCCGTTCAACCGAAATACAACCAGTGTTATTTTTGCCCCGACCATGGAGCATTATAAAAACACTAAAGATTTTTATAACTTGCCTCGAACGCTGGATATGGTTTCTGTAACGTTTCCTATCGGGTTAAGATATAGCTTTTATCTGAACAATGATATGCGGTTTTTCTTTGATGCCAGCTTTAATCCGTTCTTTTATATCAATAGTAACAAAGGATTTGAAATTGTGGGACGCACAGTGCTTGAGATAACAGAAAGAGCTAATTTCATATTGGGCGGAGGTTTTGCTTACAAAAATTTTCAGGTTGAATTGAAATACCACACCAACCGTGAACTGTTGGGTAATTATTCTTCCTGGCAATCGGATAATTCAAGAATCGCTTTGTCCGTGTCCTATAAACTGTTTAGGCAAGAAAAATAAATAATTTATAGTAGTTAAAAAAATAAATATTATCTTTGTAGCAAAATAGCAAAGATGAAAAAAGAAGATTTCACATACGAGATAGACAAACACGAGAAGTTTTTCTACTCAC